>JAMOVS010000154.1 GCA_027061845.1 Thermaceae bacterium
GGGTGTCGCCGGGGCTTAGCCCACGGACAGGCGTCCCCGGCCGAGCCTCCTTGGGGTGTCGGCGGTGCTTAGGAGGCGTCGCACCGCCCGAGCCGGATTTGGGTCCGCCGCTAGCCGAGCCTCCGGCAGGGCTGGCTAGGGCGGTGGCGGGGATTAAGCCGCCAGAGCGTAGTTGGTGTCGGCACTTATGCCGTTTGCGGGTTTTTTACGAGGCCACCCGCAACCTCGGCCCGCAGCCACACCGTCGGTCGTACCCCGTCGAACCCAACTTCGCCCCCACGTTTTGGGCCCAAGCGGGGTTAAACCCCTTGGGCATAGGTTATTTTAGCACAGGAGGGCATTTTCGTCGAGACTTCCCAGGGACCGGGCCCGGCGCCGGACGGGCGGCTTCGCCGATCGGGCCGGCCTGATCCCAGCGTATAATCCCCACATGGAACGCCTGAACGTCGCCCTCTTGGGCGCGGGTACGGTGGGCGCGGAGTTCATCAAGCTGCTCCAGGAACGCGAGGAGCGCTTCGAAGCGCTGGCCACCACCATCAACCTCACCGGAATCCTGGTCAAAAACCCGGAAAAGGAACGCCCCGAGTGGGTGCCGCGAAACCTGCTCACCACCGACGCGAACGCGGTGCTTCGCGACGCCGAGGTGGTGGTGGAGCTGATGGGGGGCACCGGCAAGGCCTTCGACCTGGTGGACTACGCCCTGGGCGAGGGCATCCCGGTGATCACCGCCAACAAGGCCCTGCTCGCCGAGGCCTGGGACGACCTCAGGCCCTACGCCGAGGACGGCATGCTCTACTACGAGGCCGCGGTCATGGGGGGGAGCCCGGCGGTCGAGGTGATGGCCGGGAGCCTGCGGGGCAACTACCCCCTGGAGCTTCACGGGGTGTTGAACGGCACCACCAGCTACATCCTCGCGCGCATGGAGGCGGGGCACAGCTTCGGGGAGGCGCTGGAGGAAGCCCAGCAGAAGGGTTACGCCGAGGCCGACCCCCTCTTCGACGTGGCCGGCATCGACGCCGCCCACAAGCTCACCATCCTGGCCCGGCTGATCGCCGACCCCGAGTTTCCCTGGGAGGAGGTGCGGGCCAACACCAAGGGCATCACCCACCTCAAGGCCGACCAGGTGATGCAGGCGGCCGATCGCGGCACGCCGATCCGGCTGGTGGCGAGCCTTTTCGGCGAAGACGGCCGCTGGCGGGCCAAGGTGCGCCCGGTCAAGGTGCCCAAGGGCCACCCGCTGGCCACCCCGGCGGCGCAAAACGCCCTTCTCTTCCGCGGCGACGCCGTCGGCGAGGTGGTGCTCACCGGCCCCGGGGCTGGCGGGGTGGCCACCGCCGGCGCGGTACTCGCCGACCTCTTCCGGCTGATCGAGGGCTACCCCGGCCACAGTCCGGCCCCGGCCCCGGTCCCCGCCCCCAGCGAGCCGATCACCACCTTCGAGGAGCTCTAACTTGCGGCAACCGCTAATCGAGCGCTACCGCGACTACCTCCCGGTGAGTCCGAAGACCCCGGTGGTCTCGCTGCTCGAGGGGAGCACCCCCCTCCTGCCCCTCAAGGGTCCCCCGGAGGCCCGGGAACAGGGGATCCAGCTTTTTGCCAAGTACGAGGGCCTGAACCCTACCGCCTCCTTCAAGGACCGGGGCATGACGCTGGCGGTCTCCAAGGCGGTGGAGGAGGGGGCCCGGGCGGTGGCCGCCGCCAGCACCGGCAACACCTCGGCCTCGGCCGCCGCCTACGCCGCCCGCGCCGGGATTCAGGCGATCGTGGTGCTACCGGCGGGCTACGTGGCCCTCGGCAAGCTGGCCCAGACCCTGGTCCACGGCGCCACCATCGTCCAGGTCGAGGGCAACTTCGACGCCGCCTTAAGGATCGTCCGCGAGCTCACCGAGCGCTACCCGGTGGCGCTGGTCAACTCGATCAACCCCTACCGCATCGAGGGCCAGAAGACGATCGCCTTCGAGGTGGCGGAGGACCTCGGCGACGCCCCCGAGTTCCACGCCCTGCCGGTGGGCAACGCCGGCAACATCACCGCCCACTGGAAGGGCTACCGCGAGCTCCACGCCGCTGGCGAGATCCCCCGCCTGCCCCGGATGCTCGGCTTTCAGGCCGAGGGGGCGGCGCCGATCGTGAAGGGGCACCCGGTGGAAAAGCCGGAGACGGTGGCCACCGCGATCCGGATCGGCAACCCAGCGAGCTGGCAGGGGGCGCTCGCCGCCCGGGACGAGTCGGGGGGCGCGATCGAAGCGGTCCCTGATGAGGAGATCCTCGCCGCCTGGCGCTACCTGGCGAGCGAGGAGGGCATCTTCGTCGAGCCGGCCAGCGCCGCCAGCCTGGCCGGGGTCTGGCGCTGGCTCAAAGAAAAGAAAATCCCCCCGGAAAGCCGGGTGGTGCTCACCCTGACCGGCCACGGGCTCAAGGACCCCGGCACCGCCGAGCGCGAGGTCAGGCTCCCCGATCCCATCCCCGCCCGGGTCGAGGCGGTGGCGGCCGCCGCCGGCCTTGAGTAAGCTCAGAGCGATGGAGTCGAAGCGCGTTCGCGAGCCGTTCCCCGGGGCCTACTTTTTAGGCCTTGCGATCACCCTGCTGGTGATGTATCTCGTGCTGGCGGTGGGCTCCAGCTTGCCGCCGGGGCCGGCGGGGTTTCTGGTGGCCTTTTTGCTGGGGCTCACCGTCAACCCCAAGTACGCCCCCTACTTTTTAATCATCGGGCTGATCAGCATTCCCCTGGGCTTCGCCGCCGGGGAAGCCCAGGTGGGCTGGGGCGGCGTCGGGCTCACCCTGGCCGAAATTCTTCTCCTCTACTGGAGCCGACGGTCATGAGGCCGGCCTGGCTGGCCCGGATGCTGGTCTGGGCCGGGGCCCTCCTGTTCCTTTACTGGGGCATCCTGAAGAACCACCGGGAGGGCTCCGCCTTCTCGGTGGGGCTGATGCTCGGGGCCGGAACCCTGCTCTATAACGGCCGCCCCCGGGTGGTGCCGCTGATGGTGGTGCTGGCCATCGGCATCGGGGCGGTGGAGCTTTTCGCCCCCTGGGTGCTCAAAAACCAGGCGGCCAGCCCCGAGGCCTTCTTCTTCGGCTACCTGATGGGGCTGCTCTCGCCCCTTATCGCGTGGCGTCTTTCAGGTACTGAATCGCAGCGCTAAGGGCCTCGTCGGGGTCCAGCTCGTAGTCGGGCTCGACCCCGCGGCCCTCCCAGGTGGGGCCCTTGAGGGGGGCGAGCACCCCCGCCGCCACCAGCGCCACCGCCCCCTCGGGGAAGCAGTAGGGCAGCAGCGCCTCGGTGTTGCCGGCGGTCCGCTCGCCGAAGAAGACCGCCCGGCCACTCTCCTTCAGCCCACCGGCAAGCCCCTCGGCGGCCGAGTTCACCTCGCCGTCGATCAAAACGGCGAGGGGCTTTTTCGCCGGCGGCGTCCCCCAAAACGGCAGCGTCGGCTCGGGGATCGCCCCCATCCCCCGCATTACCAGCCGCCAGAGCCAGCCGCGGGTGAAAAGCGCCGCGGTCCGGGCCATCTCGTAGACCAGGCCGCCGGGGTTGCCCCGGAGGTCGAGCACGTAGCCGACGACTTCCCCGTCGTGCGCCTCGATGGCGGAGGCCAGGACCTGGTAGTTCTCCGCCGCCACCAGGTCGGGCAGGCGGAGGTAGAGCACACCGTCTTCGACCCGGGCCTCGGCGCCGCCCCAGTAATCGCCGCCCCCGGCGGACGTCCCGACGCCCTCCGGCGGCTCGACCTGGGGCACCGGCTTTTCCCAGGCCTCGGGGTAGGGGATCGGGTAACAGGCCCCGGCGGAGAGGACCTCCTTGGCCTCCCAGGGCGGCAGGAAGGCGGTATGCCCGTCGTTGATCTCCTGGTACATCTCGGCGATGATCCGGTAGACCTCGGCCCAGCTCTTGGCCTTCCGGACCCGCTCGCGGTAGCGCTCGCCGACCGCCTGCCAGTCGAGGCCGCCGATGGCGGGGTCGTAGTAGACGTCCTTGACCAGCCGCCAGGCCCAGTCGAAGCGCTCGAGGTAGGCGGCGTTGGCGGCCAGGGCCCAAAACGCGAGCAGGCCCAGGAGGACGACCAGCCCGCGCTTCACCGCCGTGCCTCCAGCAGGGGGTAGACCTCGGCCACCCGCTCCACCAGCACCTCGAGGCCCTTCTCCACCGCCTTGTCGTGGTCCTCGCCGGGGATGACCGGGATCCCCGCCTCGCGGGCGAGATCCACCAGGTACTCCTGCATCCAGCGGATCTCCCGGAAGTGCCGCAGGTAACGCTCCCGCCGCCGGCGGTGCCGGGTCTCGCGTTCGCGCAGCAAAAACCGCGAGCGGTGGACCTCCTCGTCCTCCAGGACGACGATCATCGGCACCTGGATGACCTCGCTCTGGTGCGGCAGGTGGGTGGGCACCACGTGCACCCCCTCCATCACGATCGGGGTGGCCTCGCGGGCGCTCCGGTCCTGGATCGCCCGAAGCCCCACCGCCACCCGGGCCACCTGGTCCAGGTAGCCCCGGATGACCACTTCCGGGCTCGGGTCCTTGGGCACCTCGCCCTGGGCCAGGTAGCGCCAGGCCTCGAAGGTGGAGACGTGCAGGGTGGGCACCAGGTCCCGGGGCACGGTGGCCCTCAGGATCTCCCGCACCGAGTCGGAGCTGATCATCCGGGTGATGCCCAGCCGCCAGGCCAGCGCCGAGGCCAGGGCGCTCTTCCCCACCCCGGTGACGCCGCCGATCAGGATGTGGATGGGGCGGTCGAGCCGGCGGGCCAGGCGCAGGAGCAGGTAACGGCGGGCGATCTCGGGACCGGCCTCCTCCTTGAGCCGGGTGTGCACGAGGTCGCGGAGCTCGTCGCGGCGGATGGTGCGCTTGCCCCGCTCCATGAGTTGCCGCTCGACCTCCCGGGCGATGCGGTAGGCCCGCTCTGGGGTGAGCCCGGCGCTCATTACCGACTGGGCCAGGATGCCCTTGGAAAAGGGCACCCGGGGCTCCCCCTCGGGCTCGCTGACGAAGACGCCGCCCAGATACGCGATCCGCTCGCGGTAGCGGGCGGCGGCGGCCTTGCCCCGGCTCTCGGCGATCGTCTCCGCCACCAGCTCCTCGAGCTCCCGCCCCGTGATGCGGCGCACGCCGCGCTCACGCAGCTTGGTCTCGACCTTCTTCGCCAGCTCGTAGGCCTCGGGAAGGTCGAAGCCGGCGTCCTCGAGGCTCCGCGCCAGCACCCCCTTGGAGAAGGGCCGGGCGCCCTCCTCGTCCTCGACCACGATCTCCTCGAAGGCCTGGGTCTGCTTCAGAAAGCGCTCGGCCGCGGCCTCGTCGCCCAGCTCGCGCAGCCAGGCGGCGAGCGTCTCCTTGACCTCGTCGCTGGCGACCACCCGGCGGCCGCGCTCCAAAAGGCTGGCCTCGAGGCGATGGGCGAGCCCGCGGGCGACCTCGGGGTCGACCCCCGCCCGCATCAACGACTCGGCGATCAGCCCCTTGGAAAAAGGCATGCGGTACCCGCGCCGGGTCTCCACCTGAAGTTCACCAGGCTCCACGAACTCCCTCCGGAAACCGCCTTGTTGACGGCGGCTATAGCGCATGCTAGCATGATTTTCGGCTGCGGGGCGCCGTAGCCAAGTGGTAAGGCAGAGGTCTGCAAAACCTCGATTCGCCGGTTCGAATCCGGCCGGCGCCTCCAGGACAAGGGCGCGTAGCTCAGGTGGCTAGAGCGCCGTCTTGACACGGCGGAGGTCAGAGGTTCAAGTCCTCTCGCGCCCACCAAAACGCCCGGCCGAAAGGCCGGGCGCTTTCCTTT
>JAMOVS010000155.1 GCA_027061845.1 Thermaceae bacterium
TGGTGCTCTGCATCTCGCGCTCGGCGAGCTCCTTGGCCTTCTGCTGGGCGTCCTGCACCGCCACCAGGACCAGGTCGGCCAGCGCCTCCGGGTCCTCGGGGTCGATGGCCTCGGGCTGGATCTCGATTTCCAGGATGGCTCCGTGACCGTCGGCCACCGCCCGCACCAGGCCGCCCCCGGCGGTGCCCTCGACCCGGGCCGCCGCCAGCTTCTCCTGCACCTCGGCCGCCCGCGCCTGTGCTTTCTGCGCCTCCTTCATCAGCTTCTTGAGATTCATCCCGCCTCCAGGATGCCATTATAGGGCTCGGGTAAACTATCCCTCGCTATGGAACGTCCCCGTCGCCTGCGGAAAAACCCGGCGATCCGCCGGCTGGTTCGCGAGGTCACCCTGGAGCCCCGCAACCTGGTCCAGCCCCTCTTCGTCCACTTGGGAAAAAACCCGGAGCCCATCGCCTCGATGCCGGGTCAGTACCGCCACAGCCTGGAGAGCCTGGTCGAGACCGCCGGCCAGGCCCGCGAAGCCGGGGTCGGCGGGGTCATCCTCTTCGGGGTGCTTCCCCAAGAAGAAAAGGACGAACTCGGCCACGGCGCCTACGACGACGAAGGGGTGGTGCAAAAGGCCACCCGGGCGATCAAGCTCCACTACCCCGACCTGCTGGTGATCGCCGACACCTGCCTCTGCGAGTACACCTCCCACGGCCACTGCGGCGTCCTGATCGGCGACGAGGTGGCCAACGACCCCACCCTCGAACTTCTGGGCAAGACCGCCGTCAGCCAGGCCCGGGCCGGCGCCGACGTGGTCGCCCCCAGCGCGATGATGGACGGCCAGGTCCGGGCCATCCGCCAGGCGCTCGACCAGGCCGGTTTTTCTAGCACGCCGATCCTTTCCTACGCGGTCAAGTACGCCTCCGCCTTCTACGGTCCCTTCCGCGACGCCGCCGACAGCGCTCCCGCCTTCGGCGACCGCTCGAGCTACCAGATGGACCCCGCCGCCGGCGTCTGGGACGCCCTCCGCGAAGCCGCGCTTGACGACGCCGAGGGCGCCGACATGCTGATGGTGAAACCGGCGCTCGCCTACCTCGACCTGGTCCGGCTCTTGAAGGAGCGCTTTGCCAAGCCCATCGCCGCCTACCTGGTCTCGGGCGAGTACAGCATGATCAAGGCGGCGGCGGAGAGGGGCTGGCTCGACGAACGGAGGGTGGTGCTCGAGGCCCTCACCGGCATCCGCCGCGCCGGCGCCCAGTTCATCCTCACCTACCACGCCCTCGAGGCCGCCCGCTGGCTCACCGAGGGCTGAGGCTCCGCAGCGCCGTCAGCAGCAGGTAGACGCCGACCAGCGCGACCCCGGCCCCGGCCAGGACGTAGGTGGGCAGGACGCCGATCCGGTCGGCCACCACCCCGCCCCCCATGATCCCGATCAAGACCGCCGTGCCCGAGATCGAGCCGACGGCGCCGAAGACCCGGGTCACCAGGTGCTTGGGGGTCTCCACCTGCAAAATGCTGCGCAGCGGCACCAAAAACCCCTGGTTGAACACCCCGCTGAGGAAGTAGGCGGCCACCGCCCAGAGGAAGAAGGGGATCAGCCCCACCGAGGCGATGCCCAGGCCGAAGAACAGGAAGGAGTAGGCGAAGACCCGCTCGCGACCGAGCTTGCGGGTCCAGCGCGGCACCCAGACCGCCCCCAGGACCGCCCCCAGGGCGAGCGCCATCTCGATCACGCCGTAGCCGGCCGAGCCCACCTTCAGCACGCTCACCGCCAGCGCCACCCCCAGGACGTTCTCCACCGACCCCAAAAGGGCGGCGATGAAAAGCGCCCCCAGCACCCGCCGCAGCACCGGGTGCTGGTAGATGAAGCGAAAGCCCTCCTTGACCTGGGCCCAGTAGCTGCCGCCGCCGCGCAGGCTGGGCTCCATGCGGGGCAGCCCCTGCAGCAAGAGGGCGGTCACGAAGAAGCTCAGGGCGTCGAGGTAGAAGGCGAAGATGGGCCCGATGGCGGCCACCAGCAAGCCGGCGAGCCCCACCACCGCGACCTCGGCAAAACGCTGGGCCGAGGCCAGCAACCCGTTGGCCTCGTCGAGCAGGGACTGGGGCACCAGCTCCGGGGTGATGGCGGCGATCAGGGGGTACTCGAGCTTTTGGAAGACGTGGATGACGAAGACCAACCCCCAGAGGCGGTAGAGGCTCTGCACCCCCCAGAGCGGGATCAAAAGCACCAAAAACCCCTGGATCAGCTGCGAGGCGACGTAGAGCCCCCTCCGCTCCTTTCGCTCTGCCCAGGTGGCGAGCAGGGGGCTGAGGAAGACGTCCACCACCAGCTGGGCCGAGAGCACCGCCGCCACCGAGGCGGTGCTGCCGGTCTTCTGGTAGACCAGGACGAAGAGCGCGATGCGGTGAAGCTGGTCCCCCGCCAGGGTGATCAGCGAAGCGATGAAGAAACGTCGGAATGCGGGGATGGCCAGGACCTCACGCATTGCTGGAAGCTTAGTGTATCAAGGCGTTTTCCGTCCGGCGGGTGATTCGCCACCGGCCAAGGC
The DNA here is from genome assembly GCA_027061845.1 of Thermaceae bacterium. Classification (GTDB taxonomy): domain Bacteria; phylum Deinococcota; class Deinococci; order Deinococcales; family Marinithermaceae; genus WFXV01. Next base: position 2,535 of record JAMOVS010000155.1, read on the forward strand.
GGCACTTTGGCTTGGTATTTAAAATGGAAAGGCCATGCCCGCGCCCTCCTACGTACTTTCCCTCGCGCTCTACGTCTTGACCTTGCTGCTCCTGCTCCGGCTGGGTTCGGGGGCGTTGATGGGCTTCGCCCTGCTGATCTTCCTCGCCGACGTGGGGCTGTTGCTGGGCGTGGGCGCGGAACCCTACGGCCTCCTGGCCCTGACCTTGCTCGGGGTGGGGAGCCTGATCACCCCCCGGGAGCGCTACATCCCGAACCTCCTGCCCCGGCGCCGGAAGCGGCGCCTGCGCCCCCCCTCGGAGCGGGAGTCGCTGGAAGAGCGCTACCAGATCATGGGCAAGCTGGGGACCGGCGGGATGGCCACCGTCTACCGCGCCAAACGCCGGGCCGACGGGCTGGTGGCCGCGCTCAAGATCCCCCAGGAGCGCTACGCCAACGAGCCCCGCTTTCTCCACCGGCTGCACCGCGAGGCCGAGGTGCTGAAAAGGCTCAAGCACCCCAACATCATCCGGGTATATGAACACGGCAAGGCCGGCGACACCCACTTCATCGCCATGGAGCTGGTCGAGGGGCCCAGCCTCGACGAGCTGATCGCCGACCGCAGGCTCACCCCCGGGCTGGCGCTCAAGGTCCTGCTGCCGGTGGCGGAGGCCCTCAAGTACATGCACAACCAGGGCTTCCTCCACCGCGACCTGAAGCCCGGCAACATCATGATCTACCGGGAAGCGTTGAAGGACGGCGACGTCGACTCCTCCGGGGTCCGCTTGATGGATTTCGGCATCGCGGCCGGGAAGGAGTTCACCCGGCTGACCACGGTGGGGGCTCGCATCGGCACCCCCACCTACATGAGCCCGGAGCAGGCGAAGGGGCTCCCCCTGGACGAGAAGAGCGACGTCTACAGCCTGGGGGTGGTCCTCTACGAGGCCCTGGTGGGGGAAGCCCCCTTCCAGGGCGACTTCGAGCAGGTGGCCAGGAAGCAGATCCACGAGCGGCCGATCCCCCCCATCCAGAAGAACCCCGACCTGCACCCCAGCTTGAACGACCTCGTCCTGCGCATGCTGGACAAGGACCCTAGGCGCAGGCCGGACCTGGCCGAGGTGATCGCCACCCTGCAAAACCTCCCCGACGCCAAGCGGCAGGCCATCGTGGACCAGGAGCTGCTGGCGCTGGCGGTGGAGGCCCCCGGGGGGAGCGTGCGCCTGGTAAACACCCAGGGGCTGCCGGTGCGGGCGTTCGCCACCCAGGCCATCAACGACCTGGCGGTGGACCGCGAGGGCTACGTCTGGGTGGTCTTCTTCGAGTTTTCCGAAGACCGGGGCATGGTGCGGCGCTTCGACCCGGAGGGACGCGAGGTCCTGGCCACCGGCTCCTACGGGCTCAAGCTGGGCGAGTTCTTCAACCCGATCGCGGTGACCGCCGACCGCCTGGGCCACGTCTTCGTGCTGGACAGCGAGACCCAGACCATCACCCGGCTGGACCTCGAGGGCCGGGCCGAGCTCCGCTTCGGCGGACGCGGGCCCGGCCGGGGCAGCTTCCAAAACGCCCAGCAGCTGGCCGCCTGGGAGGACCTCTTCGTGCTCGACCTCGAGGCCCGCCAGATCCAGCGCCTGGACCTCGAGGGCAACTACAAGGACCGTTTCGTGCTGGCGGTCTCCTCCAGCGACCCCAGCCCCCGCCGGCTGCTGGGGCTGGGGGTCGATGCCCAAGGGAAGCTGCTGATCTACGACGCCCTGTCGAAGAAGGTCCGGGTGCTCAGCACCGGCGGCGTGCTGGGGGGCAGCTTCCCCCTGCCGCTGGCCGAGGACGAGGACGAAAACGCCCTGGTCGACCTGGCCGCCGGCGCCGACGGAACCGTCTACGCGGTGCGGCGGGGCAGCTCGCGGATCTACCTGCTGCGGCCCGGCCAGGAGGCCGAGACCATCGAGCTGGGCATCCCCATCCGGGCCATGGCGCTCTGGCGCCGTCAGCGCCCGTAGGGGTCGAAGAGCCGGGCGTACTCGTCGAGGGCGAAGCGGTCGGTCATGCCGGCGACGTAGTCGCAGACCGCGCGGTGAAGCCCCTCGGTCTCGGCCGCTTGCTGCACGCTCGGGGGCAGCATCTCGGGCATCTCGACGTAGGCGGTGAAAAGCCTTCGGAGGACGTGGCGGGCCTTGCCCACCTGGCGCACGATCCGCCAGTGACGGTAGAGGTTCTGGTAGAGGAAGTTGCGGAGCTCGGCCACCTTTTCCGCCATCTCCGGGGAGTAGGCGGCGAGCGGCGCGGGGAAGCGGCGCACGTCCTCGACGCTTTCGATTCCGTGGCGGTTCAGGTTGGCGTCGGTGGCGAGGATGACGTCGGTGATCATGGCCCCGAGCAGCTCCCGGATCAGCACCCGGCGGGAGAACTCGTCAAGCCGGGGGAGCTCGAGCTCGGCCTCGGCGGCGACCTCGACCAAAAGCCCCACCGACTCCAGCTGCCCCGGGGTCAAGAGGCCGCTCCGGAGGCCGTCGTCGAGGTCGTGGGCGTTGTAGGCGATCTCGTCGGCGAGGTTCACGATCTGGGCCTCGAGGGTCGGCATGCCCTCACCGAAGGTCTTGTCGGGCACGTCGTAGGCGGTCTCGTGCTTGGCGATCCCCTCACGCACCTCGAAGGTGAGGTTGAGGCCGCGAAAACCCGGGTAGCGCTTTTCCAGGTGGGTGACGATCCGAAGCGACTGGGCGTTGTGGTCGAAGCCGCCGTGGTCGGCCATCAGCTCGGCGAGGACCCGCTCGCCGGCGTGGCCAAACGGCGGGTGGCCGAGGTCGTGGGCCAGCGCCACGGTCTCGGCCAGGTCCTCGTTCAGCCCCAGCGCCCGGGCCAGGCTGCGGGCCACCTGGGCCACCTCGAGGGTGTGGGTCAGCCGGGTGCGGTAGTAGTCGCCCTCGTAGTTGACGAAGACCTGGGTCTTGTACTCCAGCCGGCGAAAGGCGGTGGTGTGGATCACCCGGTCGCGGTCCTTTTGAAAGGGGGTGCGGAAGGCCGACTCCTCCTCCGGGTACTCCCGGCCCCGGGTCTGGCTGGCCCGCATGGCGTAGGGGGCGAGCACCCGGTCCTCGATCGCGAGAAGCCGCTCGCGGGTATAGAGCATAAGAACAGTTTAG
>JAMOVS010000156.1 GCA_027061845.1 Thermaceae bacterium
ACCCGCCCCTTGGCCCCGAGCAGGCGGTCGAGGAAGCGCGCCCCCAAAAGCCGCTCCCCCTTGGGCCCGAGCACCAGGCCCCCCTTGCCCTCGCCGGTGGTGCCCTCGCGCTTTAAAAAGCCCTCTTCGAAAAGGCGCGTCATCGCCGCCTCGACGTCCTCCGGGGAAAGCCCCCGTTCTTTAAAGGCCCGCTCGATGAGGGCGCGGAGCGCTTCCTCGGTGAGGGGGCCGGGCTCGGGCTGAAAGCGGCGCCTCTGGTCCTTGTAGCCGGAGTCGAGAAGGTCTTCCGCGATCCAGGAAAAGACCTCGGCCGCACTCGGCGGGCCGGCGCGTTGCCGGTAGCGCACCGGGCTCATCGCTTTTGAAAAAGGCCCTCCTCCCGGGTCAAAAACCCCTCGCCCACCAGCGCCTCAAGCCTCGCCTCGGCGAGCGAGAGGGCAAGCGCCTCGTCTTCTTCCGGCGGGATCAGCCCGGGCACCTGGGAAAGCGCCGCCTTGACCGCCTCGAGGGGCCCTTCCGGGAGCTCGAGCGCGCCCCCTTGGGCGAACCAGGCCCGGACCTCGCCGAGTCCCTCGGTGCCGAACTCGGCGAGGAAGGCCTTTTCCAGCAGGTCTTTTGCGAGCGCCTCTTCCCCAATCGCCTCGCCCTCGTAGCTCGGCTCGAGCTTGCCGGTGACCGCGAAGAGCCCCTTGTGGAGGTCGTAGGGCCGGACCAGGGCGGGGTCGTTGTAGATCAGGTGCCGCCTCAGCGCCCCCGCCGCCGCCGCCTCGGCGAAGGCGATGGGAAGCCGCTGGCTCACCCCGGAGGCGGCCTCGACCCGGGGGTCTTTGCGGGCCAGGAAGGCGAGCCGTTCCACCACCCGGAAAAGGGGTTCGGGGAAGGTGACCTCCTCGGGGATCTTGGCCTCCTGGCGGGTGATCTTGAGGCCCTCTTCCAGGGTCCTCGGGTAGTGGGTTCGGATCTCGGCCTCGATCCGGTCTTTCAAGGGGGTCACGATGCGGCCGCGGGCGGTGTAGTCCTCGGGGTTGGCGGTGAAGACGAGCCAAAGGTCGAGGGGAAGCCTCAAGGGGAAGCCCCGGATCTGCACGTCGCCCTCTTCCAGCACGTTAAAGAGCGCGACCTGGACCTTGGGGGCCAGGTCCGGGAGTTCCTGGAGCGCGAAGATGCCCCGGTTCGCCCGGGGCAAGAGGCCGTAGTGGATGGCCTCGAGGTCGGCCAGCTCCCGCCCCCTTCGCGCCGCCTTGATGGGGTCGAGGTCGCCGATCAGGTCGGCCACCGAGACGTCCGGGGTGGCGAGCTTTTCCAGGTAGCGCTCCTCGCGGGAGAGCCAGACGATCGGGGCCTCGTCCCCTTTTTCCCGAAGCAGGCGTTTACCCTCGGGGGAAACCGGATTCAACGGGTTATCCCGCATCGGCGTCGGCAAGGCGGGGACGGCCTCGTCGAGCAGGGTGGGGAGGAGGCGGGTGAGGCGGCTTTTGGCCTGGCCCCGGGTACCGAGAAAGATCACGTCGTGGCCGGCCAGGATGGCGGCCGCCAGGGCGGGGAAGACGCTCTCCTCGTAGCCGTGGATGCCGGGGAGCAGGGGAGCGCGGGATTTTAGCCTTTCGATCAGGTTTTCCCGCACCTCCTCCGGCACCGAGCGGCGGAGCTTTTCCAGGGGGTAGCTCGCTTTCAGTTCGCCGAGGGTCTTGGGCCTCACGGCACCACTCTAATCCGCCACGCTCTCGCCACGCCTGGTTTCCTAGCCTGCCGCCTGGGAGGTGGAGATGCGAGGTTGGTGGAAGGGTTTGGGGTTTTTGCTCCTGCTCGGGTTGCTGGCCGCTTGCGGCACGGGAGGCGGCGCCGCCGACGGCTGCCAGCCGGCCCACTTCGACAGCGGCTGCACCTTCGACGGCGGGGCCACGTTCAACTGAGGAGGGAGGCAGGGAATGAAGAGGTTCAAGTATCTGGCGCTCGGGGCCTTCCTGGGCACGCTCGGGCTTTGGGGGATGGCGGTGACCCTCCCCCACACCTTCGCGCCCGGGGACGAGCTCAAGTCGGCGGAGATGAACGCCAACTTCCAGGCGCTCCGGGACGCGGTCAACGAACTCGAGGCCAAACTGGCGGCGGTCGAGGCGACGATGCAGGCGCTGCCCAGCCAGCGGGGGAAGCTGGCCTACGTCTGGGTTAGCGCGGGGGGGACGGCGAACGCCGCCCTGCAGTTTAATTCCGCCGGCGGGACGATTACCGCGCACAAGGTGTCCACCGGGGTCTACGACGTGACCATCCCCGACCTCGCGCTGAATCCCGCCGATGATCCCGGCGGAAGCATGCAGGTGACCGGATACGGTGCCGGGGCCGCCCACTGCAAGATTTACTACTGGGTCGCTTCCAGTCCCAATACCACGGCGCGGGTGACCTGTTACGACAGCACCGGCGCCCCTGCCGACGCCGCCTTCACCCTGCTCGCGATCCGTTAGCCGGCGGATGGACAGGGGGCCGGTCGGCCGCTCCCGACTAGCCCGCGGGGGGCTCCGGCCACTCGCGGCGGAGGTAGGCCCCCAGCTCCCGCAGGTCCTTGAAGTAGCGGGGAGGCCCGTCCAGGGGCTTGAGCTCGATCCGCAGCTGGCCGTCCTCGGTGCGGCGCAGCCGCAGGGTGTAGGTGCGGCTTTGGCGTTGCATGCCGGGAGGTTAGCGCCGCCGGCGTGGCCGGGGCGTGGCGGCCGCGTCGTGTTCCTGGAAGAAGGCCCGGTAGGGGCCGGGGATCGCCGCCCCCTCCCGGGCCAGCGCCCGGGCTTTCTCCGCCCGCCCCTGTTCCAGGTGGTGGCGGAGGGCGGCGGCGAGGACGAAGCTCAGGATGATCTGGTGCCCGGTGCGGCGGGCCAGCGCCAGGGCCTCCTCGAAGAGGCGGTCGGCCTCCTGGAGGCGGCCGGTCCGCCCGGCCAGCTCGGCCATGACCCGGATGGCGTTGGCCTCGCCCACCGGGTTCCCCTCGGCCCGGAAGCGCCGCAGGGCCTCGGCGTTGAGCCGCCGGGCGGCGGCCAGCCGCCCCAGGTTCATCTCGGCGATGGCCAGGGTGTTCCGCGCCCAGGCGTTCATCTCCCAGGCCTCGCCGCCCGCCCGCAGGGCCTGGCGGCAGGCGGCGGCGGTTTCCCGGTGGCGGCCCAGCCCCTGCAGCGCCACCGCCCGTAAGTAGTGGGCGTGGGCCTGGGCGTCGGGGTCGAGGTCGCCGGCCTCGAGCAGCCGGGAGGCCCGCTCCAGGGTCTCGGCGAACGCTCCCTGGCGAAAGGCCAGGTCGGCGTAGCCCAGGTCGACCCGGCGCGAGAGCCAGGGGAGGCCGCGGGCCCGGGACCGGGTCCGCTCGAGCAGCCGGCGGGCGCCGTCCCAGTCGGCCAGGGCGAGGTGGATGCGGTAGCGCGGGATGAAGGTCTCCATCTCCAGCCGGTCCCGTTCCTCCTCGGGGGTGTGGGCCAGGGCGCGGTCGAAGAGGGCCAGCGCCTCGCGGTAGGCGAAGGCCCGTTCGGCCTCGAGGGCGGCCGCCCGCCAGCGCCGGGCGGCGGCGGCCGGCTCCCCGGCGGCCAGGAGGTGCTCCGCCAGGGCGGCCTGGGGGATCCGGTCCTCGAGGGCGTGGGCCAGCCGGCGGTGCCAGTGGACCCGGGCCTCCCGGGAAAGCCCCTCCAGGATCGCCTCGGCTACCAGGTCGTGGGCGATGCGGCCCCGCCGGAAGAGCCCCAGCCGCTCGAGCTCGTCGCTGGCCTCGGCCACCGCCAGCGGGGTGGCCTGGAGGAGTTCGATGGCCAGCTCGATCCGGTAGGCCTCGCCGGCGACGGCGGCCAGCGCCGCCAGCTGCTGGGCCCGGCTCGAGGCGGTCTCCAGACGGCCGCGGAGCACCGAGCGGGGCCCGGCGGACTCGGGCTCGGAGGCGAGCTGGAGCAGGAAGAAGGGGTTGCCCCCGGCCCGACGGTTGAGTTCCGCCGCCCGCGGGCGCTCGAGGCCGAGCATGGCGGCCGCCGCCCCCGCGTCCAGGGGCTCGGGCACCAGCTCCACCGCCCGGCCGGCGGCGAGCTGCTCCTGCACCCAGGCGGCGACCGGAGCGGGGAGCGTGCCCCGGCGGTAGGCGGCCAGGAAGGGACCGGGGGCCAGCTCCTCGCTGAGGTGCAGCAGCAACTGGGCGCTGGCCGAGTCGAGGTACTGCAGGTCGTCGACCCCCAGCACCCATTGGTCTTCCAGAAAGGGGCGCAAGAGCTCGGCGAAGGCGGCGACGAAGCGGGCCGGAAAGGCGTTGGCCGGGGGCTCGCCGAGCTCCGGCACCACCCGCGCCAGCTCCCGGGCCGCCCAGTCCGGCGGCGCCGCCCCCTGGGCCAGCAGATCGCGGACCCCCCGGGCCAGGGTGGCGTAGGGGACCGCCGGGTCGCCGGGGCGGCCCCGGAGGACCAGCCGCCGGCGCCCCAGGGCGGCGACGAACTCGGCCAGCAGCCGGCTTTTGCCGATGCCGGGCTCGCCGGAGAGGAAGACCGAGCGGCCGGCCTCGAAGGCCCGGTGCATCGTCCGGAGCTCGCGCTCGCGCCCGGCGAAGCGGCTGCCCGGGGCCTTGAGCGGCCGGGCGCGGCCCTCCTGGATCGCCCGGGCCAGCGCCCGGGTCTCGGGCTCCGGCGGCAGCCCCAGCTCCTTTTCCAGGAAGGCGGCGAACCGCCGGTAGACCCGGAGCGCCTCCGGACCGGCGCCGGCGTCGGCGTGGCGGCGCATCAGCTCGCGCACCGCCGCTTCGTTCAAGGGGTCCTCCCGCAGCAGCGTTTCCAGCAGGCGGGCGGCGGCTTCGGGGTCGGCGGTGCCGCCGGCCCGCCGCAGCAGCAGGCGGGCCCAGAGCTCACGGTGCCGGGCGCGCTGGTGGCCCAGCCACTCCTCCAGCTCCGGGGGCAGGTCGGCCTCCAGGCCCTCGAGGAAGGGACCCCGCCAGAGCCCGAGGGCGGCTTCGGGGTCGGTCTCGGCCAGGGCGGCGAAGCGGAGCGCGTCGACCTCGATCTCGGCCAGGGCCAGCCGGCTGCCGGCGCGGAGCACCAGGCCGGGGGCCGCCCGCTGGAGCCGGTAGAGCTCGGCCCGGAGATTGGCCCGGCCGCTCGGGCTGGCCCAGAGGAGTTCGGCCAAGGGCTCCCGCTCGGCGGGGCCCTCCAGCGCCAGGTAGGCGAGCAGGAACCAGGTCTTGCGGGAGCGAACGGCCAGGCGGACCCCTTCCCGCTGGAGCCGCGGCGGGCCCAGTAGCCGGAGCGTGTAACCCGTCATCCGATTCCTTTCACTTTAACAAGGGACACCGGCCCCGGTGGGTAGGATGGCCGGGTGGAGTTCGTCTGCCTGGGGCCCGAGGAGGCCGGGGCCCGCAGCGAGCAGCTGCTGGCGGTCTGGCTTCGCGCCTTCTCCGGCCCGCCCTACTTCGTCGAGCCCGACGAGCTCCGGCGGGTGCGGAGGCTCTTCCGCCGCCACCTCCGGACCCCCGGCTTCCGGCTGGTGGCGGCGCTGGAGGCGGGAGCGCCGGTCGGCTTCGCCTACGGCTTTCCCCGCCGCCCGGGCGAGCCCTGGACCGAGGAGGTGGCGGCCTCGCTGCCCCGGCTGCTCAGGGAGCGCTGGCTCGAGGGGGCGTTTGGTTTCGTCGAGTTCGCGGTGGATCCCCGCTACCAGGGGCTCGGGGTGGGGAGCACGCTGCACGACCGTCTGCTGGCGCATGCCCGGGAACCCCGGGCGGTGCTCACGGTGCACGCCCACGCCCCCGCCGCCCGCTTCTACGCCCGGCGGGGCTGGCGGCGGCTGGGCTGGCTCCGGGGCGCGCCCTACTGGATCCTGGGCAAGGAGCTGGAAAAGCGATAGGGCGCCGGGGGAACCGGCGCCCGCCTTGGGGGTCGTGCCCTCAGCCGGGGAAGCCCTCGAGGAGCTTTTCCACCTCTTCCCGGTGCTCGGTCTCGTCCTCGATCATCGCGTGGATCCGGGCGGCCAGCCCGAGGTCGCCGAGTTCCTCGGCCTGCCGCATCCGCTCGGCGTAGCGGGCCAGGGTCTCGGTCTCGGCCTGGAGGACGGCCTGGAGCATCTCCCGGGGGGTCCCGGCCTCGGGGACCGGCGCCGGCCGGGCGGTGGGCACCCCGCCCAGGGCGACGATCTTGTCGGCCAGAAACTGGGCGTGGGCAAGCTCCTCCTTGGCCTCGGCCAGGAAGAAGGCCCGGAGCGCCGGACGGTGGGGGCCCTTGACCCGGGCGGCGAAGGTGGTGTAGGCGATGACCGCCTGGTACTCGTGGGCCAGGTCCTGATTGAGTGCTTGGATAAGTTCCTGTTTCATCGTCTCCCCCTCCGTTCAAAATCATAATCGAAATGAGGATGGAAATGCAAGCCCGGCCGCGGGTTGAGAAATATTAATATTGTTGATAAAGTTAGACTAAAGGGGGTAGACGATGGGTCGGATCTATGGACGGGTAGAAGGACCGGAGGATATCAGGCGGATCAACTGCATCATTCGCGACGAGATGCTCGAGGTCGAGACCGAGGGCCAGCTCACCGATCTGAAGAAGCGCTCGGACTACCTCTGCACGCTGACCTACTCGCCGTTTTGGAAGAAGCGCTTCGGCCCCATGGTCGAGGAGCTCCGCGAGGTCGCCTGCGAGGAAAACCGGGTGAGCGTGCGGCTGGCCAACTACGTCGCCCGCTACCACGGCTGGGAGAAGACCTACGACCCCTGGGGCAAGGAAGAGGGCACGATCGAGGAGCGGCTGAAACAGCTCCCCGAGGAGGCGATCAAGGAGACCGCCGAGACCGCGGTCAGCCTGGAGCTCTCGCCCAAGATCCTGGAGGAGCTTAGGCGGGCCTTCTGCACCATCCGCAAGGCGATGGTCATGGCCCAGAACGAGGAGGAGCTGCGCCGGCTCAAGCGGGCCAGCGACCTCCTGGTCGCCAGCACCCAGACGCTCGGCTTCCGCGAGCACTTCGCCGAGGAGCTGAAGGCGATCGACGAGCTGGTCGAGCTGGAGCAGGGCCGGACCGTCAAGCTCGCCAACATCATCGCCTCCGTGCAGGGCTGGAAGGTCCATTTCGAGAAGTGGACCGCCGACGAGGTCCCGGTCGAGGAGTCGATCGACGAGTACGTCCAGCGCGTCCTCGAGGAGGAGGAGAAGGCCAGCCGCTACATCCCCACCGAGGCCAAGTACAAGGCCGGCCGCACCCTCTGGATCGTCTACTACCACGAGGGCCGGAAGCGCCGCTACGCCAAGAGGATCTACGTGCCCGGCTACGCCACCGACTTCAAGCTCGAGGGTCCGGGCGAGTTCGAGAACCGCTTCGGCCGTAAGGTCTGGGGGGTGAAGCTCACCTACCGCTCCCGCATCGCGCCCACCACCGCCCGCATCCGCGGTCACCTGGTGCACCTTCCCGAACGCTGGATCACCCGGACCAAGGTCATCCCCCTGCCGCGGGAGGCCCGGGACGTCCAGCTGGTCTTCGAGCGTCCCCCCGAGGCCTACGACATCGCCTAGGCGATGGGTCGGTTGATCGCCGACCCCAGCCTGGCCGAGCGCAGCTTCGTCTTTGACGACCGCGAGGACGCCGGGCGCGTCCTCGCGGTCATGCTTTCCGGTTACCGGAAGGCCCCCGATGCGGTGGTGCTGGCGATCCCCGCCGGCGGGGTCCCGGTGGGGCGGGTGCTGGCCGAGGCCCTGGGACTCCCGTTCGAGTTGATCTTCGTCCGCAAGCTGCACTTTCCCGACAACCCGGAAGCCGGCTTCGGGGCGGTGTCCGAGGGCGGCGAGGTCCTGCTCAACCCCGAGCTCGCCGCCCTTTTGCCCCCGGAGACGATCCGGCGGGTGATCGCGGAGGAGCTCGGGGCGCTGGCGGAACGGGTCCGCCGGTTGCGGAAGCGGCCGCCCCGGGACCTTCGCGGCAAGACCGTGATCCTCACCGACGACGGCCTGGCCAGCGGCTACACCATGCGGGCGGCGGTGCGGGAGGCCCGCCGGCGGGGGGCCCGCCGGGTGGTGGTGGCGGTGCCGACCGCCTCCCGGGCGGCGGTATCCCGGCTACTGCCCGAGGTGGACGAGCTCTACGTCGCCAACCTGCGAAGCGGGCCCGCCTTTGCGGTGGCCGACGCCTACCGGCGCTGGCGGGACCTGGATCTGGACGAGGTCGAGGCCCTACTTTCGGCGCAGGAAGACGCCCTCGACCAGCAGCAGGGCGACCCCGACGACGACCAGGGCGTCGGCCAGGTTGAAGACCGGCCATAGCCCGGGGCCGAGGTCCAGGTAGTCGATGACGTAGCCGCGGCCGATGCGGTCGATGGCGTTCCCCAGCGCCCCGGCGGCGATCAGCGAGAGGGCCAGCTGGGTCCAGCGGTTGGGGCGGCCGAAGCCGAGGTAGACGAGCAGGATTACCCCGGTGGCCAGGGAAAGCCAGCCCAGGAGCTCGCCGTTGCCCTGGAAGAGCCCGAAGGCGATGCCGGTGTTCTTGACGTAGGTCAGGTAGAGCCCGGGCAGGAAGGGGTCGGGGACGGGGTCGAGGTGGCGCTCGGCCCAGAGCTTGGCGATCTGATCGAGCACGATCAGGACGGGAACCAGGACGGTGGGCACGCCCCGAGTCTAGCACGAGGAAATCTTTTGCTATATAATCGCACGCTGAGACGCGCCGCGGGCGCGAGGGGAGAAGACCATGTCGAGGGTATGCGAAGTTAGCGGAAAGAGGCCCGTGGTGGCCAACAAGATCGTTCGCCGCGGCAAGGCGAAGCGCGAGGGCGGGGTGGGTAAGAAGACCACCGGCATCAGCAAGCACCGCCAGCACCCCAACCTGCGCAAGCTCCGGCTTCAGGTGGCCGGCAAGACGATCGTGATCAAGGTGGCGATGAGCCACGTGGACAAGGTTTACGAGGCCCTCCCCCGGCTTCGGGGCATGAAGCTCGAGCGGATGAGCGAGGCCGAGATCAAGCGGGCGCTGCTCCGCCTGATCCGCTAGCGGGCACGGGAGGCTGCGCGCCCCGGGTCAGCCGCCCGGGGCGGTTTTCGTTTCCGGGTAGAAGGCCAAGGCGGGGCGGGGCTCGAAGCCGGCCTCGGGGGAGACGAGCTGCTTCCGCTTGGCCCAGCGGTAGGCCTGGTCCCAGGTCTTGCAGAAGGCGCAGACCTCGCCGGTGGTGGGGTAGCCGCAGCGCTCGCACGCTTTGAGCGCGACGTCTTCGGCGGAGAGGCCCTTTTGCAGCACCGGCTCGATCTTCTTCAGGTACTGCTCCAGGAAGGTTTGCTTGGTGCCGGGCATCGCCGTCTCCAGCTTGTTGAGGGCCTCCTTGTAAAGCAGGCTCTTGGCCCCGACGGCGAAGGGGCACTCCTCGTGCTGGTAGGGGAGCCGGCGGAGCAGGGTGTAGGCGAGGATCTCGCGCTCGGTGAGCAGGTAGAGCGGCTTGACCCTCTTGGCGAGCTTCTCCTTGGCTGGGAGCACCGGCCCCTGGCGCACCAGGGCGTCGGTCTGCCAGTGGAGGACGTTGCCGAGGAGGACGCTCGCCTCGTCGTCGAGGTTGTGGCCGGTGGCGACGGCGTCGAAGCCCTCCTCGACCGCTACCCGGTTCATCACGTAGCGCTTGGTCAGCCCGCAGACCGAGCAGGCGCGGCGGCGGGTGAGCTCGGCCAGTTCCGGGATGGAGAGGCGGTAGGCCTCCTTGAGGTCGACCACGATCAGGGGGAGGCCCCGCTCCTCGGCGAAGCGGCGGCTGGCCTCGAGGGCCCGTTTGGAGTAGTCGTCGATGCCGAGCTGGATGTGGAGCCCGGTGGTGTCATAACCGAGGCGGCGGAGCACCTCCCAGAGCGCGATCGAGTCCTTGCCGCCGGAGACCGCCACCAGCACCCGGTCGCCCTTTTGGAGCATCCGGTGGCGGCGGATCGCCCGCTCGACCTGGTGCTCGAACCACTCCAGGTAGTGCTCCGGGCAAAAGGCCCGGCCCTGGCGCCGGACCTCGACCGCGGCCTTTTTGCCGCAGACGGCGCACTTCACCGCCCGCCCCCGGAGACCGCCGAGATGACCTCGAGGGTGTCGTCGTCGGCGACGGTGTCGTCCAGGGTCAAGAGCTCCTCGCCCCGGGCGACGATCACGCCCTCGGGGACGACGCCCAGTTCCTCCAGCACCTGGCGGACGGTCTTCGGCCCTTCCAGCTCGACCTCGCGCCTTTCCGGCGTGCGCAGGACCACCTTCATCCCGAACACGGTAGCACAGCCGGGCGTTTTGACAAAAACGCCGTCCCTCGCTAGACTAATCCTTGCGGCGTGGGGCCGTGGCGCAGCTGGGAGCGCGCCTCAATGGCATTGAGGAGGTCGTGGGTTCAAGTCCCACCGGCTCCACCAAAAGCGCCCCGGGGGTTTCCCCGGGGCGCCGGCTTTTTGCCCGGGCTCAGGCGCAGGGGGCGGGCTCGGCCAGCTCGTACTCGCCCTTGTTGTCCATCTCGGTGACCAGGTCCTTGGCCCGTTTGCCGGCGATCTCCGCCGCCCGCTTGCCGAGCTCGTTGAGGGCGCGCTTGTGGAAGCCGGTGAAGGCGATCTCGACCTTGCCGTCCATTAGCAGGTAGGTGGCGGGGACGAACTTGCCGCCGAAGGCTTGGAGCGCCGGGCAGCCCTCGAGGACGACCGGGTAGTCCTCGAGGTAGTCCTGGATGTAGATCTCGGTCTCCTCCGGGGTGGCGGTGGAGAGGAACCAGATGGGGACGCCCGGGGCCATCGCCGGCAGACGGCGGAGGTAGCCGACGACGTGCCGGCTCCCCATCACCACCGGGTGGAAGAAGACCAGGACCAGGGGGCCTTCGGTCTTCGCCGGATTCAGGGTCTCGCCGTTCTTTGCCCGGAGTTCCAGTTCGGGCACCTGCTGGCCTTTTTCCAGTACGTCCACGTCCGCCTCCTAGCGGATGCGCGCCCGGTAGGCGCCGAGCGCGGTCATGCCCAGCCGCTGGGGAAGGTCCCGGGGCAGCGGGACGTCCTCGAGGGCGAACTCGAAGTCCCCGGCCCCGACGCTGCGGGCCAGCCCCGCCGCCTGCTCCAGCAGGGCCAGGGCGGCCTCCTCGGTCTGGTGGCCGGGGGCGAGCAGCACCCGGTCCACCCGGGCCACCGGGAGGTCGTCGAAGACCCCCTGGCGCACCCAGACGCTGGCCGCGCCGACGATGTTCTCCCGGTCGTCCTCGAGCAAGAGGAGCGCGTTCCCCTTTTCCGAGAGGAAGTAGAGCAGGTTGCGGGCCAGCTGGGCGCGGGCCTCCTCGTCCAGCGTCTTGCCCAGGACCGACTCCAGCAGCCGAGCCAGCCCCTGGGCGTCCCTGGGAAGCGCCTCCCGCACCCGCACGGCGGGATTATACCGCCCCGGGCTCGGGCCTTCCGTCCCCGTCCGCTAGACTGGGAGGGATGCGCATCGTGGTGCTCTCGGGACTTTCCGGCGCCGGCAAGACCACCGCCCGGTTCGCCCTCGAGGACGCCGGCTACTTCACCGTGGACAACCTGCCGCCGCCACTTTGGCAGGGCTTCGTCGACGGGCTCCAGTCCAAGGGGATCGAGCGGGCGGCGATCGTCGCCGACGTGCGGCTGGCGCCCTGGTTCGGGGAGCTGGAGGAGGCGCTGGCCGCGCTCCGCCGGCGGGCCGAGGTGGCGGTCCTCTTCCTCGAGGCCCGCCCCGAGGTGCTGCTCGCCCGCTACAACCTGACCCGCCGGGTGCACCCGCTGGGCGACGGGCGGCTCTCCCAGGAGCTCGCCCGCGAACGGGCCGGCCTGGGCCGCCTGCGGGAGCGGGCGGACTTCGTGGTCGACACCTCCGACACCAGCCCCCGCGAGCTCCGCAGGCGCATCCTGGACCTGCTGAACGAGTCCCGGCCCTTCCTGCTGCGGCTGGTCTCCTTCGGCTTCAAGTGGGGGCCGCCGCCGGACGCCGACCTGGTGCTGGACGCCCGGGGCTTCCCCAACCCCTACTACGACCCCGAGCTCAAGCCCCTGCCGGGCAGCGATCCCCGGGTCCAGGCCTACGTCTTCCGGCCGGAACACGAGGACCGCTACCGGGCGATGCGCTCCCTGGTGGGGCTCTCCGCCGAGGCGGCCGAGGCCGAGGGGCGCCGCGGCTACACGGTGGCGGTGGGCTGCACCGGGGGCTACCACCGCAGCGTGGCGGTGGCCGGCCGGCTCGCCGAGGACCTCTCCAGCCGGTTTACGGTGGAGGTCGAGCACCGTGACCTGGAAAAACATTAGCTACTGGCTGAAGCCCGGCATCCGGGTCAAGCGCTACCTGGCGGTGGCGGCGGCCGGGTTTGCGCTCGCCCTTCTCGGGGCCGGGCTCTTGGGCAAGGGCCTCGCCGGCCCGGCGGGGTCGTTCTGGCCCTTGCTCGCCGGGGGCCTTATGGTCCTGCTCGGGCTTTTGCTGGCGGTGCTCGGGGTTCGCTGGATGAACCGCAGCATCCTGACCACGCTGCTCGGGGATCCCGACAAGGTCCCCGAGCTCGTTTTCCAAAAGCGCCGCCTGGCCCAGGGCCCGAGGATCGTCGCCATGGGGGGCGGTACCGGGCTCTCCCGCCTGCTCTACGGCCTCAAGGGGGTGACCTCGAACACCACCGCGGTGGTGGCGACCACCGACGACGGCGGTTCCACCGGACGCCTGCGCCGAGTCTTCGACATCCCCGCGGTGGGCGACCTGGTGGACTGCCTGGCGGCGCTTTCCGAGGCCCCCCGGGCGCCGGAGCTGATGCAGTACCGCTTCACCCGGGGGGACGAGCTCAAGGGCCACACCTTCGGAAACCTCTTCCTGGTCACCCTCCACGAGCTCACCGGCAGCTTCGCCGAGGCGCTAAGGAGCGCGAACCGTATGCTCGCCCTCTTGGGCTGGGTCTGGCCCAGCGCGGTGGAGCCGGCGGTGCTGGTGGCCGAGCTCGAGGACGGCCGGCGGGTCCGCGGCGAGACCGCCATTCGCCACGCCGGCGGGCGGGTGCGGCGGCTGAGCCTGGAGCCGTCCCGGCCGGCGGTGATGCCCGAGGTCCTCCGCGCCCTGCGGCAGGCGGAGCTGATCGTGCTCGGCCCCGGCAGCCTCTACACCAGCGTGATTGCCAGCTTCCTTCCCCAGGCGGTGCGCCGGGCGGTGCAGGAGAGCCCGGCGCCGCTGGTGCAGGTGGTCAACATCATGACCGAGCCCGGGGAGACCGACGGCATGGACGCCTTCGCCCACGTCGAGGCGGTGGCGACCCACCTCGGCCGCTGGCCCGACGTCGTCCTGGTGCACACCGGCCCGCTCTCCGGCGAGGTGCAGCGCCGCTACGCCGCCGAGGGCCAGTTCCCCGTGGCCTACGACCCCCGGCCCTTCCAGGCCCGGGGGATCCGGGTGGTGGCGGGAGACTTCTCCCAGCCCGGCGAGCTGGCGCAGCACGACCCCGGGAAGCTGATGCAGGCGATCCTCTCCCTGCACGCCGAGAGCCGCCCGGGGCCGGTTCCGGTCTAGCTCATTTAAACCCCTGTTAGCATGGCTCCGTGCTGGCGCTGGCGCTCGCCGCCTTGCTCTCGGTTTCCGACCCGGTGGGGGACGTGCCCCCGCCGGGCTACGCCTGGCCCCGGGCCGAGGTCTACCGCGAGGTGGGCTTCGCCGACCTTACCGGCTTCCGGGCGGAGAACCGGGAGGGCCTGCTCTGGATCGGCTTCCGCCTGGACCGCACCCCCAACCCCGGCGGGGCACCGCTCGGGTTTTCGCTGGCGGTGCTGGCCGACTTCATCGACACCGGCCCGGGCGGGGTCGCCCGCCTCCCCGAGGTGGGGCTGGCGGTGCCCCGGGGCAAGGAGCCCGACCTGGTGGTGGTGGCGAGCGGCTGGGGGGCGATGCGCCTCTCCCTCCCCGAGGGCGGCGTCGAGCGGCTCGAGGCCCGGCGGGAGGGGGACTGGATCGCCGTCAACACCGGCCTCCCCGCCCGCCGCTACCGCCACTACCCGGTGGTGGGCCTCTACGACCCCTTCGCCCCCCTGGGCTTTCGCCAGCCCTCGCCGGCCGGCGGGCTCTGGCGCCCCCAGGCGCCCCCGGGGGCGCCGGCGGCCCTCGACGTCCTGCACCCGGCCGCCTTTGCCACCGGGGTGCTCGCCCCCGCCGGTCGCCGCTGGGACTGGCGGCGGGGGCTGGTGCTGGTGCTTTCGCTCGCCTCCGGGCTGCTGCTGGCCTGGGGGGCGGTAGGGTGGATGCGGAGGCGGCGTGCGTCGACGAGCGATTAGCGTCCTGGCTTTTTTCGCACTCCTTCTGGCCCTGGCCCAGGTGGCCCCCGAGGCCGCTGGCCTTCGCCTGGAAAGGGGGTCCGAGGCCTGGGTCTACCAGGGTGCGGGGGCGTCGTTCACCTACGTCGTGGGCGTGGGCTGGGCCCCGCCGCTGCCGCCGGACCTGCCCCCGCCCGCCCCCGACGGCGGGCTGGACCCGGCGGTGCTCTACGCCGCCGGCGTCTGGGACCGCGGGCTACCCCTCTCCCGCCTCCGCTTCGCCGTCTACCCGGGCCGGACCCGGATCGTCTTCGACCTGCCCCAAGCGCTCGATCGGGAACCCCGGCAGCGGGACCGGCCGCCCTTTTCCCTGCACCTGCCCTTTTACCCCGACCGCACCCCGGCGATCCCCGGGGTCCGCTGGCGCACCGGCCCCTTTGGCACCGAGCTTTCCTACCGCCCTCCCCGGGGCAGGCAGGGCTTTCTCCACGCCTTCCCCCTCGCCGCCCCGCCCCGCTACGTGGTCGACCTCTACGCCCTGGAGCCGGAGACCAGCGCGACCCTCGCCCCCGGCATCCGGCTCAGGACCCGCTACGCCTACGTGCCCTACCCCCTGAAGCTCACCCTGGTCGAGGCCGATCCCGGTGCCTTTCGCCTCTTGCCGGTGGGCAAGCCGGGGGAGCGGAAGCGCCTGGTTGAGTTTGCCCCCGACGCGCTCGCGCTTTTGAACGGCGGCTACTTCGACCCGGGGACCGCCACCCCGATCGGGCTCTGGGTGGTGGACGGGGTGACCCTCTCCTACCCCTACGGCCGCAGCGCCCTGGTCTGGGACGGCGGCCGGGTGGACGCGGTGATCCCCCGGTTCCGGGCCGAGGTCCTGCTCTCGGGCCGGCGCTACCCGGTGGGGCTGGCCCAGACCCCGGCCCGCTTCACCGCCTACACCCAGCCCGGCGAGGTGGGCAGGCCGGGGGAAGAGGTCCTGGTGGTGAAGGACGGCCGGGTGGTGGCCCGGCGCAGGGCCCCCTACGGGCTCCGTCCCGGCTACTGGGCGCTCGCCTACCCCCCCGGGGCCGCCCCCTTCGCCCACGTGCCCATCGGGGCGCCCCTGAAGCTTTTGGTCGAGCTCGAGCCGCCGGTCCGCTACGCCCTCGAGGCCGGCCCCCGGCTCGTCTACCGCGGCCAGCTCGCCTACCACCCCGAGCGCGAGCGCTTCGCCAAGAACGCGATCCAGCTCACCAAGGTCACCTACCAGGCGGCGGTGGCCTGGACCGAGGAGGGGGGGCTCTGGCTGGTGGTCAGCGAGAAGACCACCCCCAAGGTCCTCGCCCGGGCGCTGCTTTCGCTCGGCGCCTGGGGGGCGATCCGGATGGACTCGGGCGGCTCGGCCCAGCTCTGGGCCAAGGGCGAGCTCGTCTACCCCAGGCGCCCCCGCAAGGTGGTAAACGGCCTTGCCCTCTACCCCCGGCTCGGGCAGTAGGGCCTGAGGACGCACTCTTTGCAGCGGGGTTTTCGGGCGGTGCAGACGTAGCGGCCGTGGAGGACCAGGGCGTGGTGGAGGAAGATCCAGTCCTCCTCGGGAAAAAGCGCCTCCAGGTCGCGGCCGATTTTTTCCGGGGTCTTGGCCTCGGAAAGGCAGAGCCTCCTCGCCAGCCGGGCCACGTGGGTGTCCACCGCGATCCCGGGCACGCCGAAGGCGGCCCCGGCGACCACGGTGGCGGTCTTCCAGCCGACGCCGGGGAGGCTTTGCAGGGCCTTGGGGTCTTTGGGCACCTCGCCGCCGTGCTCGGCGACGAGCTTTTGGGCCAGCGCCACCAGGTTCCTGGCCTTGGTGCGCCAGAGCCCCAGGCTCTGGATCACCCGGCCCACCTCCTCGGGGTCGGCCTGGGCCAGGGCCTTTGGGGTGGGCCAGCGGGCGAAGAGCTTGGGGGTGACCCGGTTCACCCCCTTGTCGGTGGCCTGGGCACTGAGCACGGTGGCGACGAGGAGCTCGAAGGGGTTTTGATGCCGGAGCTCGGTCTTGGCCTCGGGGTAGGCCTTTTTCAAGACCTCTAGGATGGCGCGGGCGCGCCTTTTCTTCTCTTCCGGCGTCTCCTTGGGGCAGGCCACGGCTAGTAGGCCCGGGCAAAGACCACCCGCCGGCCGTAGGCCGCCGGCCGCCCGCAACGAATGCAGGTTCCCTCGCCGGTCGCTTTGAGCGCCTCGTCGTCCTGGAGCACGCCGTGGGCGGGAAACTCCAGCGGGATCACCCGGGCGGTGGCCTTGGTCTCCTCCTGGATCGCCCGCTCGCAGGCCGCGTCGCCGCAGTGGTAGGCGAGGGCGAAGCCCTCGGCCACCGCCTCCTTGAAGGCCTGGTAGTCGTCCACCACCCGGGTGCGGGCCTTGCGGAACTCGCGGGCGCGGGCGAAGAGCTCGTCGTGGAAGGCCTCGAGCCGCTTGGGCAAAAGCTCCTTGAGGTCCGCCAGGGGGGCGGTCTCCTTTTCCCCGATGCGGCTCTTGATCACCGCCGTGCCCGCCTCCACGTCCCGGGGCCCGAGCTCGACCCGGTAGGGAACCCCCCTTAGCTCCCAGTCGTGGAACTTGAAGCCCGGGGTGTACTGGTCGCGGTCGTCGGTGAAGACGCGAAGGCCCTTTTCGCGGAGCTCGGCCTCGAGCGCGCCGGCGGCCTGGAGTACCCTTTCCTTGCTCCCCGCCTTGTAGATGGGCACGATCACCACCTGGATGGGGGCGAGCTTGGGGGGGAGCACCAGCCCCTTGTCGTCGCCGTGGGTCATGATGATGCCCCCGATGATCCGCCAGGAAAGCCCCCAGGAGGTGGTCCAGACGTACTTCTCCTCGAGGTCCTTGTCCTGGAAGGTGATCTCGAAGGCGCGGGCGAAGTTCTGGCCCAAGAAGTGCGAGGTGGCCGACTGCAGCGCCCGCCCGTCCTTCATCATCCCCTCCAGGGTGGTGGTGTAGACCGCGCCGGCGAACTTCTCGCGCTCGGTCTTCTGGCCCGGAATCACCGGCAACGCGGCGTAGTCCCGGGCGAACTGGAGGTAGACCCCGAGCATGCGGGCGGTCTCCTCCTCGGCCTCCTCCTTGGTGGCGTGGGCGGTGTGCCCCTCCTGCCACAAGAACTCGCTGGTCCTTAGGAAGGGCCGGGTCCGCTTCTCCCAGCGCACCACGTTGTTCCACTGGTTCAAAAGTTGGGGCAGGTCGCGCCAGGAGCGGATCCACTTCGACCACATGTAGCCGATGATCGTCTCCGAGGTGGGCCGGATCGCCAGCGGCTCCTCGAGCTCCTCGCCGCCGGCGTGGGTGACCACCGCCAGCTCGGGGGAGAACCCCTCGACGTGCTCGGCCTCCTTTTGCAGAAAGCTCATCGGGATGAAGAGGGGGAAGTAGGCGTTTTGGTGCCCGGTCGCCTTGAACATCCCGTCGAGCACCCGCTGGATGTTCTCCCAAAGGGCGTAGCCGTAGGGCCGCACCACGATCGTGCCCCGCACCGGGGCGTAATCGGCGAGCTCGGCGAGCTGAATGGTGTCCAGGTACCACTGGGAGAAGTCCTGGGACTGGGGGGTAGGACCCTTGACCTTGGCCATCGCCCATTCGTTATAACACCCGGCGCGCGAGCCGGAGGTAGTAGAGGCTGGTGAGCAGGGCCAGGGCGGCTGCCAGCGGGAAGATCGCCGGCTCGCCGTAGGCCCGGACCAGCGCCCCCGCGAGCGGCGGACCCAAGAGGCCGCCCGCGTCCCAGCTGGCGGTGAAGAGGCTGAAGGCCGAGCCCCGGAGCTCCTTCGGGGTGGCCTTGGTGACCGCCACGATGTTCGCCGGCAGGTAGAGCCCGGAGCCGGTGCCCATCAGCGCCCCGGCGAGAAGCGCCAGGGGCGGCGAGGGAAAGGCCCAGAGCAGGAAGAGCCCCAGGGTGGCCAGGAAGAACCCCACCACCGCCACCCGGTAGGGGTTCTTCCGGTCCACCAGGATGCCGGCAGGGTAGCGGGCGATCACCGAGATCAGGCTGTAAAAGCCAAAGAACGCCCCCACCCAGCTGGCCGAGTAGCCCTGGTGCACCAGGAAGAGGGGGTAGAACGCCTGCAGCACCGAAAACACCATGGCGAAGCCGGTGTTGGCCCAGGTGGCGGCCCGCACCCCCGCGATCCCGAGCGCCTTCAAAAACCCCTGCCACCAGCGCACCGGCTTCGGGCTCTTTAGGGTCTCGGGCAGGGCGAGTAGCGGCCAGAACCAGGGCAGCTGCACCAGCGCCAGCAGCAAAAAGACCGCCTTCGGCCCGGCCAGGTCGACGAGGAGGCCCCCGAGCGCCGTCCCCAGCATGACCCCGAGGCCGATCAGGAGGTTCCGGGTGCCCATCACCCGGCCCAGGGTCTCGTTCGGGGCCAGGTCGGAGGTCATGGCCAGGGTGCTGGGGGCGAAGAGCGCCATCCCCGCCCCCTGCAAGAAGCGCCCGAAGAGCACCGCCGGCAGGGGGCCGAGGTAGAAGAATCCCGCCAGCGAGCTCAGAAAGAGCCCCAAGAGGGCGGGCCCTTTCCGGCTCCAGGCGTCGGCCGCCCAGCCGCCAAAGGGTCGGAGCAGGAGCCCGGCGAGCGGCATCAGGGCCACCGCCCAGCCGATCCACTCCGGGCCCAGCCCGAGCGCCTTCAGGTAGAGCGGCAGGGTGGGAACCGAGAGGCCGTAGGCGAAGAAGAAGGCGAAGGTGGCGAGGTGCAGACGCAGGATCGGCCCCACGGGGGGCATCCTACCGCAAGACTGACCCGCCGGTCAGCTTCCCTCGTGTAGGCTCTGGGTATGTACAAGACCATCGTGCTGGCCTACGACGGATCCGACCACGCCCAGAAGGCGGCGGTGATCGCCGGCGAGGAGGCTCGCATCCACCAGGCCAAGCTGGTCATCGTCTACGCCTACGACCCGGTGCCCGAGTGGCTGGGCGAGCCGCTTTTCGAGGAGGCGCTGGCCCGGCGGATCACCTGCGCCAAGGAGAAGATCGAGGAGGCCAAGGAGCGGGTGGGCGAGGTGCCGGTGCTCGAGACCGAGATCCTGGAGGGTCCCGCCGCCACCGCCATCCTGCGGGTCGCCGAGGTGCACAAGGCCGACCTGATCGTCATGGGCACCCGGGGGCTCGGGGGGCTGGCCGGCACCCTGCTCGGCAGCCAGAGCCAGAAGGTGGTGATGCTCTCGGAGTGCCCGGTGCTGCTGGTCAAGTAGCCCGGACCCGGGGGCCGAGCCAGGTCTTTTTCGCCACCAGCCGGGAGCCGTCCTTGAACCAGAGGAAGAGCGCCCTTCGCTTTTTGTCGAGGGCGAAGCGCTCGATCTTGCCGGCGAGTTCGGCTCCGCCCGCGATCTTCATCCAGTGGGCGTGGCCGTCGGAGCGGAAGTGCCAAAGGGCGTCGGCGAAGACCAGCTGGGCCTCGGTGCCGGGCTTGTTCAGCCGGAATTCCCGCACCCGGTTTTTGACCTTTTCCGCCTGGGTCACGGCTTCTTGATGCGCCGGGTCTCGGGCGCCGGGTGGCCGTAGAGGAAGCGGCCGTAGTAGAGCAGGGCCGGGACCCGGTCGGGGGTGGGGACGCCCTCCTCGTCGAAGGCGGCCTCGTCCTCCCAGACCGCCCGCACCCGGCCGACGAAGAGGTCGTGGTCGCCGGTCGGGACCTGGTTCCAAAACTCGAGCTCGTAGGCGGCGAAGGCGCCTGGGAGCAGGGGCACCTCGAGGGCCTCGCCCCAGCCGACCTCGAGGCCGAAGGCCTTGACCTTGTCGATCTCCCGTCCCGAGGTGCCGCCGAGGGCGGCCACCAGCTCGGCGTGCTCGAAGCTGAAAAAGGAGACGCTGAAGGGCCGGCGCTCGGCGAGCAGGCGGTAGCTGTGCCTTTTCGGGCTCACCGCCACCCCGAAAAGCGGCGGGGCGAAGGAAAGCCCGGCGTTCCAGACCGCCGGCATGAAGTTGGCCCGGCTCTCCTTTTCCGGGTCCAAGACCCCGATCACCGCCACCGTGCCCGGGTAGTAGTGAAAGTAGCGCCGGAGCTTCGCCCCCACCCGCTGGACCCTCATGCCTCCTCCCAGGGCTCCAGCTCGCCCAGGCGGGCGGTGACCAGGCCGCCGCTCGGGGTCTTGATCTCGACCTCGAGCTTCAGGGGGTGGTGTTTTACCACCTTGCCGCAGACCCCCTGTTGGGTGCAGACCTTGGCGTTCTTCCGGGGAAGTTTTTCCAAAAGCTCCTTGTAGATCGGGTGCTCGAAGGCGATGCAGCAGAGCAGCCGGCCGCAGGGGCCGCTGATCTTCTCGGGGGAGAGGGGGAGCTGCTGGTCCCGGGCCATGCGGATGGTGCTGGGGCCGAACTCCTGCATCCAGGTGCTGCAGCAGGTCTCCATGCCGCAGGGGCCGAGTGCCCCGAGGTGGGCGACCTCGTCGCGGTCGCCCAGAAAGACCGGTTCCACCCGGGCCTCGGCCATGCGGGCGAGCTCCTTGATCTCGCCGCCGAGCCGCTTTTTCTCGCCGGCCTTGAGGTAGAGGAAGGCGAGCCTCCCGTCCAGGGTGTACTCCACCCCCACCGGCTTGAGCCCGGGCAGCCGCTGCCGGAAGTAGGCCTTGAGCCGCCACTTGAGCCGCACCGCCCGCTCGACCAGCCGGTTCCAGTGGGCCAGGTCCTCGGGGGTGGCGGTGCGGACGAGCTCGACCTCGGGGCGCCCGCCCTTGGGCCGGCCCCGCACCCGGGCCATGCGGGGGCCCTTCTTGGTGGCCACCACCACCCGGGCGTCCACCGGCGGCGGCTCGCCCTTGAAGGCGGCCAGCCGGTGGCGGGGGCCCTCGTGCTCAAAGCGAATCGGGACGCCGGTCTCCATAGAGGCTCCTCAGGGTGTGCACCCACCAGGCGGCGAGCAGCTCGCGGTGGGCGAAGGCCCGGTGGGCCTCCTTCAGTTTACCGAGGGCGGAAAGCGCCCGTTCCCGCTCCTCGGGCGGGAGCTCGGCGAAGGCGCGCTGGAAGAAGGGCCAGGGGGAAAGCCCCTCCTCGGCCCGGCGCAGGAGCTCGCGGGCGTTTTCCAGGGCGGCCCGGCCGTCGGCGAGACCTTCGAGCAGCCCCTCGACCAGGGCCTTCAGGTCCCGGACCTCGGCGGGGTGTTCCCGGGCCCAGAAGAGCCGCCCGGGGGCGCCCTCGGCGAAGGCCAGCAGGTCGGGGTCGGCCGCCAGGGTCTTGAGCGTCTCCTCGGGCAGCGGCGCCAGCCGGATCCAGAAGGTGCGGGAGGCGAGCGTGGGCAGGATCGCCTCCCGGGAGGGGGCGACGAGGGCCAGGTAGGCGTGGGGCGGGGGCTCCTCGAGGAGTTTCAGCATGGCGTTGGCGGCCGCCTCGGAGAGGTGCTCGGCGCCGTCGATGATCGCCACCTTGGCGCGGAAACGGGGGGCGGCCTCGAGCCACTCGAGCAGGTTTTCGCCGCCGCCCTCGCGGGGAACGATCCGCTCCACCGGGATCACCGGCCGGCGGCCGGGCTCGGGCCGGATCTCGAGGAGGTCGGGGTGGGGGTCGAGCCGGCAGCTTTTGCAGCCGCCGCAGGGGGGGAAGCCCTGGGCGCAGTTCAGCCCGTAGGCGTACCAGCGCGCCAGCGTCCGCCGGCCCACCCCCTCGGGGCCGGTGATCAAAACGCTTTGCGGCCGGGCCCGCGCCAGCAGGGCCTTGGCTTCGTCGTGGCCGAGGACCTCGGTCACCTTCCCACGCGCAGCCGTTCGTAGAGGGTCATGGGAAAGCCCGCCTCCTTGATCCGCCGGCGCACCTCTAAGAGGTCGAAGGGCACCCGGTAGGCCCAGACCTCCCGGGC
Source organism: Thermaceae bacterium (assembly GCA_027061845.1). Lineage (GTDB taxonomy): Bacteria > Deinococcota > Deinococci > Deinococcales > Marinithermaceae > WFXV01. The sequence goes on from JAMOVS010000156.1 coordinate 21,965, forward strand.
TTCGTCGTCCCAGATGGCGTAGGCGGCGAGCGGCAGGCCGTCCCGGGGCTGGCCCACCGAGCCCGGGTTCAGGATGGCCCGGGCCTTGGGGCCGAGCGCCACGTGGTTTTCCTCCTCCAAGAAGCCCTGGTAGCGGATCCAGGGGCCCTTGGGGCCCTCGATCGCCATGAAGATACCGGCCAGGTGGGTGTGGCCGATCAGGATCCAGGGCCGGTCGCTGCAGCCGAGCGCCTCCCGGGCGGGCTCCAGGTCGTCGATGTAGACCCAGGGGTCGCAGGGGCTGCCGTGGACCTGGTGGTAGCCGGGGGCGAGCCGTTCCCAGGGGAGGTTTTTCAGGTACTCGAGGTTCTCCGGGGAGAGGTGCTCGAGCTGCCAGCGGAGCACCTGGGGGATCGTGCCCTCGCGGGCGAGGAACTCGGGGTCGAGGATCCAGACGTCGTGGTTGCCGCGGACCGCTTGGGCCTCGAGCTTTTTGAGCGCGGTGATGACCGCGTCGCCGTCGGGGTAGTAGCCCACCGCGTCGCCCATGAAAAGCACCCGGTCGAACCCCCGGCCGAGCGCGTCCTCCATCACCGCCCGGAAGGCGGGCAGGTTGCCGTGGATGTCGGAGAGCAGGAGGTGGCGCACGGGGGCAGAATATCAAACTCGCGCGCTAGCCGCCGAGCAGGAGCCGCAGGCCGGGGTAGAGGAGCAGGATCCCCAGCGCCCGGCGGAACTGTTCCGGGGAGAGCCGCGTCGCCACCGCCTGCCCCAGGGCGAGGCCGAGCAGCATGCCGGGCAGGGCGCTCAGGGCGATCGCCGCCTGGTCCTTCCCCAGCAACCCCGCCCCGGCGTAGCTGGCGGTCCAGACCAGGGTTCCCAGGGCGAAGACGGCGGTAAACAGCGCCCGGGCCTCGTCCTTGGGGTAGCGCCAGGCGGTGTAGATCAAAAACGGCAGGGCCCCGGCGCCCACCAGGCCCACCAGGAAGCCCCCGGAAAATCCCACCAGGACCAGCCGGAGCTGCTCCCGGCGGTCGAGGCGAGGGGGACGCCGCGGGGGCCGGGTGCGGAGGAAGATCCAGCCGGCGAAAACCAGCAGCACCGCCCCCAGGATCCGCCGCAGCGCCGTCTCCGGCAGGGAGAGCAGGAGCGGGGTGCCCAGCACGATGCCCAGCGCGTAGGCCAGGGCGGCGGGCAGGTCGCGGGCGGGCACCAGGTGCCGGCGCACCAGCGCCAGCATGGGGAGGTTGGCGATGAAGAGCAGCAGTGCGGTGGCCGGTACCACCGTCTTGAGCGGGAGGAAGAGCGACCAGAGGGGAACCAGGAAGAGGGCGGGGCCGAACCCCACCACCCCCTTGACGAAGAAGGCCAGGACCGCGACCAGGTTTAAGAGCACGACCACCGCTCGCAGCTTACTCCCCGGGCGTAGGCTTGGAGCATGGTGGAGATCCCCCTGGCCCGGCTCTTTTACCCGCTTTTGCTGGCGCTCTTCGTCGCCTACCTCTACGCCCGCTGGAGCGCCGACCGTCGCACCCCCTGGGTGGCCCTCGGGCGCATGCTGGTGCAGCTCCTGCTGGTGGGCTACGCCCTCGCCTACATCTTCCGCGCCGAGCAGCCCGGGGTGGTCTTCGGGGTGCTCTTTTTGATGGCGGCGGCGGCCGGCTGGATCGGGCTCCGCACCGCCATCCGGGAGCGAAAACGCCTCTACCCCTTCGCCCTGCTTTCCATCCTTCTGGGGGCGGGGAGCGCCCTCTTTGTCGCGGTGCTCCTCGTGCTCCGGCCCCAGCCCTGGTTCTCCCCCTCGGTCTGGATCCCGCTGGGGGGGATGGCGTTTTCCAACGGCATGAACGCGGTAAGCCTGGCGGCGGAGCGCTTTTTCGCCGAGCTCGGGGAAGGAAAGGCCCTTTCCCTGGCCCGCGCCGCCGCCTACAAGGCAGCCCTGATCCCGGCCACCAACAGCCTCTTCGCGGTGGGCCTGGTCTCGATTCCCGGGCTGATGACCGGCCAGATCCTGGCCGGGGTGAGCCCCTTGATTGCCGCCCGCTACCAGATCCTGGTGATGCTGATGGTCTACGCCGCCGCCGGCATGAGCGCGGCGCTCTTTTTG
>JAMOVS010000157.1 GCA_027061845.1 Thermaceae bacterium
ACGCTTAGCCAGGCCTGCTTCGAGGGCGAGGGCGTCGCTTTCGAGGCAAAGGTGCTCCGCTTCGACAAGAAGACCGGCGAGGTCCTCGCCGAGGCGCCCGAGGGCACCTTCCAGGGCTGGCGCTTTTCGGCCGAGCGGCTTTGGGCGAGGGAGGGGAGGCTCCTCTTCGCCGCCCCCCGGTTTTTCCGCCAGGGGGTGGAGGTCGCTGCCCGGCGGGCCCAGGCGGCCGGAGACGCGGTCCGCCTGGAGGACCTTCAGGCCCAGGCCTTCGGCTACCGCTTTCGCGCCCGGGAGGGGACGCTCAGCCAGGACCGCTTCGTCGCCCGGGAGCTTTTCGCCACCCCCTGCCAGAAGGGCGAGGCGCTCGCGCTTTGGGGCGAGCGGGCGGTCTTTGACCTGGGGCAAAAGCGGCTTTTGGTGGAGGAGAGCCGGGTGCGTTACTACGGGTTCTGCCTGGCCCGGCCGCACTCGCTGCTTTTGGACCTTTCCCGGCCCCTGAAGTTGCGCTTCCCCTTCCTGCTGGCGGTCGGGGACGGGGTGACCCTGGGCGTCCAGGGGCTCCCCCTTTGGGAGCCTGGGATACCGCTGGGCCAGGAACGCACCCGGGTGACGCTGGTCCTTTCCTCCCTCGGGGGCCGGGGGCCCCAGCTTCGCTTCGGCCTGACCCGGCCCGAGGGCGCCTTCTCCCTGACCCTGGGGAGGGAGGCGTTTTCGCTCGCGGCCTCCGGCCGGGGGGTGCGGGCCAAGGTCTACGAGGAGGACCGCGGCTACCTCGAGGCCGCTCCGCCCTTTCCCCTCGGGCCCTGGACGCTGGCGCCCTTCGGCGCGGTCTACGCCGCGCCGGGCCGGGCCGAGGGCCACGCCGGCCTGGTGGCCCGGGGCCGCTTCCGGGGAGCGCTCGCCGGGGGAGGCTACACCCTCGAGCCCCGCCTCCGGCTCGCCCTCGGACCCTGGGCCGCCTACGGCGGCCGGGCCTCCTGGCAAAAGGGCGCGTTTTCCCTCTCCCTCTCGGGCACCGGCCGCCTGGGCGGGGGCGGGAGCGTCTTTCCCGCCCTGCGGGAGCCCGAGCGCCTGGCCGCGGAGGTGCGCTACGGCCCGGCGCGGGCCTACTACCGCTACGACTTCGAGGGGGGAAGCGGCCGGCTGGGGGCGGCCTACCGGGGGCCGGTCTGGGCCCGGGTAGAGAAGGGCCTGGGGGCGCTTTCCCGCCGGCTGGAGCTGGTGGCGGGGCGGGCGGAGCCCGCTCCCCCGCCCGGGGGGCTCGCTTTTGCCCCCGAGCTCGGGTACGATTTCGGATTGGGCCGCCTCTCGCGGGCCGGCGTGACCGTCGCCTACAGCGACGGCTGCCTGGTCTACCGGCTACGGGTTCGCTACCTCTTCGCCCCCTGGCCGGACGAGGCGGGAGGGCTTGGCCTCTCGATGGGGGTCGCGCTGCCGTGACCAAGATCGACCGTTACGTACTCAAGGAGCTCCTGCCGCCGTTTTTCTTCGGCCTGGTGGTCTACATCTTCCTATTGCTCGTCTCCAACCTGCTGGGCCAGGCCAAGTGGGTGGTGGGCTTTCCCCTTTGGGGGATCTTGAAGTGGCTCTGGTACCAGATCCCCCTGGTCCTGAACCAGACCCTGCCGGTGGCCCTGATGCTGGCGGTGCTGCTCGCCTTCGGGCGGCTTTCCCGGGAAAACGAGCTCCTCGCCATGCAGGCGGGGGGCATTCCCCTGCTCCGGGTGACCCGCTGGGCCTTCGTCCTCGCTATCCTGGCCACCGCCTACAGCCTCTACCAGGCGGAGTACGTGATCCCCAAGGCCAACGCCCGCGTCACCCAGGTCTGGTGGGACGAGCTGCGCACCCAGGGCCGGGGGCTTTCCAAGCTGGTGGGTCAGGACGTGGCGGTGGGGCCCTACCGGCTCTTCTTCTCCGGCTACGACTACCGCGCCGGCGAGATGGTGGGGGTGCGGCTGGAGCGCTGGCAGGACGAGGCGATGACCGTGGTTCTGGCCGAGCGCGGCCGCATGAAGGACAACCGCCTCACCCTCTGGAACTACCGCGTCTACGGCCTCGACCTTGCCGCCCTGGACCGCGAGGCCGACGCCGAGTCCACGCTGCGGGGGTTGCTTCGCAGCAGGAGCGCCGGCGAGCGGCTGGTGCTGAAGCTGCCCAAGACCCGCGAGGATCTGATCGCCCGCAACGCCGGCGAACTTTGGGGCGATACCCACAGCATCAGCTACTGGGCCCAGCGGGCCTTCGCCAAGGACGCCGGGCCCAAGGACCGGGCCGAGGCGCTGGTGATGATGCACGCCAACCTGGCGCTCCCCTTCGCCAACCTGGTGGTGGTGATCTTCGCCCTGCCGCTGGCGGTGCGCAAGGCCACCAGCACCAGCCTGGCCTTCGGCTACACCCTCTTGGTCACGATCCTCTACTACTTCCTGATGACCGCCGGGAAGATCCTCGCCTTCGGCGGCAAGATCGACCCCGTCCTGGCCGCCTGGGGGCCGAACCTGATCTTCCTGGTCATCGGCCTCTGGCTGCTCCGGGGCCTCTCCCGCTAGGGAAGATCCCGAGTCCGAAGCCGAGCGCGAGCATCCCCAGGCCCAAAACCGGGGGCCGGACCAGGAGCGCGAGCAGGAGCCCGGCGAGGAAAAGCCCTCCCCGCACCCGCCCCGGCCGGGCCCGGGCGGCCAGGTAGCCGAAAAGGAGCGGCATCGCCCAGAGGACGGCCTTGACCAGGCCAACGGCAAAGGGCGTCACGGGCCCAGCTTACGAAACGCCAAAGGGCGGCCTTCGGGCCGCCCTTTGGCCTGGGGGGTGGAGCTCAGCGGTGCCCTTTCGGGCCGTGGGCGTGGCGGTGGTTCGCCGGGTGCCGCTGGGGCCCGGCCGGCGGGGTGACGTGCGGGTGATCCGGGGCCCGGGGCTGCGGCCGCTTCTCCCGGAGCAGGGCGCCCGGGGGCAGGAGGCTGCCGTCCGGGAGCTCCAGCAGGGGCTTTCCGTTGGGCCCGGGGGTGAGCGGGAGCTCGAGCCGGGGGTTGCCTTCGGCGTCGTAGACCACCAGCACGGCGCCTTCGGGGAGGTCGAGCGAGGCTAGCGGCGTCCCCGCCTCGCGGGTCCAGAGGGGGTTGCCGTCCGGGTCCACGATCGCGATCTTGGAGGCGTCCTCGAGGACCGCCGCGATCTCCGGCGGGAGGACCGGGGGGCCTCCCGACTGCGCCCGGCCGAAGGCCGAGGCCGCCAGGAGCAGCAGGCCGATCTGGATCAGGCTCTTCCCTTTCATGACCTCCCCAGCTTGCCGCCGGCGGGTAAATCGGAAGTAAACGGGCTCTAAAATGGTCCCATGCGGGAAGGCTTCTACCTGGGAAAACACCGGGACGACGGCTCGCGCTTTCTCTACGACCCCGACGACCTGGTGACCCACGCGGTGATCTTGGGCATGACCGGCTCGGGCAAGACCGGCCTCGGCATTGGCCTCCTCGAGGAGGCGGCCCGGCGGGAGATCCCCGCCCTGGTGCTGGACCCGAAGGGTGACCTTACCAACCTCCTTCTTCACTTTCCCAAGCTCCGGCCGGAGGACTTCCTCCCCTGGGTGAGCGCCGAGGAGGCCCGCCGCCGGGGGATTTCGCGGGAGGAGCTGGCCCGGGAGAAGGCCGAGCTCTGGCGGAAGGGCCTCGCGCGGGACGGCCTCGGCGAGGCCGAGATCAAGGAGCTCGAGCGGGTCGGCTACGCCGTCTTCACCCCGGGCTCGACGGCCGGGATCCCGATTTCGATTTTGGCCTCGCTGGAGGCCCCCAAGGGGCTCGACCCCGAGGCCCTGGCCGACCGGGTGGCCGCCACCGCCTCGGCGATCTTGAGCCTGGCGGGGCTCGCTGACCTCGACCCGGTGCAGGACCGGGAGCACATCCTGGTCTCCCGCATCCTGCTCGACGCCTGGGAAAAGGGCGAGGACCTCAGCCTGGAGAACCTCATCCTGCGGGTGCAGCGCCCGCCCTTTTCGCGCCTGGGTGTCTTCGACCTCGAAACCTTCTTCCCCGAGCGCGAGCGCACCGAGCTCGCGCTGCGCCTGAACGCCCTCCTCGCCTCGCCCGGCTTTGCCCTTTGGACCAAGGGCGTGCCCCTTTCCATCGACCGCCTGCTCTACGACGCGTCGGGCAAGCCCCGCCAGGCGGTGATCTACCTCGCCCACCTCGACGACGCCGAGCGGATGTTCTTCGTCACCCTGCTGCTCGGCGAGCTGCTTTCCTGGACGCTCCGCCAAAGCGGCACCGAGCGGCTGCGCACGCTCGTTTACTTCGACGAGGTCTTCGGCTACCTGCCCCCCTCCCGGATGCCGCCCTCGAAGCCGCCCCTGCTCCGGCTCTTGAAGCAGGCCCGGGCCTTCGGGGTGGGGCTGGTGCTGGCCACCCAGAACCCGGTGGACCTCGACTACAAGGCGCTTTCCAACGCCGGCACCTGGTTCATCGGGCGGCTCCAGACCGAGCAGGACAAACGGCGCCTTCTGGACGGGCTGGAGAGCCTGGCCGGCGGGCCCGAGCGGGGGGAGCTCGACCGGCTGATCTCGGGGCTGGAAAAGCGGGTCTTCGTGGTCAAGAACGTCCATGAGGGGGCGCCCAAGCTCTTCTCCACCCGCTGGGTGATGAACTACCTGGCGGGGCCTTTGGGCAAGGAGCGGATCCCCGAGCTCAACGCCCTGGTGGGGGCGGACTACCAGGAGGGCGAGGCCGCTCCCAGGGCGCCGCTCGCCGCCGAGGAGGCCGGGACCCTGCCCGACCGGCCGGCGGTGCCCGCCTGGCTGGAGGAGTACTTCTTCGGCGAGGGCGAGCTCTTCCCCCAGCTCTTTGCCCAGGCGGAGTACCGGGTCGCCCGCAAGAAGTACGGCGTCCACGCCACCGGCGAGCTGGCGGTGCTGGTGCCCCCGGAGGAGCTCAAAGGGCTGGTCCCTTGGGAGGAGTTTTTGGTCGAGCCCCGGGAGGACCTGCCCGACCGACCCCCCGCGAACGCCCGCTACGCTCCCCTGCCCGCGGTCTTTACCGACGCCAAGGCGATGAAGCGGCTGGAGCGGGCCTTCAAGGACTGGGTCTACCAGAACGCCCGGGTCACGATCTGGGTGAACGAAGCGCTCGACCTGGCCTCGAGCCCCGGCGAGTCCGAGGAGGAGTTCTTGAAGCGGGCGAGGCGGGAGGCCCGCTTTAGGGCCCAGGAAGAGATCGCGAAGCTTGAAAAGAAGTACCGGCGCAAGATCGACTCCCTCAAAAAGCGGCTGGAGCGGGAAAAGCGCGAGCTGGCCGAGGACGAGGCCGAGCTCAAGCGCCGCAAGCTCGAGGAGATGGGCGGCTACCTCGAGACCGTGATGGCGCTCTTCGGCGGCCGCCGCCGCTCGGTGACCGCCGCCCTGTCCAAAAGGCGGATGAGCGCCCGGGCGGCCGAGGACGTGGAGGAGTCCAAAGCCGAAATCAAGCGGCTGGAGGAGGAGATCCAGGCGCTCGAGGAGGAGCTCGCCGCCGAGGCCGAGGAGATCCAGGCCCGCTGGCAGGAGCTCGCCGAGGAGGCACGTCCCCTCGAGCTTCGGCCCTACAAGAAGGACATCGGCCTCGAGGCCTTCGGCCTCGCCTGGGTCCCCGG
>JAMOVS010000158.1 GCA_027061845.1 Thermaceae bacterium
AGGCCTGGGCCTTCTTGGCCGCGTCCATGGCCGCGAGCTGGGCCGCGTACGGCGTCCCCTTGCGGCTGCCCTTGTAGCCGATCACCCCGCCCGACGACCAGGTCAGCGGGTTGCCGTCGGGGTCGGTGATGGTGACGATGGTGTTGTTGTAGGTGGCGTGGATGTAGGCGCGCCCGTGTGCCACCTGACGCTTGACCTTTTTTCTGCTGGTTTTGCCCTTTTTCTTGGCCATACTCTCCTCCAAGGAGTATCGGCTGGCCGAAAACTACTTCCTCGGTGCCTTTTTCTTTCCTGCGACGGTGCGACGCGGCCCCTTGCGGGTGCGGGCGTTGGTCCGGGTGCGCTGGCCCCGGACCGGCAGCCCCCGGCGGTGGCGCAGCCCGCGGTAGCAACCGATGTCCATCAGCCGCTTGATGTTGGCCTGGACCTCGGCGCGGAGCTCGCCCTCGAGCTTCCACTGGGTCTCCACGTACTCGCGGAGCTTGACCACCTCGGCCTCGGTGAGGTCCTTGACCCGGGTGTGCCAGTCGATGCCGACCGCCTCCACCGCCTCCTTGGCCCGGTGGCGGCCGACCCCGTAGATGTAGGTCAAGGCCACGCCCACCGGCTTGTTCCTGGGAATCTCAACGCCAGCAATTCTCGCCATTCACCTCACCCCTGTCGCTGCTTGTGCTTGGGGTTCTCGCAGATCACGTAGACCCTTCCGTGCCGCCTGATCACCTTGCACTTGTCGCACATCTTCTTGACCGATGCCCGAACCTTCATCTTCCTGCCTCACTTCCGGTACACGATCCGCCCCTGGGTGGGATCGTAGGGGGTTAGCTCCACCACCACCCGGTCGCCGGGGAGGATACGGATCCAGTGCCGCCGCATCTTGCCGGAGACGTAGGCCAGGATCTCCGGACCGGAGTCGAGCTTGACCCGAAAACGGGTGCTCGGAAGCGCCTCGACCACGACGCCCTCGGTGCGGATGGTGTCCTTTTGTTTCGCCACTACTCCTCCTCCCCTCGCCGGGTCAGAACCCGGGGACCGTCCTCGGTGATGGCCACGGTGTGTTCGTAGTGGGCGGCGAGGTTGCCCTTGCCGGCGCTCGCCGTCCAACCATCTTGCAATACTACCACATGCGCCGGGTAAAGGGTGACCATGGGCTCGATCGCGAGCACCATCCCGGGCCGGAGCTTGGGCCCGGTGCCGGGCCGGCCGAAGTTCGGCACCTGGGGGTCCTCGTGGAACTCGCGGCCGATCCCGTGACCGACGAACTCCCGCACCACCCAAAAGCCGGCGTCCTCGACGTGGCGCTGGATGGCGGCGGCGACGTCGCCGACCCGCTTGCCCGGCACCGCCTCCTCAAGGCCCTTCCAGAAGGCCTCCTCGGTGGTCCGAATAAGCCTTTGGGCTTCCTCGCTCACCTCGCCGACGGCGAAGGTCCTGGCCATGTCGGCGGCGAAGCCCTTATAGAAGAGCCCGACGTCCACCGAGAGCAGGTCACCCTCCTTCAGGGGCTCGTCCTTCGGGATGCCGTGGACCACCACCTCGTTGGGGCTGGCGCAGATGGTGGCGGGAAAGCCCTGGTAGCCGAGGAAAGCAGGTTTTGCTCCGCGGTCCTCGATGGCCCGGCGGGCGATGCGGTCGAGCTCGGCGGTGGTCACCCCGGGGGCGACCCGCCGCTCGATCTCGGCCATGACCTCGGCCAGGAGCCGCCCGGCCTCAGCCATCCGGGCGAGCTCCTCGGGGCTCTTGATCTGAATCGCCACCTAAAGCGCCCCCAAGACCTTCAGGATGCACTCGGTGATCTCGTCCACCGGACCGGTCCCCTGGAGGGTGAAGAGCACCCCGCGGCGGGCGTAGTAGTCGATCAGCGGCTCGGTCTCCTTCTGGTAGACCTCGAGGCGCCGGCGGATCGTCTCCTCGTTGTCGTCGGCCCGCCCCTCCTCCCGGGCCCGCTTTAGGAGCCTTTTCACCAGCTCCTCGGTGGGAACCTCGAGCAGCACGACGGCGTCCACCTTGAGCCCGAGCTCCTCGAGCAGCCGGTCGAGCGCCTCGGCCTGGGCCCGGGTGCGGGGGAAGCCGTCGAAGATCACCCGGGGGGTGTCGAGCTTCTTGAGCTCCTCCCTGATGATCGCCAGGATCAGCTCGTCGGGGACCAGGTCGCCCCGCTCCATGATCGGGGCGACCTTCTTCCCCAGCTCGGTCCCCTCGCGGACGTGGGCCCGGAGGATGTCCCCGGTGGAGATCTTCTTGAGCCCGAGCCGCTCGGCGACCCGGGCCGCCTGGGTGCCCTTCCCCGCCCCCGGGGGGCCGAGGAAGATCAGGACGTAGGGCCTTTGTTCCACCTAGAACCCGCTCCTTCCCCGGATCCGGCCCTTGGAGAGGAAGCCCTCGTAGTTCCGCATCATCAGCTGGCTCTCGATCTGGCGCAGGGTGTCGAGGGCGACGCCGACCACGATGAGGAGGCCGATGCCGGAAAAGCTAAAGGCCTGCACCCCGGTGATGTTCATGATGATCTGGGGCAGCGCCGTGACCAGACCAAGGAAGAGCGCCCCCCAGAGGGTGATGCGGCTGATGATGTGCTCCAGGAACTTGACCGTGGGCTCGCCGGGGCGCACGCCGGGGATGAAGCCGCCGTACTCGCGCAGGTTGTCGGCGATCCTCTTGGGGTCGAACTGCACCGCGGTGTAGATGTAGGTGAAGAGGATGACCAGGATCACCTCGATGAGCAGACCGCTGGGGCGGGCGGGGTTGAAGAAGTTGGCGATCGCCTGGGCGATGGGGTTGTCCTGGAAGGGGGCGGTCAGGAAGATCGGGATCTGGATGATCGCCGCCGCGAAGATGATCGGGATCACGTTGGCGGCGTTCAGCTTGATCGGCAGGTAGGTGGTCTGGCCGCCGTAGACCTTGCGCCCCACCACCTTGCGGGCGTACTGCACCGGGATGCGGCGCTCGGCCATGGTCACCGCCACCATGCCGGCGAAGGAAAGGATGATGAAGAGGAAGAAGAAGAGCAGCTGCAGGATTCCGATCTCGCCCGCCTGCACCAGCCCGAACATGCGGAGGATCTGGGGCATCCAGTTGGCCACGATGCCGGCGTAGATGATCAGCGAGACGCCGTTGCCGATGCCGTACTCGGTGATGCGCTCGCCCATCCAAAGCAGCAGGGCGGTGCCGGCGACCTGGGTGAGCACGACCAGAAAGCGAAAGCCCCAGCCCGGCTCCCAGCCGGGCAGGAGGAACTGCCCGTTGCCGGACTCGAGGAAGGCGACCGCCAGGAAGAGGGCCTGGAAGGCGGCCAGCGCCAGACCCCCGATCCGGGTGTACTGCTGGATGATGCGGCGGCCCTCCTCGCCCTCGCGCTGGAGCTTTTCCAGGCTGGGCACCACGGTGACCAGAAGCTGCATGATGATGGCGGCGGTGATGTAGGGCATGATCCCCAGGGCGAAGATCGAGAAGTTCCGGAAGTTGCCGCCGGAGAAGAGGTTGATGATGCCGAAGATGCCGCCCGCCTGGGTGCCCAGGAAGCCGCGGATCTTCTCGATGTCGACGCCCGGCTGGGGGATGTAGGTTCCGAGCCGGAAGAAGGCCAGCATCACCAGGGTGAAGATCAGGCGCTGGCGCAGCTCGGGGATGACAAAGGCGTCGCGGAAGGCCCGGAGCATCCTAGGCCTCCTTCGCGATTAGCTCGACCTTGCCGCCGGCCGCCTCGATCTTCTGGATGGCCGCCTTGCTGGCGGCGTGCACCCGCACGGTGTAGGCAACGCTGACCTCGCCGCTGGCGAGCAGCTTGACCGGGAGCTTCTTGCGCACCAGGCGCGCCTCGATCAGCGCCTCGGGGGTGATCTCCCCGCCCTCGGGGAACTTGGCCGCCAGGTCCTTGAGGTTCACCACCTCGTAGACGGTGCGGGGGATCGCCCCCGGCACCTGGCCCTGCATGCCCCGCTTGGGCAGGCGCATCAAAAGCGTGGAGCGGCCGCCCTCGTGCTTGGCCGGGTTCTTGAGACCGCCGGAGCGCGACTTCTGGCCCTTGTGGCCCCGGGTCGCGGTCTTGCCGTGGCCCGAGGACGGGCCCCGGCCCACCCGCTTTTTCCGCTTGGTCGCGCCCGGGTTGGGGCGCAGCTCGGTGAGCTTCATTCCTCCACCTCCTCCACCTGGACCAGGTGAACGACCTTCCGGATCATCCCCCGGACCGCCGGGTTGTCGGGCAGCTCCCGCTGCCGCTGGAGCCGGGTGAGGCCCAGCGCCCTGAGGGTCGCCTTCTGATCCTTGGGGTAGCCGATCGGGCTCTTCACCAGCTTGACCCGGAGACGCTTCATTCGCTCGCCTCCTTCCTGAGGCGGCGCACCTCGTCCCAGGTGCGGAGCTGCTTCAGGGCCTCGAGGGTGGCGTAGGCGACGTTGATCGGGTTCCGGCTGCCCAGCTCCTTGGTCAGGATGTTGGTGTAGCCGGCGAGCTCCAGGATCGCGCGGGGCACCGCCCCGGCGATCACACCGGTACCGGGGGCGGCGGGGCGCAGGATGATCTTGGTGGCACCGTACTCGACCTCGATCTCGTGGGGAATGGTGCCGTTCTCGATCGGCACCTCGACCAGGTTCTTGCGGGCCACCGCCTGCGCCTTCTGCACCGCCAGCGGCACCTCCTTGGCCTTGCCGAGCCCCACGCCGACCCGGCCCTGCCGGTCGCCGACCACCGCCAGGGCGCCGAAGCGGAAGCGGCGGCCGCCCTGGTAGGTCTTGGCGGTGCGGCGGATCATGATCATCTTTTCTTCAAAGTCGGTCTCGGGCATGCTTCCCCCCTAGAACTTGAGGCCCCCCTCGCGGGCCCCCTCGGCCAGGGCCTTGACCCGGCCGTGGTACTTGTAGGGCCCCCGGTCGAAGACCACCTCGGTGATCCCCTTCTCGAGGGCGCGCTTGGCCAGATCCTTGCCCACCTCGCGGGCCACCTCGCTCTTGCGCCCCGAGAGCTTGAGCCGGAGGCTCGAGCTCGCGACCAGGGTGACCCCCTTCTCGTCGTCGATGATCTGGGCGTAGATGTGCTTCAGGCTCCGGAAAACCGAGAGCCGGGGCTTGCCCTTGGCCACCCGCTTGACCTTGTTGCGGCTGCGGAACTTGCGGCGTTCGTACGTGGACAGACGTGCCATCGCTCCCCCTACTTGGTGGTCCCGGCCTTACCGGGCTTGAGGCGCACCACCTCGCCGACGTAGCGGATGCCCTTGCCCTTGTAGGCGTCGGGCGGCCGGATGGCGCGGATGTTGGCGGCCACCTGGCCCACCTTCTGCTTGTCGATGCCGGAGACCCGGATCCGGGTGGGCTCGGGCACCTCGACCTTGACGCCTTCCGGCGGCTCGAAGATCACCGGGTGGGAGTAGCCCACGCTGAGCTCGAGCTTGTTGCCGGTCATCTTGGCGCGGTAGCCGATCCCCTTGATCTCGAGCTCCTTGACGTAGCCCTCGGTGACCCCGGTGACCGCGTTCGCGATCAGGGTCCGGGTCAGGCCGTGGAGGGCGCGGTGGCGGCGGGACTCGCTGGGGCGCTCGACCCGCACCACCCCGTCCTCGATCACGATCTTCATCTCGGGGTCCACCGGCACCTCGAG
>JAMOVS010000159.1 GCA_027061845.1 Thermaceae bacterium
CCGCGCTACGCCGAGACCGAGATCGAGGTCATCCGGGCGCTCGATGACCAATACGCCCTGGTCGAGGCCCGGCCCCACACCGGCCGCACCCACCAGATCCGGGTGCACTTAAAACACCTGGGGACCCCGATCCTCTCCGATCCCCTCTACGGCAGGCCCCACCCGGCGATGCCCCGCCAGGCGCTCCACGCCTACGAGCTCCGGATTCCCCACCCGCTCACCGGGCGCTTCCTCACCTTCACCGCCCCGGTTCCCCGGGACATGAAGGAGGCCTGGGAGGCGCTCGGCGGCACCTGGCCGGAAGAAATCGAGCTCGCCTCCTAGGAGCCGAAGAGCTTGCCCACGTCGGGGGCGGCGTGCTCGGCCTCGGGGGCCTGGAAGACCGGGCGGGGGGAGAGGCCCATCCAGCGGGCCACCAGGTTCGAGGGGAACATCTCGACCGCGTTGTTGAACTGGACCACGGCGGCGTTGTAGCGGTCGCGGGCGGCGGCGAGCTGCTCCTCGATCTGGCTGAGCTCGGCTTGCAGGTCGAGGAAGTTCTGGTTCGCCTTGAGCTCGGGGTAGGCCTCGAGCTGGACCAGGAGCCGGCCCAGGATGCCGCTCATCTCGCTTTCCAGCCGCATCCGCTCGTCCTCGCTTTTGGCCATGCCGATCCGGCTCCGGAGGGCGGTGACCCGCTCCAGGGTCTCCCGCTCGTGCTTGGCGTAGGCCTTGACCGTCTCCACCAGGTTGGGGATCAGGTCGTAGCGCTTTTTGAGGAGGGCCTCGATGCCGCCCTTGGCGTACTCGATCTGGTTTTTCAGCGCGATCAGCCGGTTGTAGGTGGAGACCGCCCAGCCGAGCGCCAGGACCACGATCGCGAGGAGAACCAGGAATGCCGTGTTCATTAGGGGCATTCTACCCGGGCGAGGGCGGCGAGAAGGGTCTTTGGGGTGGGCGGCCCCTCGGTCAACGTCCGGCGCCAGGCGCGGGCCCCCCGGGTGCCGCGAAAGAGGGGGATCAGGGGCTTCAGCACCGCCCGGCCCGGGGTGCCCCTATTCAGTTCCTCCTCCAGGTAGGCGAGCATCGCCCGCGCCACCTGGCAGCGATCGGGCCGGCGGCTTTGGCCAAAGACCCGGGCGTCGAGCTCGGCAAAGCGCCAGGGGTCTTCGAAGGCGGCGCGGCCGACCATGACGCCGTCGACCTTTTCCAGGTGGAAGAGGACCTCGTCCAGGGTCTGGATGCCGCCGTTGGTGACGATGGTGAGCTCGGGGAAGTCGGCTTTGAGCCGGTGGACCAGGTCGTGGCGGAGCGGGGGGATCTCGCGGTTTTTCCGGGTGGAAAGCGAAAGCAGCGCCTTCCGCGCGTGCACGACGAAGACCCGGGCCCCCGATTCCGCCACCCGCTCGACGAATCGGGCTAAGGGCGCGTAGCCCTCGTCCCCGTCCAGGCCGATGCGGTGCTTGACCGTGGGCAAAACGCCGGTCTCCTCGTGGATCGCCCGGACGATCGCGGCCACCCGCTCGGGCTCCCGGAAGAGCACCGCCCCGATTCCCAGGGCCTGGCTTTTCTCCGAGGGACAGCCGACGTTCAGGTTGATCTCGTCGAAGCCGTAGGGGAGGGCGAGCCGGGCCGCCCGGGCCGCCTCCTCGGGCTCGCGGGCGGCGATCTGGAGGGCGAGGGGGTGCTCCTCCTCGCGGTGGGCCAGAAGTCGCTCGCGGTCGCCCCGGAGGATCGCCCGGTCCACCACCATCTCGGTGTAGAGCAGGGCGCGCTCGCTGATCTGCCGGAAGAGGTAGCGGAAGTGGCGGTCGGTGCGCTCCAGCATGGGCGCGACCGAGAAGGCGCGGGGGCTTCTCATGGGAGCTCGGAGAGGACTTCCTCGGGGGTCTTGACCGCCGGCTCGCGGAAACGGATCTGCTCCCACTCGCCGTCTTCCAGAATCTCGAGGCCGGGCCAGCGCGCCTTGAGCCAGGCCACCGTCCCCTGGACCAGGTCCTCGGGGGTGCTCGCCGCCGAGGTGATGCCGACGTTTTGCACCCTTTCAAAGAGGGCCTCGTTTAGGTCCTCGGGGCCGTCGATGCGAAGCGCTCGGGTGAGTGCCGAGGCCAGCTCAAAAAGCCGCATCCCGTTCGAGGAGTGGCGGCTTGAGAGCACCAGGAAGAGGTCGACGTGGGGGGCGATGCGGCGCACCGCGTCCTGGCGGTTCTTGGTGGCGTAGCAGAGGTCGGAGCGGGAGGGGGTGATCAGCTTGGGGAAGCGTCCTTTCAGGATGGCGATGGTGGCGTCGGTGTCGTCGACGCTCAGGGTGGTCTGGGTGAGCACCACCACCCGCTCGGGATCCGGGACCTCGACGGTGCGGGGGTCGGCCAGGCGGGGGTCCTTGCCCACCTGGGTATGGACCGCGACCAGGATGGTGTTTTCCGGGGCCTCGCCCAGGGTGCCCTTGACCTCCTGGTGGTCGGCGGAGTCGCCGATCAGCAGGATGGTGTAGCCGAGCTCGGCGTAGCGCCGGGCCTCGGTGTGGACCTTGGTGACCAGGGGACAGGTGGCGTCGATCTGCAAGAGCCCGAGCTCGGCCGCCCGCTTCCGCACCTCGGGGGCGACCCCGTGGGCGGAGAAGACGATCTTGCCCGAGAGGCGGTGGCGCTTTTTGAGCTCCTCGATCTCGGCCAAGTCCTCGACGAAGTGCACCCCGTAGTCCTCTTCCAGCCTTTTGACCACGGTCTCGTTGTGCACGATCTGGTGATAGACGACGAGGTCCCCTTCGGAGCGGCGGGCTTCCTTCTCCACCGCCCGGATGGCCATCACCACCCCGGCGCAAAACCCCCGGGGCCTCGCCAGGTAGACCCGCTCGACCACGCCGCGAGGATACCAAAGCCGGCGCTCGCGGTCAGGGGGCGTAGTAGACCAGGACGAGCACGGGAAGAAGGTCGGCGTCGGCCCGGTTTTGCTCGACCGCCTCCCGGGTGAAGAAGAACACCCCGTCGGCGGAGCCGTCGCTGTTGGTCTTGTTTTCAAAGGCCAGGCGCAGGTCGAGTCGCGAGAGCCCCCGGTTGAAGGCTTCGTTGAGGTAGTCGGTGAGCTCGTAGTCGAGGTAGGTGCCGGTCTGGTAGCCGGTGCCGTCCTCGAAGACGGAGACGGCGACGAGGGGCGGGTTCAGCGCGTCGCCGGAAGAGAGCTCGCTGCCGAGGTCCATGAGCTCAAAGCCGAGCCGGCCGAGGTGTTGGAAGGGCGCGCCCCGTTTTAAGGAAGAGTAAAGGCGCAGGTACGCCGCTGCCGGTTCCACCATGCCCTCGGGGAAGGGAAAGCCCAGGTAGCCGAAGAAGGTTTCGTCGTGGTCTCCGTCGCCGGCGGCGAGGTAGGTGGCGTCGTCGGATACCACGATCTGCGTCCCGGTGCCGCTTTGGGCCATGGCGATGATGCCGTCGAACTGGGGGAGGCTTAGCACCCGGATTTTGAAGAGACGGAGGGTGGTGAAGGTGACCGAGAGCGGTTCCTTGAGGGGTCGGCCCCGCGTGTCCCGGAGTTCGGTGCCGATCTCGAAGCGATATAACCGGTAAGCGTTGTTGGTGCTGTAGTCAAGCGGGGTCTTGGGCGTGATCCTGAGCTTTCGATCGTCCTCTAAGAAGGTGAAGGTGACCTGACCGGGTTTGAGTTCGTTGCTGATCGAGCGGTAGGCGGCGGCGAGGCTGGATCGGTCCACCGGGGCGCTGAACTCGATCTCGATGACGTCGCTTTTGGTGAAGCCGTGGTAGCCGTCGGGGGGAAAGACGTCTATGACCTCGAAGGAATCGGGACTTCCCCCGCCGCAGGCGGCGAGCAGGCCCAGCAGTAGAAGGGTTCCCAGTGCGAGCGTAATTTTTCGCATGTCTGCACCTCCTTTTGCAGCCTCGGGTGGGGGGCGTCACCAAGGCGTCACCGCCGGCGGCTTGCCCGGCCGATACCCCGGGGAGTACAATCGCGCAAAATCATGCGTGACCACCGGAGCGAGCCGGCGATCGAGCTCAAGAACATAACGCAGCGTTTTGGCGATTACGTGGCGGTCAAAGGGGTGGACCTCACCGCCGGCTCGGGCGAGTTCCTGGCCATCGTAGGGCCCACCGGTTGCGGCAAGAGCACGCTTTTAAACATCGTCGCCGGGCTCCGCCCCCCGGCCGAGGGCGAGGTGCGGATCTTCGGGCGGCCGCTTTCGGGGCTGAACCGCGAGGCCGGCTACCTTTTCCAGGCCGACAGCCTGCTGCCCTGGAAGACCGCACTGGCCAACGTCATGCTGGGGCCCGTCCTCCGCGGCACGCCGGAGGAGGAGGCCCGCGAGCGGGCCCGGGCCTGGCTGGCCAAGGTGGGCCTGGCCGGTTTCGAGGACCACTACCCCCACCAGCTTTCGGGCGGGATGAAAAAGCGGGTGGCCCTGGCCCAGGTGCTGATCCTCTCGCCCAAGATCCTGTTGATGGACGAGCCCTTCGGCGCCCTCGACGTGCAGACCCGCCAGCTCATGGAGAACGAGCTGCTCGCACTCTGGCAGGAGGACAAAAAGACCGTGCTCTTCGTCACCCACGACCTCGAGGAGGCGATCGCCCTGGCCGACCGGGTGGTGGTCTTCTCCGCCGGTCCCGCCAGCCGGATCGTCGGCGACTTCGAGATCGACCTCCCCCGCCCCCGCGACGTGGCCGAGATCCGGCTGACCGAGGACTTCTTGAAGATTCACCGGGAGATCTGGAGGCTCCTTCGCGAGGAGGTGATGCGGGCCCATGCGCGCTAGGGTGCGGGTCTGGCAGGCCGGGCTTCTGCTTTTCCTGCTGCTCGGTTGGGAGGTTTCCGTTCGGCTCGGCTGGGTCGATGCCTTCTTCTTCTCCAAGCCCAGCGACATCGCGCTCCGCATCGTCGAGTGGTTCCGCACCGGCGAGATCTACACCCACCTCTGGGTGACCCTCCTGGAGACCCTGCTCGCCTTCGTGATCGGAACCGTGCTCGGGGTGGTGATGGGGCTCTGGCTCGCCCTCATGCCCACCGCCAGCGCGGTGCTCGACCCCTTCATCAAGGCGATGAACTCGATCCCGCGGGTGATCCTGGCGCCGATCTTCACCCTCTGGTTCGGCCTGGGGATGGCCAGCAAGGTGGCGCTCGGGGTGACGCTGGTTTTCTTCGTGGCCTTTTTCAACACC
Source organism: Thermaceae bacterium (assembly GCA_027061845.1). GTDB lineage: Bacteria > Deinococcota > Deinococci > Deinococcales > Marinithermaceae > WFXV01. Next base: position 5,145 of record JAMOVS010000159.1, read on the forward strand.
TACCAGGGGATCAAGGAGGTGAACCCGGTGGTCCTGGCCAACGCCCGTATGCTGGGGGCCTCGGGGAGCCAGCTCTTAAAACACGTTTATCTGCCCTCGGCGGCGAGCTGGATCTTCTCCTCGCTCAGGACCTCGATCGGCTTCGCGGTGATCGGGGCGGTGGTCGGCGAGTACATGGGCGCGGCCAAGGGGCTCGGGTACCTGATCTCCCAGGCCGAGGGCGTCTTCGACACCACCGGGGTCTTCGCCGGGATGGTGGTGCTCGCCGCCTTCGTGGTCTTTCTCGACTGGGTGGTAAGCCGGGTGGAGGCCCGCCTCTTGGTCTGGCGGCCGGAGCCCGGCCGGGAAGGAGGGACGGTATGAGGA
>JAMOVS010000160.1 GCA_027061845.1 Thermaceae bacterium
GCGAAGGTCACCGCCTCGGCGATCCGCGCCGGCGGCCACTCCGAGGTGCCCCAGTAGAGGATCTTGCCCTCGTCGACCAGCTGGCTGAAGGCGGAGACGATCTCCTCCATCGGCACCTCGGGGTCGTGGCGGTGGGCGAAGTAGAGGTCGAGGTAGTCGGTCTGGAGCCTCTTCAGGCTTTTTTCGATCGACTCGCGGATGTGCTTCCGCGAAAGCCCGCGGTCGTTGACGTCGTCGCTCATGGCACCGAAGACCTTGGAGGAGAGCACCAGGGTGTGCCGGGGGTAGTCTTTTAGGATCCGGCCCATGATCTCCTCCGCGAGCCCCCGGGCGTAAACATCGGCGTTGTCGTAGAAGTTGACGCCGGCGTCGTAGGCGGTCTTCACGATCTCGCGGATCGTCTGTTCGTCCTTGACCTGGTTGCCGTAGGTCACCCAGGCCCCGAGGCTTATCGCCGAGACCTTGATGCCCCACTGGCCGAGTTTGCGGTACTGCATCTCCATAGCTATCCCTCCCCCCTTAGTCTAACTGACCGGTCAGTCAGAAGCCTCCTCGGTGAAGAGCCGCTTGAGGCAGTCGGGCCGGAGGTTGAAGCCGGGGACCTCCTTCATGTAGCGGCGGTAGTCGTCGCCGAACTTCTCGAGGGCCTCGGGCTCCTCGATGGTCTTGATCAGGAGCAGCATCAGGAGGACCTCGAGCGGCCAGACGAAGAGGATAAAGCTCGGCGAGCCGAGGATGAGGGCGAAGGCCAGGGGGAAGAAGAAAAGGGCGAGGTGCATGGGATGACGCATGCAGGCGTAGGGGCCCCGTCTAACCAGCCGGTTGGTCTCGAGCCGGGGGATTTCGCCCTCGCGACCGTAGCGGGCGAGGGTGCGCCCCGCCGTCGCCGCCGCCCGGCGGACCAGCTTTAAAAGGTAAAGCCCGAGGGCGAGGCTCGCGAGGTGCCACCAGGGGTTGAAAAAGAGCCTTGGGAAAAGCCTGAGGTCGAGCCAGATGCCGAGGGCTGCTCCACCGAAGAGGAGGAGGACCCAAAAGAGCATGCGGGCCTTGGGGCTCATTCCTCCACCCGGATCAGTTCGGTGAAGTCAAAGCCCGAAGGGCCGAGGCTCTTCAGGTAGTCGAGCAAGGTCTTGAGCTCTTCTTCGGAGAGGTCGGGGAAGGCGGGCATCTTGACGCCCGGCTTCAGCCCCGGGGCGTTTCGGATCCAGGGGGCCAAAAACTCCGCCCGGTTGGGCCAGACCCCGGAGCCGAAGGTGGTGCGCAGGGCGAAGAGGGTGAGGTCGGGGCCGAGGGTCCCCCGGGCCTCGGTGTCCCGGATCCGGTGGCAGGCGGCGCAGCGCTCCAGGAAGACCTTCGGGGGCTCGGGCGGGGTGAAGCTCTTGGCCGCCTCGATCAGCCGCCGGTAGTCCTCCCCCGGCAGGGCCAGGAGCCGGAGCCGCATCTTGTCGGTGGCGGGGCCGACGTACTCGGTCTCCACCCCGCCGTAGACCCCGGGCTTGGGCGCCTTTACCCAGGCGCGGGTGGTCTGGCCCGGGATCGCGTCCATGGTGAGCTCGAGGCCGGGCACCGAGAGGCTGTAGAAGATGTCACGGCTGGTGGCCCGGACCTCGATCCGCTCCCCCACCGGGATCCAGGCTTCGCCGGCGCTTTCGAGGTCCGACTCGGGGTAGCGGATGCGCCACCAGTAGCGCTGCCCTTCGAGGGCGAGGGTGAGCGTGGCGCCGCCTACGGGCTTGTAGCTCCAGATCGCGGCCCCCACCATCGCCCCCACCACCGCCACCACCACGGTGGGGAAGACCGCCCAGAGGATCTCCCGGCCGCCCTTCTTCTTGGCCTGCCGGAGGCCCAAAAAGGCGGTGGCGAAGAGTACCACCAAGAAGACCGCGGTGAAGACCGCGACCCGGGTCAGGTTGCCGCCCGCGCCCTCCTCGCCGTAGGTGGTGGCCTGGTGGGCGAGGGCGAGGGTGAAAAGGGGAAGGAGCCAAGCCGCCCGGCGCATCAGGTGACCAGGGTACGGTCCAGACCGACGAGAAGGAAGAGCGCCGCCAGGTAGGCGAGCGAGTAGAGGTAGAGCGAGCGGGCCCGGGGCCGCTCCTCGGGGGCGGCGACCAGGGCGAAGGCCCGCAGAAGCAGCACCGCGTTCAAGGCGGCGGCGCCCAGGGTGTAGACCACGCCGGCCTCCCCGAGCGTCCAGGGAATGAAGGAAAAAAGCGCCGTCAGTAGGGCGTAAAGCGCGATCTGGAGGGCGGTCACCCGGGGGCCGTAGACCACCGGCAGCATGGGCACGCCGGCCCCGGCGTACTCGTCCTTCAGAAGGAGCGCCAGCGTCCAAAAGTGCACCGGGGTCCAGAAGAAGACGAGCAAGAAGAGCACCCAGGCCAGCGGCGCGAGCTCGCCGGTGGCCGCCGCCCAGCCCACCAGCGGGGGAAAGGCCCCGGCGGCGCCGCCGATCACGATGTTGTGCCAGGTGCGCCGCTTCAGCCAGAGGGTGTAGACGTTGACGTAGAAAACGAGCCCCGCCAGCGCCAGCATGGCGGCGAGCAACCCGGCGCCCCAGAGCAGGATCAGAAAGGAGGCGGCCTCGAGGCCCAGCGCGAAGGTGAGGGCGGCGCGGGAGGAGACCCGCGAGGTCACCGTCGGCCGCCGGGCGGTGCGGGGCATGCGGGCGTCGAGGTCGCGGTCGATCACCATGTTGATGGCGTTGGCCGCGCCGGCGGCGAAGTAGCCGCCGAGGAGCACCGCGAAGAGGGGCTTCCAGCCCGGCCAGCCCCCGGCGGCGGCAAAGAGCGCCGCCACCGCGGTGAAGAGCAACAAGCTGATCACCCGGGGCTTGGTCAGCGCGACGTAGTCCATCAAGGTGGCCTTGCCCTTGCCGGCGTGGGCCGAGCCGCCGGGGGCGTCCTCGTCCTCGCGGTGGGGCACGTCCTCGCCCAGGGCGGCCAGGGTGAGGAGCACCAGCGTGATCCAGACCAGGGAAGCGAGCAGCAGGTGGGTGAGCTGCAGCCAGATCGGCGCGTGCAGGAGGAAGTTCACCGAGCCCACCACCAGCTCGAGGGCAAAGAGGGAAAGCAGAAGCCTCGCGTAGCGGCGCACCGTGGGGTGGGGCCGGAAGCGGGTCACCAGCCCGGCGACCAGGACCAGGTAGATCCCGGTGGAAAGCGCGATCAGGGGGTGAAGCAAGCGGAGCCGCACCAGCGCCCGGGCCAGCGCCCCGCTCGCCTCCGGCATCTTGGTCACCGCGTCGCCGAGGGCAGTAATGGCGCCGCTCGCGGCCAGCACCAGGACCGCCCCGAGCGCCAGGTAGAGCGCCTGGGCCACCGGCCCCTGGCCGCGAAACCGCGGCACGCTGCCGCCCGAGGCCCAGTAGGCGTTGACGGTGAGCGCCGCCAAGAGCCCGAAGGTGATCAGGAGGTGGAGCGCCATCATGATCGCCCGGGCCACCGAGGTGTCGTAGGCCACCCAGTTGTAGAGCACCAGCGAAGCCCCGGCCAGGGTCTCGATGACCATGAAGGCCATGGCGAGGTCGGCTCCCCGCCGCACCGGGTGCCCCTTGGGGTAGGCCCGCCGGGCCCAGAGCCACATGAAGAAGACGAGCAAGAACGCGATTCCGCTCGAGATGCGGTGGGAGAACTCCACCCACATCTTGGTGTCCTCGGGGACCGGGATCCACTCCCCCCGGCAGGTGGGCCAGTGCTGGCCGCAGCCGTCGCCCGAGAACGAGGCCCGGACGTAGGCACCCCAAAGAACCACGACGATGCTGTAGGCAAGGGTGCCCCAGGCGTACTTGGCGTAGGCCGAAAGCTTCATGCCGGACGCTTGCTCCTTTCCACGCCCCCGGCGGGGACGTTTGGCCTAAGCGCCAGTATAGCGCGAAGAATTCCTACTCGAGGACGCGGGGGCCGGCGGCGAGCACCTCGGGGGCGAGCAGGTCGGCGTAGTTTTGGATGTTCTCGGCGAACATCCGGGCGAGCTTCGCCGCCGCCTCGTCGTAGCCCGCCGGGTCGGGCCAGGTTGCGCGGGGGTCCAAGAGCGCTTCGGGCACGCCCGGCACCCGGGTCGGGACCTCGAGGCCGAAGACCGGGTCCTCGCGGTAGGGAACATCGTCGAGCGCCCCCGAGAGCGCCGCCTTCAGCATCGCCCGGGTGTAGGGGAGGGGGATCCGCTCGCCCACCCCGTAGGGGCCGCCGGTCCAGCCGGTGTTGATCAGCCAGACCCTGGGGCCGTGGGCCTTGATCTTCTCCCCCAGCATCCCGGCGTAGACCGCCGGCGGCAGCGGCAAGAACGGCGCCCCGAAGCAGGCCGAGAAGGTGGCCACCGGCTCGGTGATGCCCCGCTCGGTGCCGGCGACCTTGGCGGTGTAGCCGGAGAGGAAGTAGTACATCGCCTGCTCGGGGGTGAGCCGGGCGATCGGGGGCAGGACCCCGAAGGCGTCGGCGGAGAGGAAGAAGATGTTCTCCGGGTGGCCGCCGCGCCCCGAGGGCTCGCGGTTTTCCACGTGCTCTAAGGGGTAGGCGCTTCGGGTGTTTTCGGTCTTCGAGCCGTCGTTCCAGTCGACCTCGCGGGTCTTTGGGTCGAGGACGACGTTTTCCAGGATGGCGCCGAAGCGGTTGGTGGCGTCCCAGATCACCGGCTCCTTCTCGCGGGAGAGTCGGATCACCTTGGCGTAGCTGCCGCCCTCGAAGTTGAAGACCCCCGCCGGGCCCCAGCCATGCTCGTCGTCGCCGATCAGGCGGCGTTCGGGGTCGGCCGAGAGGGTGGTCTTGCCGGTGCCGGAAAGGCCGAAAAAGAGCGCGGTGTCGCCCCGCTCGCCGACGTTCGCCGAGCAGTGCATCGAGAGTACGCCGGACTTGGGCATCAGGTAGTTGAGCACCGAGAAGATCGCCTTCTTCACCTCGCCGGCGTAGGCGGTGCCGCCGATCAAGACCTCGCGGTTTTTGAAGGAGATCACCACGAAGACCTCGCTCCGGGTCCCGTCGCGCTCCGGCACCGCCTTGAAGGAGGGGGCATGGAGCACGGTGAAGCCGGGGGTGAACTCGGGAGCGGCGTCGCCGAAGAGGGTTTTCGGGAGGATGAAGAGGTTGCGGGCGAAGTGGGCGTGCCAGGGGCTTTCGGTGACCACCCGCACGCCCAGGCGGTGGTCGGGGTCAAAGCCGGCGTAGAGGTCTTGGACGTAGAGGTCCTGCTGGCCAAGGTGGGCGACCAGGCGCTTCCTCAAGGCCTGGTAGGCCTCTTGGGACATCGGCTGGTTGACCTCGCCCCACCAGATCTCGCCGGCGAAGGGCGGCTCCTCGACGATGAACTTGTCCTTGGGGCTGCGGCCGGTGTAGGGGGTGGTGTCCACCACCAAGGGTCCCGCTTGGGCCAGCTGGCCCAGGCCCCTGGCCAGGGCCTCTTCCACCAGGACCGGCGTGACCGCGTCCCAAAGCACGCGCTTTTCCGGGAAGATTCCGAGGGACTCGAGCTCCCGCATGCTTCCTCCAAGCGATCAAA
>JAMOVS010000161.1 GCA_027061845.1 Thermaceae bacterium
CCCCGGTAGCATGAGTTTTGCCCGCGTTATGCGGGTTTTGCGCGGCCCCGTGGTGTAGTTTGGTTAGCACACCCGCCTGTCACGTGGGAGGTCGCGGGTTCAAGTCCCGTCGGGGCCGCCAGCGCCGAGGTAGCTCAGTCGGTAGAGCACACGGCTGAAAACCGTGGTGTCGGCGGTTCGATTCCGCCCCTCGGCACCAGAAAGGGGGCCCTTCGGGGCCCCCTCCCTTATTGCATTCCCCGTTCCAAAAGCCAGCGGGCGAAGCCCTCGATCGCGTTGGGGGTGAGGAGCTCGGGCTTTTCCAGGGCGGCCTCGAGGAATTTCCGCACCAGCCCGGGGTCGGCCTCCTTCATCCGCTCGGCGACGCTCTTGCCGTCTTTTAGGGGTTTGGCGTAGAGCTCGATCTTCGCCGCCTGGGGGGCGGCCTGGTGGATGGCCTCGAGCAACGCCTTTACCAGCCGCGCCTCCCCGGTCTTGGAGAGCAGCTCCTCCTGGGCCAGGAGGGGGAGGCCGTCGAGGTCCTTGACCACCAGGCCCCGGGCGTAGAGCCTCCGGGCCAGGTTGCTTTCTCCGACCGTGATCGCGATCTCCGCCTCGGCGCGTCCCCAGCGGGCCCTGAGGGTGTAGCGTCCGGGCGTCTGGGGCAGGGGGAAGGGGCCGGCCCAGCCGACGTAGCCCACGCTGTTCGGCGGGTAAGGGGGGTGGTCTTCGAAGAAGCGGGCGGTTTGCGCTCCCAGTGTCAGGGTGAGCGGCGCCCCGGGAAGGGCCGGCTCGCCCTCGAAGCGGAGCCGCACCCAGAGCGGCTCGCCGGCGCCGAACTCGGCCAGCGGCTTGCCCTCTTCCCGGATCGAGAGCGCTTCGATGAAAAGCCTTTGCCAGGGGTTTTGGTTCCGCGAAAGCAGGCGGCGGGCCCAGGGGACGAGGACGTGGTCCGGCTGCTCCCGGGTGAAGGCGGTGAGCTCGGCCCGCGCCTTTTCCGGCTCGCCGGCGTAGGTGAAGAGCAGCCCCCGCCAGTAGCCGGCCGCCGGGAAGGGGCGTTCCTTGCCGGCGTCCTCGAGGTCCTTGAGGGCCATCCGGATCTCCCAGTTGGCGTCGATCTGGACCGCCTTTTGGTAATGCGCCTGGGCGGGATAGGCGGCCTGCCAGAGGGCGTAAAAGAGCCCGAGGTTGTAGTGGGCGGTGGAGTTTTCCTCGAGTTTGAGGGCGTACTCCGAGGCCAGCCGGGCCCGGGGGAGGTCGCCGGTCAGGTAGTAGGCCCAGCCCAGGTTGGTCCAGTAGAGGCCCTTGTCCGGGTCGAGGCGAATGGCGGCGAGCAGCGCCTCCCGGGCCTCCTCGCCCTTTCCGTCCTCGAAGGCGGCGAAGCTCTTCATCTCGTAGCCCCAGGCGTAGAGCGGCTCGCGTTCGGGGAGCTTTCGCGCCAGCGTCTTCCAGCGGGGGTCGCCGGCGTTTTCCAGGAGCAGGACCGCCGCCGTCTGGTGGAGCAAAAGCGGGCTTTCGATGAGGGCCTCGAGCGCGGGCCCCTTGCCCCGTTCGAAAAACGCCCGCCAGACCAGCCCCATGCGGTCGTTGGGAAGCTTCTTGGGGTCGTGGAAGCCAACCCAGTAGGCCCGGAGCGGCTCGGGGAGGATCTCCAGCTTGCCGTGGGCTAGGGCGGCGGCGTAGGCCTTAAGGCGCTCGGCGAGCTCGGGCTCGTTCTGGGCTTCGGCGGCGGTCGCCGCCTGCATGGGGTTTTTCGCCGCCAGCCGGAGCAGCGGGTCCAGGCCGGGCTTTGCCGGGGTCGGGCTCACCGGCCTTTTCAGCACCGCCCCGGCCCAGAGCGCCGCCGCTTCGACGCTGCCGACCACCGCCTTGTGGCTTCGCTCGCCGTCGAAGAGGCCCAGGTGATAGAGTCCCTTTTCGTCCTGCCAGCCGCCCAGCACCCAGTCGGCGCCGGTGGCCTCGGCCACCATCCGGGCCCCGGCCGGGGTGCCCAGGTGGGGGAGGGTGAGCCGCCAGCCCTCCCGCCAGGGGGGTTCCGGGAGGAAGAGGGCGGCGAAGACCGGGTCGCGGGCGCCGAGGGCTTCGGAGAGCGCCAGGGCGTCGGAAAACCCGGTCTTCCCTTCAAAGGGCAGGACCCAGCCCTCGGCGAGGGCCAGGGAAAGGGCAAGCACGAGCGCAAGGAGTCGCCGCATGGCCCTACTATAGGGAGCCCGGGTGAGCTGGGCTTGAGCTTGCGCCCCGTCAACCCCGCCGGTCATCATGGGTTGACGTGGACCTCCTCGCCGCGCTTTCGGAGGACTGGACCCCGGGCCCCGCGCTCGCCGAAAGCCTGGGAAAGACCCGCCAGGCGGTGGCGAAGGAGGTCCGTCGCCTCCAGCAGGCGGGGATTCCGGTGGAGTCCTCCCGGCGGGGCTACCGCCTCGCCCCGGGGGCGCCGGTACCCCAAAACGTTCTCCCCAAACTCAAGGGCCGCTTCGGCCGGCCCTACCACTACCACGGCACCCTCACAAGCACCCAGGACGAGCTGAGAAGGCTCGCCGAGGCGGGGGCGCCCGAGGGCACGGTGGTGCTCGCCGAGCGCCAGACCGCCGGCCGGGGCCGGCAGGGCCGGCGCTGGCAAAGTCCCGGCGGCGGGCTCTACTTCTCCCTCCTCTTAAGGCCCGCCTACCCCCTGGACCGGCTGCCGCTTTTGCCGCTCGCCGCCGGCGTGGGGCTCGTTCGTGCCGCCGGGGTCGGGGGGCTCAAGTGGCCCAACGACCTCTCCGTCTTCGTGGACGGGGAGCTTAAAAAGCTCGGCGGGGTGCTCCTCGAGGCCCAGGTGCTCGGGGAAGAGCTCCACTACGCCCTGCTTGGCGTGGGGCTGAACGTCGCCGAGGGGGGCCTCCCTGAGGAGGCGGCGGGCATTCGGCGCTTTCTCCCCGGGGCGCGGCGGGACGAGCTCTTGGTGCGGGCGCTTTACGAGATCGAGCGGGCGCTTGCCGAGCTCGAGGACCCCGAGGGCTTCATCAAGCGCTACAAGCTCCATTCCCTCACCCTTTACCGCCCGGTCTTCGCCCGCTGGGTGGGGGAGCCGATTTCGGGGGTGGCGGTCGACGTCGAGCCCACGGGGGCGCTCGTCGTCCGCACCAAGAGCGGGCGAAAAAAGCGGGTCACCGCCGGCGAGGTCTCCCTCGTCGGGCGGGTTTCGGAGGTGAGAACGTGACCACGGCATGGGTACTTCGGAAGGTTGAGGCAAAGGGTTTTTCCAAAACGCTCGGGCTCGCCCTTTTGGGGAGCCTCTTGGTGGCCCTCTTGGCCAAGGTGCAACTTCCCTTCGTGCCGGTGCCGCTCACCGGGCAGACGTTCGGGGTGCTCCTGGTGGGCGGGCTCTTTGGCGCCAGGCTGGGGGCGCTTTCGCTCCTCCTTTACCTCATTGAGGGGGCCCTCGGGCTTCCCGTCTTCGCCAAGGGCGGCGGGGTCGCCTACCTCCTCGGGCCCACCGGGGGCTACCTCTTTGCCTTTCCCCTGGCCGCCTTCCTCGCCGGCGTCCTGGTTGAGCGGGGAATGGCGCGACGGTTTTCTACGGCGCTTTTCGCCATGCTCCTCGCCGCGCTATCGGTCTTCCTCCTCGGCCTGCCCTGGCTTAGCCTCTACCTGGGGGCGGAGCTTGACCGGGCGCTCGTTCTCGGGTTTTATCCCTTTGTCCCCGGCGAGGTCTTGAAGGCCTCGCTGGCGGCTTGGATCCTATGGAGGGGGTACCGATGACGGTAGAGGTTCCCGAGATCCCGAAGACCGAGCGGGTGGCGCTACCCGCCCGCGAGACCGCCCTCCTCGTCGTCGACATGCAAAACGACTTCGCCCACCCCGAGGGCGCGCTCTTCGTCCCCGACGCCCGCAAGACCATCCCCACCATCGAAGGCTTGCTCAAGCGCTTTCGGGAAAAGGGTGCGCCGGTCTTTTTCACCCAGGACTGGCACGACGAGGACGACCCCGAGTTCAAAATCTGGCCCCGGCACGCGGTGGCCGGTACCTGGGGGGCGGAGATCGTAAGCGAGCTGGCCCCCTACCCCGGCGAGAAGGTGGTGAAAAAGCTCCGCTACGACGGCTTTTACGGCACGCCGCTGGACCACCTCTTGCGGCTCGCCGGGGTCAAGACCCTGGTGGTGGTGGGCACGGTGGCGAACATCTGCGTCCTCCACACCGCCGGGAGCGCCGCCCTTCGCTGGTACCAGGTCGTCCTGCCGGAAGACGGCACCAGCGCCCTTACCCCCTTCGATATGCAAGCGGCGCTCCGCCAGGTGACCTTCCTCTACCGGGGCAAGGTGACCACCGCCGCCGGCATCGAGCTTTTGTGAAGGCGCCCCACCTCTTCGTCTACGAGGCGCCCGAAGAGGCGCTGGAACTGTTAGGGAAAGACCCCGTGCTCGCCCCCCTCGTCGCCCGCCACGGGCGGGCCCGCTGGGGGGTGCACGGGGTTTTCCCCGCCCTGGTGCGGGCGGTCGCCGGTCAGCAGGTCTCGAACCAGGCGGCGAAGAAGATCTTCCAAAGGCTCTACCGGGCGACCGGGGCCGAGCCCGGGCGCGTTTTGGCCCTGGGGGAAGCGGGCCTCCGGGAGCTTGGCGTCTCCCGGGCCAAGGCGAGGACGCTCCTCTCCCTCGCCGGGGCGGCGAGGGAGGGCGCGTTTTCCGGCCTCGAGGCGCTTTCGGACGAAGCGGTCAAGGAAAGGCTCCTCGCCTTTAAGGGCGTCGGCCCCTGGACCGCGGAGATGGTCTTGATCTTCGGCCTCGGCCGCGAGGACGTCTGGCCGGCCTCGGACCTGGGATTGGTGCAGCAGGCAATGCGGCACTTTGGCCTAACGAGCCGGGAAGAGGTCGCCCAGCTCGGCGAGCGCTTTCGCCCCTACCGCTCGCTGGCCGCCCACTACCTCTGGGCCGAGAACGACGCGTAGGCTAGAGGCATGCTGCTCTCGCTTGGAGACTACGCCTGGGACGTCTTGGTCCGCCCCCAGGCGCCCTTTCGCGCCGGCGAGGACCTGCCCGGCGAGGTCCGGCTCGCCCCCGGAGGCGGGGCGGCGAACGTCGCCGTTTGGGCAAGCCGCATGGGGGCGAAAAGCGCCTTCCTCGGCAAGGTGGGGGACGACTTCTTCGGCCGCCTGGCCGAGGAGGAGCTTCGCGCCGAGGGGGTCCGGCTCTACTTGGTCAAGGACCCGGCCCACGCCACCGCCGCGGTCGCGGTCTGGGTGGACGCCGCCGGCGAGCGCACCCAGATCTATAGCTACGGGGCCGACTACTTCTTGCTCCCCGAGGAGCTGCCCGAAGCCGCCTTTCGGGAGGCGGCGCACCTTTTCGTCTCCGGCTGGGCGCTTTTCACCGACCCGCCGCGGAGTGCGGTGCTCGAAGCGGCCAGAAAGGTGCAGCCCCTTAGCCTCGACCCCGCCTCCGCCCGGCGTATCCAGGAGATGGGCCCCTCGGCCTATTTGGAGCTCGTTCGCGGGCTAAGGCCCGCCTGGTTTTTCCCCAA
>JAMOVS010000162.1 GCA_027061845.1 Thermaceae bacterium
GATGGCCGAAAGCGGGACCGGCCGGCTTGGGTTGAAAAGGTCGTTGGAGACCTGGAAGTCGGCCTCCGACCAGCTGCCCTGGGTCTCTTCGAAGACCAGCTTGTGGCGTCGCAGAACGTTGAAAATCACGTCGGTGCCCGGGTCCACTCCGTAGCCCCAGAAGGCGATGACCACGATCCAGCCGTATAGGGTGTCGCCGCCGCCTCCCCGGGCACTGTTGCCGAGCGCGACCACCGCGTCCCCGAGGTTTTCCGGGTCGGGGTAAGGGTAAGGGTTTTGACAGGGGTAGATCTCGGAAAGCGCGGTGTAGGTGACTTCCGACCTCGGATGGTCGCTGGTCAAGGGCGCGGGCTCGGGGTCGTAAAGCGCCCCGCAGATCAGCCGGTCCTCGTCGAGACGGGCGGGAGTCTCTCCGCGGTCGTTGAAGTAGATCGCGGGCGGGTCGAGGGCCTCGGGCGTGTAGTAGATCGTTAGGGTTTGCGCGGCCGCCGTGGACGCGAGCAAAAGCAGCCCGAGCGCGAGGAATCTAGTCACGGCTTCCCTCCCAGACCAGCGGCGGGACCCCGGGAGCGCGAACGATCAACCGCCAGACCGGGGTCTCGGGCAAGGGGGCCCGGACCCGCCGCCTCTCTCCGGGCAGCAGCTCCTCGTCGAGCAGCAGCGTCGACTCCACCACCTCCCCCTGGGCAGAGACCCCTTCCAGACGGGCCTTTGCGTGAAGCGCCACGTTGCCGTCGTTCTCGATCCAAAAGACGCCCTCCCCGGCCTGCACTTTTGCCTGCAGTATCCGGAGGCTTGGCCGTTCGCTGCCTTGGATGAAGAGGTACACCGGCACCATGACCACGAGCCTTTGCCGGATCAAAAGGCCGGGGCCCGCCGGGCGGGGGTTTTCGTCCGCGGGCTCCAGCAGGATGGCGGCGTGGTAGCTCCCCTCCGGTTGCGGGGGGATTTCGATGCGGTAGCGGAGCGTGGCCCGGCCGTTTTGGGCCTCGAGCCTGGAGGACTGCAGTTTAATCCAGCGGGCGAGGCTCCTTTTCAAGGAGCCGGCCGGAAGCAGTAAAAGCTCGCCGTCGGGGTCCTCCTGCCAGTCCACGAGCTGGGCCCGGACCGCGGTCGCCCCGCTCAGGCTGAGTTCGATCGCCCCGAGGATCGCCTGGGTTCTCGTCGCCGGCACACGGTATTCCACGATGCTCGGATTGGCCCCGAGCCCCGATGCCAGGGCAAAGGCGGTGAGCAGGAAGAGAGGGAAAACCCGTTTCATCGCCGATTCCGCACGATGTAAGTCACCCGAATCTCGGTCGTCCCGTCGAGTACCGCGGGGTCGAGCGAGCTCCTGTCGATCTGCAGGTAGTAAAGCATGGGCAGGGTGTAGAGGGCCCGGTACGGGGTGAAGTAGCTGCGCCGGGTTTTGCGTCTGTTCGAGCCGGGATCGGGTTCCAGGCTGAGGCTCTTTGCCGAGGTGCTGAGCGCGAAGTCGTGGCGCCTTTTGGGGGCGGTGACCCTTAGATACTTGCAAAGCGTGTCCGGCTCGCGGACGGTGAGCGGGAGCAGGTGAGGCTCGAGTCCGGAGGGCGGTGCCCGGTCGAGCCGTACCTTGACCCGCCAGCGGCTTCGGTTGGTAACGATCAAGAGGTCGGCGTCGGATTTGAGGTCTTGGTCGCAGGGGGGGCGCCCCAGCCCGTAATAGTTCACCAAAAACGCTTGCTTGCTCACGGCACTGGGGGCAAACCGGCAAGGCTCGGGCGTCGTGGTCGGGGGGGTAGGGCTTCCCAGGTAGCGTCCGCTGGCCTCCTCGTCCAGCCCGAGGCAGGCCTTCCAGTTAGGTTCGCTGGCGCTGGGAAAGCCCCCCGGGTAGTCGTTGGGGTAGGCGTCGGCGGCGAGCAAGGAAAGCGCCCCGGGGGCCGGCGCGACCTCGGCGGTGAAGTCAAATGCAACCGTGGAGACGTTTAAGGCCGCAAAGATGTAGCTGGGAGGGCTCAGGTGAACGTCGCTTTCCTGGGCCCCTGCGAACCCCAGGGCGAGGATTAAGAGGGCCAGCCGTTTCATTGCAACGGGGCTTCCATGTAGGGCGTGGCGGGGAGCGGGATGGGCGGCGCGGCGCGTAACTCGACCGCGGCCACCACCGCCTCCCCGAGCAGTGCTTCGGGCAAGGGCCAGGAGCGCCGGATCCGGGCCTCGCGCAACAGCAAGAAGGGTTCTTCTTCCTTTTGGTAGATCGTTTGACCGCTTTGGTTCTTTAGAAGGATCACCGGCTTGAGCCGCAGGTAGGTGTTTCCGGTGTTGGCCACCGTGGCGGTGAGCTTGCTCCCCTCGACTTTAAGCGTTTCCAGGCTCGCATTCGGCCGCTCGGTTCCGGTGATGGTCACGTAGACCGCGCCCAGTACCCGGACCTGCTGGGTTATCTGGACGCCCTGGGCGTTGGTCTCGCGTACCTGCCGGGTGGTGAAGGCGATCGCGACCCAGTAGCTCCCCTCGCCGTTTTTCGGCGCGGTTACGGTAAAGGGGATGGTCTGGTTCTTCCCCGCCGCCACTTCGAAGGGGTTCAGCGAGACCGTCAAGTAAGGCGCAAGGCTGTAGGGGATGCTCCCCCCGGGGAGGAAAACGAACTTTCCATCCCCGGCTTGGATGTAGTCGAGCAGCTCCATCTCCACGCCCTGGGCTTGGGTCTCGGTGGTGAAGACGTGGAAGACCCCGCTTCGGCGTTCTCCCGGTGCAAGGAAGAACTCGTACCGCGGCGGGGCGATCCCCACCCCCTTGGCGGCGAGGGCCAGTCCGAAAAGCAGAACTCCCCCCCACCCGAAGAGCGTCTTGAGGGGCAGGGGGGAGCGCATACCGCGATGGTATCAGAACGCGGCGACGGTGTAGGTAATGGTGATGTCTTTAGAGTACGTGGTGTTGCCGTTGTCGAAGTCAAAGGCACCGAGGTCCAGGTCGCTGGGATCCAGCACCAGCCCGTGGCTCACTGGAAAGAGGTAGTAAAAGTACATGCCGTCGACGTAATAGCCAAAGTTGCTTCCGGTCCAGTTGTTCAGGCTTACGGAGCTGGAGCTGGACGAGAGCTCGGCCGGCGCGGTCTTGGGGTCGCTGCCGCCGGATTTGGTTACGAGGTTCCCGTCCTTCGCCGCACCCGGGAAGAACTGCAGCGTGAGCCCCGCGGGAACGGCGGTGGCCGAGATTTGCGTGACCTTGAAGTGGTCGATACCCAGCGCGGCGACCAGCAGGTCGGTGTCCGCTTTGGCGTCGGTAACGCCGTTTCCGTTGTCGTAGGTGGCGTCGTAGCTGTCGTCGTTGGAGTCATCCGGGTCGTCGACGACGACTTCCGAGGGCGCGAAGTGGCAGTTGGCGTCGCTCACCGAGGTCGGGGCGTTGGGGACGCCGGTGAAGTTTGAGCTTCCTGGATCGTATGTACCAAAGTCTTCGCCCGCCCCCGAGCATTGGTAAAGGGTGTCTTTGGCGGCGACGTAGTAGGTTTTGCCATTAATCTGGCCGCCAGCGAGGACGCCGTCCTTGCTCGAGTCAATTTCATTGGCGCTTTTCGTAAAGTCGAAAATAACCTCGTCGGTATTAATCCAGACGTAAATGAACTGTTTGAACTTGATTTGCCAAGTCTGCTGCTGGGTCTCGGCCAGCACCTGAGTCGAGAGCAACAGGGAGAGCGCTGCCACCGTTCCCAAAAAGAGTCCCTTCTTCATCTCTACCTCCTTCGCTTGCGGCGGCCTTCCCGGCCGCCGTCGCAGTCCGTTTCTCAGGCTATTCGCTAGGATTCAAAGGGTCATCCCCCAATTGGGAGGGTTGGCGCTTGGGTGGCAATGGCGCTCGTCGTGGTGTCGGTCGGCATGGCCTGGAATGGCCTTTGGACTGCGTATGCTAAAGGCATGCGTTTGCTAAAAGCCCTGGCCTTTCTCGCCTTGGCGTATGCCGGCGTCTGGTCTGTGGCATTGGCCGAAGAGGTGCCGACGCACGATTTCTTTCGCATCACCCAGACGACCTCCCGCTCCACCACCACTCCGGGCGCGTGGCGCTACCTGATCGTTCCCCGCACCAAGGAGGCCCGCCGCTACTGGGCCGAAGTCACCGGCGACTGGATACGTTCGCTCCGCATCGGTCTCCCCGTTCGTTTCGGGCCGCTGGAGATCGAGCTGACCCAAGAGAAAACGTTGCGCCTTCTGCCCGGTTGCAAGCGCTACCATCCCCGCTGTTACAGCCGGCCGGCGCTGCCGCCCGGCATGGAGGGGTGGAAGCTGGACCTGATCCTGGTGGACTTCCATAACGCCCTGGTCTGGACGCTGGAGGACGCCCGAAAACACGCCCGTACGTATCCGGCGACGGTGGCCGTTTCCAAGTTCGTCCGCCTGCACGTCAACCCCGAGGGGGTCTTTCTGGCGGAACCCCTGGGCTGGAAGCCCTAGCCCGGGAGGTCATGGACGCCTTGCTTACCTTGAAGCCGCGGCTCGTCCCCCGGGTATGGGGGGGCCGGCGCCTGGCCCGGGCGTTTAGCACGGCCGCAGACGAGCCCATCGGCGAGGCCTGGATGGTATTCGACGAAAACGAAATCCTGAGAGGCCCTTACGCCGGGCGGCGCTTGCGGGAGGTCCTGCCGGAGCTGGGCGAGGCCTTTCTGGGACGAAGGTCGGTGGCCCGCTACGGCTACCAGCTCCCCCTGCTGGTGAAGTTCCTGGATACCGCCGAGTGGCTCTCGGTCCAGGTCCACCCGGACGACGCCTACGCCCACCGCGTCGAAGCCCACACCGGCTTCCACGGTAAGAGCGAGGCCTGGGTGGTGCTCGACGCCGAGCCCGGGGCGCAGATCGTCTACGGGGTGAACCGGCCGGTGACCCGGGAGGAGCTCGAGGCGGCGGCGAGGGACGGCACCATTCTCGAGCTCTTGAACTTCCTGCCGGTGCAAACCGGCGACGTCGTCTACATCCCGGCGGGGACGATCCACGCCCTCGGGCCCGGTCTCCTGGTCTACGAGGTGCAGCAGCGTTCGGACCTGACCTACCGGCTTTACGACTACGGCCGGGGCCGCGAGCTGCACCTTCGAAAGGCGCTGGAGGTGGCGATCCTCACGCCCCAAGTCCCACGCCGGACCCGCCTGCGAAAGGGCACCTTTCTGAGGACCCCGGAATTTGCGCTCTCGCTTTTAGAGAGGGAGGTCCGCGCCCCGGAGGATTCCTTCCTGGCCCTGGTGCCCGCGGCCGACTTCGCCCCCGGCGGGGTTTTGGCGGCGGGGCAGCGCGCGACGCTTTCCGGCTCCGGCTGGCTGGCGGCCGGGCTTTGACGGCCCGGAGCCCGGGGTCGCGGGGCCCCCAGGGGCTTGACCAAAGGCCGGGCATTTGGTATCTTTAACTTTGCGCCACGGGAGTGGCGGGGGACCTTGAAAAGGCGGCCAAGCAGCCAAGCGTCTTGGAGCTAACGGGACGTAGTCCCGTGAGTGAGACTTTGGATGGTCAAGGTAGTAAGGGCGCACGGTGG
>JAMOVS010000163.1 GCA_027061845.1 Thermaceae bacterium
GAGGTCATCAACCAAAGCACCGGCCAGAGCTTCGCCACCCTCGTGCTCTTCCCCGAGCGCATCGTGAACCGGAGCTTCCCCCACACCTTCAAGCTCGGCCTCCTGGCCAAGGACGTGCGCATCGGCAACAAGGTCACCGAGGCCGCCGGCGTCCCCAGCCCCGTTTTCCACCTGACCCGCGAGCTCTTCCAGGCCGCCGCCAAGACGGTCGGCGAGGACGCCGACCACACCGAGGCGGTGAAGCTGGTCGAGGGCTGGGGCGGGGAGGAGATCGCCTAGCCACCAAGCCCTCACCGAAGGGCCTAAGATGGATTCAGGAGGCGACCCGGTTATGTTGCGAGTCCTGGCTTATACCATCCACAAGGACCTGGAGCGCGGCGGCCCCAACGAAGAGCTGCACATGACCCTGGATACCCTGGGCGGCGACCGGAAGAAGGTGGTGGACTTCTTGATCGAGACCGACCTCGAGGCCCGCCCGGTGAAGAAAGAGCTCCTCGAGCGCATGAAGCGCGGCGAGGGCAACATCCTGGCCCTGGGCCACCTGCACCACCTCTTCGACTCGCTGGCCGAGCTGAAAGAGGTCTACTACGAGATCCTGCGTCCCCACGGCATCTCCCTGGTCTCCTGGGGGGCCGGGCTGGACACCCGCAACCCCCGGGGCATGGGCTCCGAGCGCACCCTGGAGGAGTTCCTGGCGCTGGCCAAGCTGGTCAAGCCCCGGGACTAACCCCAGCCCGCCCGCCCGGGTTAGCATGGGGCCATCGAGCGATGGCACCGGGAGCGGGCGTTTGGCGAAGCGGGGCCTGGGCGCTTCTCGCCCTGGCGGCGCTGACCTTTGGCAGCGCCCGGGGCGAGACGGTGGTGGTGCTCACCAAGCCCATCGCCCCCTTCGTCATGCAAACCTCGGACGGCCGCATCACCGGCTTTAGCATCGAGCTCTGGGACGCCCTCGCCGCCCACATGGGGCTGGAGACCGACTACCGCCTGCTCCCCGACCTCAAGACCCTGCTGGCCGAGATCCGGGCCCAGAAGGGCGACGCCGCCATCGCCGCCATCAGCATCACCGCCGACCGCGAGGCCTACCTGGACTTCTCCCACCCCTACTTCAACTCCGGCCTGCAGATCATGACCCTCTCGACCGAGGCCGGTACCCTGCAAAAGACCTGGTCGGCGATCCGGCGGCTCTTCGCCACCGGCGGCTTTCGCTCGGCGCTTTTGACCCTGGCCCTTTTGCTGCTGGTCTTCGCCCACGTGATCTGGTGGATCGAGCGCGACCGGAACCCGGCCTTCTCCCGCCGCTACCCCCGGGGGCTTTGGGACGCCGTCTACTGGGCGCTGGTCACCGTCAGCACCGTGGGCTACGGCGACAAGACCCCGAAGAGCGCCGCCGGCCAGGCGGTGGCCCTGGTGCTGATCTTCTTCGGCTACCTAACCTTCGCCTGGTTCACCGCCACGGTGGCCTCCTCGCTCACCGTCAGTCAGCTCGAGAGCGCGGTGATGGGCCCCGGCGACCTCGCCGGCAAGCGGGTGGCCACCGTCGCCGGCTCCACCGCCGAGGCCTTTTTGCGCCACCTCCCCCTGGTCGAGATCGTCGCCTTCCCGCTGATCGAGGACGCCTACCCCGCCCTCCTCGCCGGCGAGGTGGACGCGATCGTCTACGACTTCCCCAGCCTCAGCTACTACGCCAAGCACGAGGGGCGGGGCCAGGTCCGGCTGGTGGGCCCGATCTTCCAGCGCGAACCCTACGGCATCGCCTTCCCCCAGGGCTCGCCGCTGCGCGAGCGGGTCAACCGGGCGCTCTTGGAGATCCAGGAGTCGGGGCTCTACGACCGCATCTATCAGAAGTGGTTCGGGACCCCGGCGCCCTAGCCCCGCCAGACCCCGAAGCCGTAGGCGGGGAGCTCCGGGCCCTGGCCGAAGCACGGGGGCCCTTTCTCGGAAAGCGCCACCGGCTCGCGACCGAAGTTCACGTACACGCGGTAGCCGTCCCGCTCGGCGGCGAAGACCGCGGGGGGCGCCGCGAGCAAGCGGGCGGGGGCCTTGGGGTGGGGGCGAACCCGGGTGAAGAGTTCGCGCATTCCGGCGAGCACCCGGGCAAAGCGGTGGCCGGGCTGGGCGAGGGCGGCCTCGAGCTCCGCCCGGGTGAACTTCTGGCGGTTGAGCCGGCGCTTGATCCCGCTCTCCCGGTAGCCCTCGCGCCAGGAGGGGGTGCCGAGCAGGGAGTGGAAGTAGACCGCCGGGAGGCCCTCGAGGGCGAGCATCACCAGGTGCGAGCCGAGGTGCCGGCGAAGCCCCACCGCCTCGTCCTCCCCGGGCGGGTTCAGGGCGTCCCACCAGGTGAGGTTGAGCTCGTAGGGAAGCGGTCCCCGGGGGCCGGCCCGCTCGCCCACCTCGCCGCCGTGGGCCCGTGAGCGCGCCACCAAGAAGGCCACCTCATGCTCGGGCAAGATCCCCTCCACCGGCCGCAGGCCGATCCCGTCGTGGGAGGCGAGGAAGTTGAGGAAGGCGGTGCGGGGACCCGGGACCTTTAGCCCCGCCGCCCAGTCCACCAGGACCCGGGCGTCCTCCCGGGCGTAGGCGTGGAGCACCAGGGGCGGCAGGGCGAAGTTGTAGACCAGCTGGGCCTCGTCGGTCCCGTCGCCGAAGTAGGCGACGTTCTCGGCGTGGGGGACGTTGGTCTCGCTGACCAGCTTGACCCGGGGGGCGGCCAGGTCCAAAGCGGCCCGGAAGGCCCGCACCAGGGCGTGGGTCTCGGGCTCGTTGAGGCACCGCCGCCCCGGCGCCTTCCAGAGGAACCCCACCGCGTCCAGGCGCAAGAACTCGGCCCCCTTCTCGACGTAAAAGAGCAGCACCTGGAGCAGCGCCCGGAAGACCTCGGGATTCCGGTAGTCGAGGTCCACCTGGTCGGGGCCGAAGGTGGTCCAGACCCGGCGACCGGCGAACTCGGTGAAAAGCGGCGTGGTCCGGGGCCGCACCACCCGCGAGGTGTCCCCGCCCGGGTCGGTGAGGAAGAAGCGGTCAAAGGGCGGCTCGCCGGCGAGGAACCTTTGAAACCAGACGCTCTTGCTCGAGAGGTGGTTGATCACCGCGTCCAGCATCAACCGCCGCTCCCGGGCCAGCCGCGCCACCTCGTCCCAGCCCCCGAGCCCCTCGCGGACGGCGTAGTAGTCGAGCACGGCGAAGCCGTCGTCGGAGGAGTAGGGGTAGTGGGGCAGGAGGTGCAGGTCGGCGAAGAAGTCCGCCCGCTCGGCGAGAAAGCGCCGCAGCACCGCCAGGGCGGGCGCGCCGGGGGCGGTGACTTGATCGGGGTAGCTGATCAGCATCGCCTCGCCGGCGAAGAGGTCGAGCCGGTCCAGGGGCCCGCCCCGCTCCGGGTGGGCGCGGGCGAAGGCCCGGAGCCCGGGGACGAGGGCCTCGGCGAGCCGCTCCCCGGCCTGGCCGTAGACCAGGGCCAGCGCCTCCTTAAGTCGCGCTTCGGCGGGCTTCAACCAGGGCCTCCCGGAGCACCGATTTTAGCCTGGGATAGCCGAAGTGCCGGGCGGCGATCCGGTAGTTCGCCTCGGCCGCCTCGCGGGCGTAGCCGGGGTCGCGGAGGAAGCGGAGCACCCCCCGGACCGCCCCCGCGTCCACCCGCGCCCCCACTTCGACGAAGCGAAACCCCAGGGGGCGGATATCGCTGAGGTAGACCGGGTAGCGCCCCACCAGCAGCGGCCGCCGCATCCAGACCGCCTCCAAAAGGGCGTTCCCGAACCCCTCGTAGGCGCTGGGGTAGGTGACCAGGTCGGCGTGGAGGTAGGCGTCCCAGAGGCTGTAGACCTTTTCGCCCCCGGCCCACCCCCGCCTCCGGGCCACCCGACCGGCGGCGAAGCGGAGGTCCACCCCCTTCGCCCGGGCGTAGGCCCGGAGCCCTTCCTGGTAGCGGTAGCCCTCGTCGCCGGCGGCGTGGGTGACGAGGACGACGGGGTCGTAGCCCCGATCCCGCAGCGCCGCCGCCAGGTCGAGGCTCTTCTCGATCCGCTTTCTCGGCACCACCCGGGTGGGCTGGAGGAGGAGCAGCCGGTTTCCGATCCCGAGGCTTTCCCGGAAGTCGGCGTTGTAGTCATCGGGGCCGGGCGGGGACCGGTCGAAGTCCATCACGTTCGGGAGCAGCCGGGAGTCGAGCCCGCGCCGGCGGCGCAGCTGGGCTTGCTGCAGGGTGTTGATCGAGAGCTGCCCCGGCCCGGCTGGGGGGAAGTAGCGGGCGAGGAGCGTGGGCACCCGGTTTTCAAGAAAGCGCCTTCGCTCCCAGAAGTAGTCGTGGTTGTGGCTGAGGGCGGGCACGCCGAGCGCTCGCCAAAGCCGGAAGAGAGCCACCGCCAGCGGCAGGTGCAGGGGGATCGCCCAGGCGTTTTCCACCAGCAGGAGCTGGGGGCGGACGCCGGCGAGGGAGGCCTCGAGCCTGTCCGCCAGCGCCCTCCCGGCCCGGAGGACGGCCCGGGTCCGCCCCGGGTCCTCGGGGCCGGGGGCGAAGGCGCGGGGCTGGAAGCGGCGGGCGAGCGGGCTTTGGAAGTGCATCTCGGGGACCTCCACCCCCTCCCAATCAGGGTCGAGCGTCCCCGCGAGGGCGAAGACCCGGTGGCCCAGGGCCTCGAGCCCCTCCCGGACCTTCCGCGCCTCGAGGCTGACCCCGTCGGTGCCGGAAAGCCGGGTGGCGGCGAGGAGCACCCGCACCGGCTACCCCTTCACCCCGCCGGCGGTGAGCCCGCCCACCAGGTAACGCTCGAACCAGAAGAAGAGCAGCATCACCGGCACGGTGACGATCACCGCCCCGGCCATCAGGTACTGGTAGGGGACCTCCTGGCTGTTGAGCGCCACCATGCCCCGGGAGAGGGTAAAGATCTCCGGGGAGTCGAGGAACATGAAGGCGAAGAGGAACTCGTTCCAGGCGATCATGAAGACGTAGAGCCCCACCGAGGCCAGCGCCGGCAGCGAGAGCGGCAGGGTGACCCGCCAGATCACCTCGAAGCGGCTGCAGCCGTCGATCATCCCCGCCTCCTCGAGGCTCTCCGGGATGGTCTCGAAGTAGCTCCGGAGCATGTAGAGGGCGACCGGCAGGGTCTGGGCCAGGTAGACGACGACCAGCCCCCCGAGCGTGTCCCTGAGCCCGATCAGGGTGAAGACGACGTAGAGCGGGATCGCCAGCACGATCGCCGGGAACATGTAGGTGAGCAGCACCGCCCGCTCCATCAGGCGGCGGCCGGGGAAGTCGAGCCGGGCCACCGCGTAGGCCCCGAGCACCGAGAAGAAGAGGGTGAGCAGCATGGTGACCACCGAGACCAAGGCGGTGTTGGCGATGTAGCGGAGGAAGCGGTACTCGAAGAGCACCGCCCGGTAGCCCTCGAAGAGCTTTCTGAGTCCGGGCAAGAGCCCGGCCCGGAAGACCTCGAGGGGGAGCGAGAGGTCGGCGGGGTTGGCCAAGAACTCCGCCCGGGGCTTCAAGGAGGCGACGAACATCGCCCAGAAGGGGAAGACCACCGCGAAGACGAAGAAGACGAAGCCGAGCGCCCGGAGCCCCCGGAGGGCGAGGCGCTCGTAGCTCTCGGCCCTGGGGGGGAAGAGCTCGAGGTCCCGTAGGCCGTAGACCAGGAGCCCCCCGCCGGCGGCCCCGGCGAGGGCGCCGAGGCCGGGCCCGGCCCCGAGCGCCCCGGGGAGAAGGGCGCCGAGCATCGCCCCCGCCCCGGCGAAGAGCAGATAAGGCCCAAGCGCCCCCGTCCTCGGCGCGGCGAGCGCCGCCAGCGGGCCCAAAAACGCCCCGGCGAGGAGGGGAACGGCGGCGACCAGGTGGGTCTCGAGGCCCAGGAAGAGGGCGGCCGAGAGCGAGACCGTGCCGTAGGCGAGGGAGAATGCCAGGGCACCGGTGAGCGCGGCCAGGAGAAAGCCCATCCTAGACCTCCCCCCTGGGGGCGTAGCGGAAGTAGAGGGTGAGGAGAATCGCCAGGATGAAGAAGAGCACCACCGCCAGCGCCGCCCCCAGCCCCAGGTCGGCCCGGGCGAAGGCGTAGTCGTAGACCTTGATGGTGATCGTCTCGGTGCCGGCGGCGCCGCCGGTCAGGAGGAAGATGTCGTCGAACTTGTTGAAGGTCCAGATGAAGCGGAGCAGGAAGAGGGTGGCCAGGATCCCCGCCAGCTGGGGCAGGGTGACGTGACGGAAGGTGGCCCAGACCCCCGCCCCGTCCACCCGGGCGGCCTCAAAGAGCTCGACCGGCATCGCCTGCATCCGGGCCAGGATGAAGAGGAAGGCGAAGGGGAAGTAGCGCCAGCCCTCGAAGAGGATGACCATGGTCAGGGCCAGGGGGAGCTCAAGGCGGAGCCCGAAGAGCTCGAGCGGCCAGACCCGCTGGGAGAGGAAGGGGATCGGGCCGCTCGCGAGCCCGTACTTGAGGAGCAGCGCGTTCACCGTGCCGGCGAAGGGGTCGAGCAAGAACACCCAGACGAAGGCCACCGCGATCACCGGGGCGACGTAGGGGAAGAGGAAAAGGCCCCTTAAGAGGTTCCGCCCGGCGAAGCGGACCACCAGCAGCTGGGCGGCGAAGAGCCCGAGCAGGATCGAGAGCCCGGTGCCGAAGACGGTGTAGGCCAGGGTGACCTTGAGCATCGGCACGAAATCCGGGTCCCGGAAGACGCGGGCGAAGTTCTCCAGGGTGAAGGGCTTCGCGAAGATCGGGTTCGGGGCCCGGCTTTCCACCTCCGGCCGGCTGGCCCGCGGGTTGGGTCGGCCGGAGGCGAAGTAGGCCCCTTCGGCGCGGAAGGCGAGGACGAGCTCTTTTCGTGTCCCCGGTTTTGGGCCGGTGAGGCGGCAGGAAAGCGCCCCGCCGCGAATATGGCACTCGGGGGGGAGCGCGAGGGGGGTCAGGCCCGGCGGGATCCGGTCGGCAAAACGGGTCTCGGTGATGGGATTTTGGCTCCGGTTTTCCACCCGGTAGGCGACCACCAGCCGGTCCCCGGGCACCCTGGGCCGGGCCTTGACCCGCTCCACCACCACCGCCCGGGGTGGTCGCAGGTCGCCGAGCTTGATGCGCTTGAAGGCGATCCAGAAGTCGGCGAGGACCGGGAAGACGACGATCAGCATCACCAGGAAGAAGGTGGGAAAGAGCATCAGGAAGGCGAGCCGGGCCTCCCGGGCCTTGAGGCTTCTTGGCCGCATCCTGCCCCCTAAGGCAGGGGCCCGGGGGCGCGCCCCCGGGCCCCGCTTCCCGCTACTTCAGGGCCTCGACCGCCCGCTGCATCTCGGCCGCGGCCTCTTCGGCGGTGAGCTCCCCGTCCAGGTAGCGGCGGACGATCTTGGGGATCGTCTTCTCGCCGTAGAGCTTGGCGACCAGCGCCCCCTGGCCGCGGGCAAAGCCCCAGCGGTCGGCGACCTCGAGCCCGGCCAGGATCTTCTTCACCACCTCGGGCGGGTAGATCTCGCCGAGCGGGCGCTTGCGGTCCACGCCGATCTCGAGCTTGGACCAGCCCTTCACGAAGTACTCGGGGTCGGCGGCGGTGCCCCGGCGCACCGGGAACTTGCCCTCGGGGGCCATCGAGAGCCAGTCGAGGTAGGCGTCGGTGAGCAGGAACTTGACGAACCTCTTGGCCGCCTCGACGTCGGCGTCGGCGGTGATGCCCAGGTAGCTGATCTGGGCGTAGGAGGCGCCCTTGGGGTTATTGGGTCCGATCAGCCGGGCGACGAAGCCGGTGCGCTTTGCCAGCTCGTCGGTGGTGGGGTCCTTGAAGGCGGTCACCGGCGCCGAGTCGCGGAGCCCGGCGAGCTCGTCGAGGATGAAGGGGGACCAGATGATCTGGCCCGCCCGGCCGGCCAGGTAGAGCTCGCGGGACTGCTTCCAGTAGAGGTTGCCCGGCGGGCTGGCCTCGGCGAGCTTCTTGTAGAACTTCAGCGTGTCCACCATCTCGGGGGTGTCGAGGGTGACGTTGCCGGCCTCGTCCACCAGCCGCACCCCGTTGGCCAGGGCGATGTGCTCGAAGACCTGCTGGAAGTAGACCTGGCTGGGGTCGGTGGCGGCGACGAAGCCGTAGAAGGCGGGCGGGTCGTGAAAGGCCTCGATCCCCGCCAGGATCGAGGCGAAGGTCTTGGGCTCGGCGAGCGAGCGGGCCTTGAAGAGGTCGCGCCGGTAGAGCAGGAGCTGGGTCCAGCCGTCGGTGGGGACGGCGGTGTAGCTGCCCCGGTAGCGGGCCAGCTCGAGCGCCCCCTTGGCGAAGGTCTCCTCGCCCAGCTCGCGCACCACCTCGGTGGCGGCCTCGGGGTCGAGGATCCCCTCGGCGGCCCAGCCCACGGTGTAGTCGATGGGGTGGAAGACCAGGTCCGGCAGCTGGCCGGCGGCGTAGGCGGCGGTGATCCGCTCGGCCAGCTGGTTCTCGGTGACCGGGACGACCTCGACCTTGATCCCGGTCTTTCGCTCGAACTTCTCGGCGATCGCCCGCTGGATCGCCATCCGCTTGGGCTGCTCCTCGGTGGTCCAGAGCACCAGCGTCTGCCCCAGCGCAAACCCGAAGAACGCCAAAACCGCCAGGCCTGCCAAAACCCTTCTCATACCGCACCTCCCTTTCGTGCCACCGACGCGCGCGCCACGTACGCGCACGGAAGCACCGCGCTCTCGGGGGTCTCTCCCCCCAGCATGGAAAGCACCGCCTCCCCCGCCCGGCGCCCGAGCTCGTAGGCCGGCTGACGCAGGGTGGAAAGCGGCGGGGTGAGGTAGGCGGCAAACGCCAGGTCGTCGAATCCCACCACGCTCAGGTCCTCGGGGATCCGGAGGCCGGCCTCGAAGGCCGCCCGGTAGACCCCGAGGGCCATGCGGTCGCTGGCGGCGAAAAGGGCGGTGAACCCGCCCCGCGCAAGGAGGGCCCGGGCCGCCCGGTAGCCGCCCTCCTCGGTGAAGTCGCCGGCGGCGAGGGCCGCGGGCTTGAGCCCGGCCTCGGCGAGCGCCCGCAAAAACCCCGCCTCGCGCTCGCGGCCGGCGCGGCGGAGGCCCTTGATGTGGGCGACCTGGGTGTGGCCGGCCCCGAGGAGGGCCCGGGTGGCCCGGTAGGCGGCGGCCTCGTTCTCGATCTGGTAGGTGGGCACGCCGGCGGCGGCTCCCTCGCGCTCGATCAGGACCAGCGGGGGCAGGGCGGAAAAGCGGGCCCTTAGCGCCGCCACCGGCAGCCCCGAGCCCACCAGCACCAGCGCCTCCACCTTGCGGGCCAGCATCTCGTCGAGGAGCGCCGCCTCCCGGCCGGGGTCGCGGCGGCTCTCGGTGGCGATGTAGCCGAAGCCGGCG
The DNA here is from genome assembly GCA_027061845.1 of Thermaceae bacterium. Lineage (GTDB taxonomy): Bacteria > Deinococcota > Deinococci > Deinococcales > Marinithermaceae > WFXV01. The sequence continues at coordinate 9,294 of JAMOVS010000163.1, forward strand.
GCGGTGAGCACGTCGGCCAGGCCCCGCTGCATCTGGCCGTAGAGGGGTCCGGTGGCGTCGGGGATGACCACCCCCACGGTGCGGCTCCTGCCGGTGGCCAGGCCCTGGGCCAGCCGGTCGGGGCGGTAGCCGAGGCGGCGGGCGGCCGCCAGCACCCGCTCCCGGGTGGCCGGAGCCACCGGCCCGCCGTTCAGGGCCCGGGAGACGGTGGCCACCGAGACCCCGGCGGCGCGGGCGACCTCGTAGACGGTTACCTTCACGATCCCCTCCCTATGTAAGCGCTTACATTCCGAGGGACAGGCCTTCCGCGACCCGCCGTGATGAAAGCGCTTACAACCTTGCCGCCAGCTTACACCATGAAAGGCGCCGCGGGATGAAAACCCCGCGGCGCCGAGGAAGCCCGGGAACTACTCGTCCGCCGGCCGCTTGCCCCAGACCTGCCGGATCAGCACGTAGGTGGTGAACCAGGCGGCCAGGGGGATGAAGATCAGCATCGCCCAGAGCTGGCCGTTGGTCATGCCGAACTCCTCCTTCCAGCCGGCGAAGGTGGCCACGAAGAAGAAGAAGAGGAGGCCGACGGTGACGCTGGTGCGCATCGGGTGCTCGGTGGGCAGCTCGACGTAGCGCTGCTTGGTCTTGCGGGTGTCGACGAAGGGCAGGAGGAGGGCGGCGAGGCCGAGGATGCCCGGAATCAGCACGCCGCCGATGAACTCCGAGGTGATCGAGGCCCCGCCCGGGAGCGGGATCTGCCAGGAGCTCGGGATCATCTGCAGGATGCCGTAGATCCAGAGGAAGTACCAGTCGGGCTTGAGCGCCGGCGTGCTGGTGCCCGGCGGCCCGTAGACCTCGATCGGGTGGGCGATGACGGCCCCGGCGAGGATGAAGAGCACGCCCAGGTAGAGCAGGAAGAGGACGGTCATGACGCTGATCTGCATCGGCATCATGGGCACGCCCAGGATCTTGCCCGGCGCCACCTCCTCGGCGTACCTCGGCTGGGTGTGCTTCTGCTTGATCATGATCAGCATGTGCGCCCCGATCAGCGCCATCAAGAGGAGCGGCAGCCAAAGCACGTGCAGGGCGTAAAGGCGCGGGATCGAGTGCACCGTGGGGTACTCGCCGCCGAAGGTCACCTGGGCGATCCAGTCGCCGACGTAGGGGATGCTCTTGCCGATGCCGTAGCCGATCTGGGTGGCGGTCACCGAGAAGGCGTCAAAGGGCAGCGAGTAGCCGATGAAGGCCACCACCACGGTGAGGGCGAGCAGCAAGAGCCCGAGCAGCCAGTTGACCTCGCGGGGCTTTTTGTAGGCACCCGAGATCAGGATGCGCAGAAGGTGCAGGAAGACCGAGGCCACCATGATGTGGGCGGCCCAGTGGTGGGCGCTCCGGATCACCTTGCCAAAGGGCAGCGAGTCGATGTAGAGCACCGAGACGTAGGCGGCGGGGAGCTCCTGCCCCTGGTACTTGACCAGCCGCGTCGAGGGCTCGAAGTTGAAGGTGAGAAAGAGCCCGGTGAGCACCAGGATGACGAAGGAGAAGAGGGCGATCTCGCCCAGGAAGAAGGAGTGGTGCACCGGGAACGCCTTGCGCATGAACTTCTTGTTGAAGCGGTCCAGGTCCAACCGTTCGTCAAGCCACCTGTAGACGCTCATCCTCTCCCTCCTAGACCCGCGGTTTCGCGCTCGAGCGCCCGGCGATCACGCCCACCGGCGAGAGGAAGCCGCCGGCGGCGACGACCTCGCCGTTTTCCACCTTGACCGGCAGCATGGGCAGCGGCCGGGGCGGGGGACCGCCGATCACCTTGGCCCCCTGCCGGGGGTCGTAGATGCCCTTGTGGCAGGGGCAGAGGAAGGCCTTCTGGTCGGCCAGCCACTGGCTCACGGTGCAGCCCAGGTGGGTGCAGATGGCGGAAAAGGCGGCCACCCCCTGGTCGGTGTTCTTCCGGGTCTCCTCGTCGTACTCGTCGGGGTTCAAGCGAATGAGCATGGTCAGGTTGTTGCGCTCGCCGTTCTTGACCACGCCGGTCTTGGGGTCCTTGGGCCAGGCCAGCACGAAGGGGCCGCCCAGGGGCAGAAGGTCCAGGGTGATCAACTTGCCCTTGTCAGGCCCCTCGGCGACGACGAAGCGGTCGCCCTCCTTGGGGGGCTCGGTCTCGGGGGTGATCTCCTTCTTGGGCTTCAAGCCCCCGGCCACGAAGAGGGAGGAAAGCGTGGCCAGGCCCAGCCCCGCCCCCAGGGAAGCCTGCAGGATGGCTCTGCGGGTGGTGCTCGTTTTGTCCGCCATTACCAGGGCACCTCCGAGTGTTCGTCCTCCACCAGGACCTCGTCGCCGAGGTAGTACTTCTTGTAGATCGCCACCAAGAGCGCGCCGATCAGCATCATCGCGCCGAAGACCACCCCTTCCGCCAGCGGGCTGACCGGCTCCACCGTCAGGTGGTGGATCATCAGCCGCACGAAGAAGCCGCCTAGCGCCGCCTCGGCCACCGCCAGCAGCAGCGCGAGCGCGACCACCAGGCCGCTGGGGTCGGGCACGTGGCGGCCGGGGCGGAGCTCGACGCCCTCGAGCCAGACCGAGAAGTAGCCGATCAGCCCGTAGATCAGGAACAGGGTGGCGAAGGCCACCAGCCCGATCTGGCCCTCGGAGAGCGCCTCGTGGGGCGGCTTGCCGCCGTGCAGGGCGGCGATGTGCTTGCCGTCCCAGTAGGTGGCGAGGTAGAGCGCCGCCGAGAAGAGGAGCGCGAAGAAGGGCCCAATCGTGTCGTTTCGGTACATACCCCCTCCTCCCTACCGAAGCGCCTTGACCTCGTCCTCGGTGACCGGGCCGAAGTCGTTGAACTTCACCCGGATGTAGGTGGCCACCGCCGCCACCTGGCGGTCCGAGAGCTGGGCGAACGGCGGCATCCCCGAGCCCTTGCCCTTCAGGATGGTCTCGATCACGAACTGGGCGTCCTTGAGGTTGGCGTTGTCCTTGAGCGCGGGGAAGGTGGGGGGCATGCCGGAGCCGTCGGCCTGGTGGCAGGCGGCGCAGTTCTCCTTATAGACCTGCTCGCCCTCCGCGAGGAGCGCCTCGTCCACCGCCGGCGCCGCCGCCTCGCCGCCGCCGAGGAGCTTCTTCACCTCGTCCACGCTCACGCCGCCGTAGTGGTTGCCGAAGGCGTTCCGGATGTAGGTGAGGATGGCGGCGAGCTCCTCGGGGGAGAACTTGTCGTAGGCGGGCATGCCGTTGCCGCCCTTTTGGATCTTCTCCAGCGCCGCCTTGACGTCGGCCACCACCTTGCTGCCCTTGAGCGCCGGGAAGGTGGGGGGCATGCCCTCGCCGTTGGCCTGGTGACAGGCGACGCACTCGGCGGCATAGAGCTCCTTGCCCTTCTCGAAGAGGGCCTCGTCCACCGGCGCCCCGGTCCCCTCGGGGGCGGTCGCCTCGGCCTCCGCCGGGGCGGCCGCCGGGGCCATCTGGGCCGCCACCTTCTCGGCGGTGGGGCTGACCGCGAAGAAGACCCAGACCAGGGTCAAGACCAGCAGGGTCGAGAGGATGTAAAGCCAGGGCGAGGCGCCGGCCGGTCCCACCGGCTTGTCGTAATCGCCGACCCGGACGTCGAAACGCACCCGACCGCGCACCCGTTGACCCTCGTCGATGCCGTCGACGAACGCGTCGGGAAGGTTGTCCACCACGAAGGGCAGCCGGTGCTCTTCCCGGCTGCCGTCCTTGAAGACGGTGATCACGCGAAGCTCGTGCTCCCCGTCGGGGAGCATCCGGGTATCGAGCTCCACCTCGAAAGGCGGTTGGGTGAGGACCTGGATCGGCTCCTTCGCCTCGTCGACATAGACCTCAATCCGCTCGATCTTTGGATTCATAACCCTCCTCCTAGCCCAAGATAACAAAGGTGCGGGGATGCCGCACCTTAATGCACGCTAGCCCGGCAAAAGGGGGTCAGATGTCCCAGAGGGCCCGGATGCGATCCCGGCTCTGGGCGAGCGCCCCGGGTCCTCCCCGGACCTCGAAGGTGGCGGTCTCGGGCAGGCGCTGGGGGCGCAGCCGCCGGTAGGGGATCGCCCCCTCCCCCAGCGGCAGGTGGCGGTCCCGGTCGCCGGGGGTGTCGTTCAGGTGCAGGTGAAGCAGCCGGTCCTCGAGCCGGTCGAGGTAGTCCCGCACCCGCGCCTCGCCGCCCTCGACGAAGGCGTGGCTGAAGTCGAGGCAGAAGCCGTACTCGGGGAAGGCGTCCAAAAGCCGCTTGAGGTCGTCGGGGCCCTGGAGCAGGTCGCGGTCCTCGAGGCCCAGGTTCTCCACCGCCACCGGCAGCGGCAGCGGCCGGAGCCGGGAAAGGGCCTCGAAAAGCCGCTCCCAGGCGGCCTCCACCACCCGCGGGTGGCGCAGCGGCAGGCTGCCGGTGTGCAGCACCGCCACCTCGGCCCCCACCGCCTCGGCGAAGGCGAGGCCGTCCTTGGTGCGGGAGAGGGCGGCCTCGAAGCTCTTGGGGAAGAGCGAGGCCAGGTTCAGGTCGACGAAGGGCAGGTGCAGGGTGAAGGCCACCCGGTAGTGCTGGCCCAGCGCCTTGAGTTGGGAAGCGCTGGGGAGCAGGGGAGCGGCGGCCTCGAAGAGGTCGAAGGGGAGCTCGAGGCCCATCCCCAGCTCGGCGGCTTGACGGAGTGCCCCCTCAAGCTCGAGAAAGCCCGCGTCCAGGGGACTGAAGAAGAACCTCACCGGACCTCCAACGCCTTCCGCTGGGCCTCCTTAAGCGCCGCCTCGGGGTCCATCCCGCCCTTGACGCTCTTTTCCAGCGCCTCCTCGAGGTAGACCCGCCAGACCACGAACTCGGGCACCCGGGGGCGGGGCACGGCGTAGGCCAGCTGCTCGAAGGCCGCCTTGCGGTAGGGATTCTCGGCGTAGAAGTCCTCGAGGTAGGGAACCGCGCTCTTGCGCACCGGCACGTAGTAGCTGGCCTTGACCCACTCGGCCAGGTTCTCGGGCCGCATCAGGAACTTCCAGAAGGCGATGGCGCCCCGGACCTCCTCGTCGCTCGCCCCCTTTAAGACCACCAGCTGGGCCCCGCCCATGGGCACCTTGCCGCCCGGCTCCCGGGGCACCGGGGCCACCCCCAGGTCGAAGGCGAAGGAGTAGTTCTCGGCCGCCGGCCAGTGGGCGATCGAGGCGAAGATCATCATCCCCTTGGTGCGCACGAAGTCGAGGAGGGCGAACTGGGCCTCGGCCAGCCGGCGGGGGATCAGGGCCCGGGCCCGGGCCATGCGGTGGAGCATGGAAAGTGCTTCCACCGCCTCCTGGGAGTCGAAGTTCGGCTTGCCGTCCTCGGTGACCAAGGAGCCCCCGCGGCTCGTCACCATGGTCTCGAAGGTCCAGGATTCCAAGACCGCAATGTAGCCCTTGCGCCGCCGGTCCGAAAGCTTCTTGGCGGCGGCCTCGAACTGGGCCCAGTTCTCGGGCGCCTTGAGCCCGCGGGCGCGGAAGGCGCTGGCGTTGTAGTAGAGCACCGGCGTCGAGGTGTTGAAGGGCAGCCCGTAGCGCTTGCCGTACATCACCCCGTACTCCCAGACCGCCGGGTAGAAGTCCGCGACCGTCTTCTCGTCGAGGTTCAGGTGGTCGTCCAAGGGGAGCACCCGGCCCTCGGCCACCAGCCGGGGGAAGAAGGCCAGCTCGGCCTGGTAGAGCACCGGCTCGGTGCCGGTCCGGAGCGCCGCGATCAGCCGCGTCTCGGCCTCGCGGTAGTCGCCGACGTAGCGGGGCACCACCCGGTAGGCCGACTGCTCGGCGTTGAAGGCCTCGGCGAAGGCCTCGATCTGCCGCCCCGCGGGGCCGTCCATGGCGTGCCAGAAGGGAATCTCCACCTGGGCCAAGGCCGTACCCAAAACCACCAGCAAAACTAGGAGCTTTCGCATGCCCTTATCCTTTCACGCTACCCTCGAAGGTTTCCACGATCCGCCGCTCGAAGAGGAGGTAGAGGAGCAAGAGCGGCAGGGTGGATAGCAGCGCCGCCGCCGAGAGCAGCCCCCAGTCGGCGGGGTAGCGGCGGGCCAGGTCGGCGATCCAGACCTGCAGCGTCCAGTAGCGCTCGCCCACCGTCACCCGGGGGTAGAGCACCAGGTTCCAGTGGGCGGCAAAGGCCAGCACCCCGGCGGCCACCAGGTTGGGAAAGACCAAGGGGGCCACCACCCGGAAGAGGATCCCGCCCTCGCCAGCGCCGTCCAGCCGGGCCGCCTCGACCAGGGAGTAGGGGAGCGCCCGCATCGCCTGGTAGACCAGCAGCACGGTGAAGGGGCTGGCGGCGAAGGGCAGGACGAGCGCCCAGGGGGTATCCAGAAGGTGCATCTGGTGCAGCACGCCGAAAAGCGGCACCAAGAGCAGCTCCACCGGAATCGCCAGGGTGAAGAGGAAGACGCCCCAAAGGGGCACCCCGTTCCAGAGCGCGTAGGCGGCGAGCAGCGCGGTCCCCACCTGCAAGAGCGCCACCGAGCCGGAGACCAAAAGGGAGAACCAGAGCCGGGGCCAAAACCCCTCAGGGGCGAGCTTTTTCAGGTTCTCCAGGGTGAAGCCAAAGCCCGAGAGGACGTCGCCGGAGTAGACGATCTCGGGGGGCAAAAAGGCGGCGTAGGCCATCCAGAAAAAGGGCAAAAGCACGGCGAGGACGATCAAAAAGACCAGCGCGTGCCTCATCGCTCCTCCAAGAGCTTGCCCTGGGCCAGCGCCACCAGCAGGGTGAGCCCGAGCAGCACCACGGTGACGGCGGCGGCGTAGCCGAGCCGGAAGTTCTCAAAGCCGAGCTCGTAGACGAAGTAGCCGAGCACCCGGGTCGCCCCGTAGGGGCCGCCCCGGGTGAGCAAAAAGACGGCGACGTAGGACTGCAGCGCCAGCACCGAGCCCACCACCAGCAAAAAGAGCACCGCCGGACGCAGCAGCGGCAGCACCACGTAGCGGGTGACCTCGAGGGGGCTGGCCCCGTCCACCCGCGCCGCCTCGACCAGCTCGGCGGGGATCGACTTGAGGTGGGCGCTCACCACCAAGACCCCGTAGCCCAGGTAGCGCCAAAGGGTGAAGGCCACCACCATCGCCATCGCCCAGAAGGGCTCCTGGTCCCAGGCGGGGATGGGGAGGAAGGCAGCCAGCGCCCCGTACTCCGGCGCCAAGAGGGTGTACCAGGCGGTGCTCGCCGCCCCCACGGTGACCAGACCGGGCAAGAAGAGCGCCCCCTTGACCACCCGCTCGTAGCCCTGCCCCTCGATCAAAAAGGCGATCAGGATGGAGAGGACCAGAAAGCTCGGCAGCACCCAAGCGGCGAAGAGGAAGGTGGCTTTGACGCTCTGCCAGAAGAGCGGGTCGGAAAAGAGCTCGGCGTAGTTTTTAAGCCCCACCGGCTCGGGGGGTTTGAGCCCCGACCAGCGCCAGGTGGAAAAGCGCAGCACCTCGAGGAAGGGATAGAAGAAGAAAACCGCCAGAAAGGAGAGCGCCGGCAGGGCGAAGAGCCCGTGCCGCCAGCGGGAGTGCTTGAGGGCCCTTACCACAGGTAGGAGAGCGCGGCGTAGAGCCCCAGCCGGTCGTCGGCCCCGAGGTCAACCGCCAGGGCCTCGGCGGGGTAGACCCGAACCCCCAGCCCCCAGGCCGGGCGGAAGCCCCGCAGGTAGCCGAGCCCGGCGCGGCCGAAGAGGGCGAGGGGGAGGGGGTCGCTGAACTCCAGGCCGGCGGAGAGCCCGAGGGCGGCGCCCACGCCGAAGCCGGCCGCGTCCTTCACCCCGTCCAGGCGGAAGAACCCGCCCGCCTCGCCGAAGGCGGGCCCCAGCGCCAGGCCGGGGAAGACCAAAAGCTCCAGGTCCAGGTAGCCGTCCCAGCGGTCGAGGTCGCTGGCGAGCGCGAAGGTCCCGCCGGCCTCCAGCCCCATCGGGCTAAAGGGCAGCACCGCCGAGGCCTGGAAGAGCCCCCGCCCCGGGTGGGCGTAGCCCAGCCCGACCGCGTTCTCGGGAAAGGGCGGGGGAGCGGCGAGGGCAACGAGGAGCCCGAGCGTGGCAACCAGGATCGAAAGGCGTCTCGCGAACATGGTCCTTACCATATTAAGCCCCCGTTCCCGCTACCCTAGGCCGGATGGACGCGCGCGCGCGGCTCGTTCGCTGGTACCGGGAAAACGCCCGCGACCTGCCCTGGCGCAAGACCCCGGACCCCTGGGCGATCCTGGTCTCCGAGGTGCTCTTGCAGCAGACCCGGGTGGAGCAGGCGCTCCCCTACTACCGCCGCATCCTGGACCGGTTCCCGACCCCCGAGGCCTTGGCCCAGGCCCCCCTCTCGGAGCTCCTTGCCCTCTGGCAGGGGGCCGGCTACTACCGCCGCGCCGAGCACCTGCACCGCTCCGCCCAAAGGATCGCCGAACGGGGGTTCCCGCGGGACTTCGAGGGCCTGCGGGCCCTGCCGGGGGTGGGCCGCTACACCGCCGGGGCGGTGGCCTCGATCGCCTTCGGCCAGCGGGTGCCGGCGGTGGACGGCAACGTCCGCCGGGTGCTGGCCCGGGTCTTCGCCCTGGAAGACCCCAAGGAGGCCGAGCTCTGGCGGCGGGCGGCGGCCTGGATGCCGGAGGAAGACCCCGGAAGCTGGAACCAGGCGCTGATGGAGCTGGGCGCTCGCGTCTGCACGCCCCGCGCCCCACGCTGCGCCGAATGCCCGCTCAAGGAGGTCTGCCAGGGCCGCCAGGACCCCGGGCGCTACCCTCGGCGGCGGCGGCAAAAAAGCCAGGACTGGCGGCTTTTCGCCCTGGTGGCCAAGGGCCCCGACGGCTACCTCCTCGCCCGGCGGGAAGAAGGCCCCTGGGCCGGGCTTTTCGGCCCGCCGCTCGCCGAGGACGCCGCCGACCTGCTCGCCGCCTACGGCCTTGGCGAGGCCCGGGTCCTCGGCGAGCTGCGCTACGCCCTTTCCCACCGCCGCATCCGGGCCCAGGTGCTCTACGCCCGCCTTCCCGCCGGCGGGGCTGCCCTCGAGGCCCACCCCCTAAGCGCCTTCGCCCGCCGGGTCTTCCAGTTCGCCGAGCAGGCGCTCGCCGAGGCGGAAACCGGCGAGGCTCTCCTCGCGGTAGCTCTGCCCGCCGCTGGTGCAGGCGCCGGCGGCGTAGAGCCCGGATAGCCGGGGCAGGCGGAAGGTCTCGGGGTCCCACTCGGCGTCGGCGAAGCGGTAAAAGCGCACCCGGTAGCCGGGGGCGCCCTTGAAGGGGCTGGCCCGCTGCTCCGCGGGCAGGAAGGCGAAGCCCCGGGCCTTCAAGTCCTCGAAGAGGTCGTCGTAGGCGGCCTCGCCCAGCCGGCCGGCGGCCTCCTCGATCTGCCCCACCGAAAGCCGGGCGCCGAGGAAGCTGCCCACCGCCAGCACCACCCGGTCGGCCCGGTACTCCGGGCCCTCCCAGGTTCGGACCCCGACCGCCCGGCCGCCCTCGACCAGAAGGCCGGTGGCGGTGGCCTGGACCAGGTGGAGCCGGGGGCGCTCGGCCTCGAGCCGCCACTTGGCCCGGGCGTGGAGCAAAAAGGGCGGCAGCCCCTCCTCGTAGACCTCGGCGAAGAGGGTCCCCGGCGCCGGCGGGTCGGTCACCGGCGAGATCGGCAGGAAGAGGGAGTCGAGGCTCTGGGTCAGGAGGGCCACCCGGCGCCCTCCCCGGGCCAGCCGGTAGGCGGCCTCGCTGCCGGCGAAGCCGGCGCCGACCACCAGCACCTCGAAGGCCTTCATCCCGGCGATTTTACTCGCGCAGGGGGGCGAGCACGGGTCGCCCCGGCGGCAGCCGGAAATCGAGGAACTCGCGGCCGGCGAAGAAGAGCAGGCGCCGCTCGCGGGCGGCCTCGAGGACCAGACAGGCGGGCGCCCGGAGCCGCGCCTCGCCCCGGGGAGGCGCCCCCGGCCGCCGCCGGTACTCCCGGGTTTCGTCGTAGACGACCAGCAGGCTCCCCCCGGCCTCGGCCGCCGAAAACGCCTCCCAGAGCGCCCGGAGCGCCTCCTTCCGCCCGCCGACCTCGGCCACCAGCGGGCCCAGCCAGAGGAAGAGGCCGCCCCGCGGCGGCTTCAGCTCGCAGACCAGCCCCCCGGGCCCGTGCTCCAGCCGGGCGACCGCGTTCTCGTAGACCCGTCCGCGCACCGTGGCCCGCAGGAGCTCGACCGCGGGGCCAAAGCGGGCCACCTCCTCGGACTCGAAGAGCAAAAGCTCAACCACGCTTGTCCCCGATGAAGAGCCCCGCCAGCCCGCCGGTCAAGAGCCGGACCTGGGGCGAAAACCCGGCCGCGGCGAGCATCTCCCGCATCCGCTCGGGTTTGGGGAAGCGCTCCACCGTCTCGGGGAGGTAGCGGTAGGCCTCGGGCGAGCCCGAGATCCAGCCCCCCAGCCGGGGCAGCACGCGGTGGTAGTAAAACCGCACCAGCCGGCCAAAACCCCGCTCGGGCGGGGGCGGGAACTCCAGGATCACCGCCCGTCCCCCCGGCGCCAGCACCCGGTAAAACTCGCGCAGGCCCCGCTCGTAGTCGGCGAAGTTGCGAAAGCCGAAGGCCACGGTGAGGGCGTCGAAGCTGCCGTCCTCGAAGGGCATGGCCAGGGCGTCGCCCTCGACCAGGGCGATCGGGACCCCGACCCGGCGGGCCTTCTGCTCCGCCCGCTTGAGCATCTCGGGGGCGAAGTCGAGCCCCACCACCTCGGCCTCGGGGCGAAGCCGCTTTAAGAAGATGGCCAGGTCGCCGGTGCCGGTGGCCACGTCCAGGACGCGCCGGGGCCCCTTGGCCAGGGCCGCCCGCGCCGCCGCCCGCCGCCAGCGGCAATCGACGCCCAGGGAGAGCAGGTGGTTGAGAAAGTCGTAGCGGGGGGCGATCTGCTCGAACATCTCGCGGACGGCGCGGGGGTTTCGGCACTTGGGGTCCACGGGCGCATCTTAAGACGAAAGTGGCGTAAAATAACCCCTCGTGAACCGCCTTCTGGTCCCGCTCGTGAGCCTGGTCTTCGTGGCCCTGGCCGCCGTCAGCCCCTGGTTCGTGGTCACCCGGGCGTTCGGCGGCAAGGGGGTGCTGCTCGCCCCCTTCGGCCTGGTCAACCCCGGCGGCATGCGCGTGCCCGAGGTCCCGCTCGGCTGGGTGCACCCGGCGTTTTGGGCCTGGGTGGCGCTGGCCGTGCTGGCCAGCCTGGCCTACCTCTTCCTGAAGGGGAAGGCCCGGGTCCAGGCGCTCTACCTGCTGGGGGGGCTCGGGCTCTTGCTCTTCGCCCTCGAGGCCTTCGCCTTCTACCGCCAGGTGGCCGAGGTCAACGCCGCCGCCCTCGAGGCCGGCGCCCGCCGCCCGCCCCTGAAGCGCTACTCGCTCTCGCTGGGGCTTTACCTGCAGTTCTTCTACTCGCTCTTTTTGCTGGTGCTGGCCAAGATCCACACCCCCGGCGGCGCCGGACTGCTGGTCCGCTACCGCGGGGTGGTGGTGCCGGCGGTCAGCCTGATCCTGGCCATGGTGGCGGGGGGCGTCTTGGTCTGGCTCCTGCGGCCGGTCCCCGGACTGCGGGAACCCCTCTCCACCTACGAGTACCTGGTCGCCAAGCTGGACCTGGTCACCTACACCTTCCAGCTCCTCTTCGGCCCGGTGCTCACCCTGCCCGGCCTCTTCCAGTCGGCGCTGATCGCCACCCCCTTGATCTTCACCGGGCTCAGCGTGGCCTTCGGCTTTAAGGCGGGGCTTTTCAACATCGGCGCCCCCGGTCAGCTGATCATGGGGGCGGTCTTCGCCATGTTCGCCGGCCTCTACCTGCCCGGGCCCAAGTTCCTGGTGCTGCCGGCGGCGATCGCGGCGGCGGCGCTGGGCGGGGCGATCTGGGGGGCGATCCCGGGCTGGCTCAAGGCCCGCTTCGGGGCCCACGAGGTGATCAACACCATCATGATGAACTACATCGCCCTCTCGGTGATGCTGCTCCTCCTCTCCAAGAACGAGTGGTCGTTCTTCGGCCACGTGGTCCACTTCCCCTTCAAGGCCCCGGGCTACGAGCCCAAGAGCCTGGAGATCCACGAGACCGCCCGCATCCCCCTCTTCCTGAACCTGCTCGGCTTCAAGGGGGCCGGCCCCGGCGAGCTCTCGCTGGCGCTGCCGCTGGCCCTCCTGCTGCTCCTGCTTGGCTACTACGTCTTCTTCAAGAAGCTCGAGCTCGGCCCCCGGGTGCTGGCCTCGCTGGGGGCGGCGGTGGCCGGCTACCTGGTCGGCGGGCTGCTCCCCGGCATCCCCGCCCAGGTGGGCGCCGACCTGGCCTCGGTGCGGCTGAACGGCGCCTTCCTGATCGCGCTCTTCTCGGTGGCCTTCTACAACTTCTACATGTGGCGCACCAAGTACGGCTACGAGCTCCGGGCGGTGGGGCTTGCCCCCAAGGCGGCGGAGTACGCCGGGGTCAAGATCACCCAGAAGATCGTCCTCACCATGGCGATCGCCGGCGCCTTCGCCGGCCTGGCCGCCACCCACTACGTGCTGGGCGGCGGCATCGACGAGTACCGCTTCAAGCAGTCGATTCCCTATAACGTCGGCTTCGACGGCATCGCGGTGGCCCTGATGGGCCAGAACACCCCGATCGGGGTCACGCTGGCCGCCGGGCTCTTCGGCGTGCTCCTCACCGGCGGGCTGCAGCTCAACCTGCAGCTCGGCATCAGCCGCGAGCTGGTTCTGGTGCTCGAGGCCCTGATCGTCCTCTTCATCGCCGCCGGCGGCTTCCTGCCCCGCTACTTCACCGACCCCTTGCTGGCCGCCGAGTTCTTGAAACGCCTCGCGCCCGAGGCGGAAAAGGAGGTGGCCTGATGGACGTCCTTTCCACCGCCTTCCTGGTCGCCCTGGTCGCCGGGGCGCTGCGGCAGACCACGCCGCTCCTCTTCACTGCCCTCGGCGGCATGTTCAACGAGCGCTCGGGCGTGGTCAACATCGCCCTCGAGGGCATCATCAACTTCGGCGCCCTGGCGGCGGCGGTGACGGTGCAGCTGCTCGAGGCCCCCTACCTGGCCCAGGACCCCAACGTCCGCATCTGGTGGATCCCCTGGGTGGGGGTGCTGGCGGCGATCGTCGCCGGGGTGATCACCGCCTGGATCCACGCGGTGGTCTCGATCCGCTACCGCGCCGACCAGATCGTCTCCGGTACCGCCATCAACATGCTCTCCTTCGGCCTGCCCTCGATCGTGCTGCTCTTCCTCTACCACAACACCACCGCCAGCAAGGAGGTGGTCCACCGGATCATGCCCCTGCACGCCTACCTGCCCGGGCTGCAGGACTTCTTCGCCACCCCGATCGGGCGCATCCTGGACCAGAGCCCGCTGGTCTACCTCGCCTTCATCCTGGTGCCCCTCACCTACTTCGCCCTCTTCAAGACCCCCTGGGGCCTCAGGCTGCGGGCGGTGGGCGAGCACCCGGCGGCGGCCGACTCGCTGGGGATCAACGTCTTTCTGATGCGCTACCAGGGCGTTTTGCTCTCCGGGGTCCTCGCGGGGATCGCCGGCGCCTACCTCTCGATCGACCAGATCAACCAGTTCATCCGGATGATGGCCGCCGGCCGCGGCTTCATCGCCCTGGCCGCCCTCATCTTCGGCAAGTGGCACCCCTACGGCATCCTCGGGGCCACGCTGCTCTTCGGCTTCGCCGAGGCCTTCCGCATCCAGATCGAGGGGGCCGGGATCCTGCCCTCGCCGATCTTGCAGGCCTTCCCCTACGTGCTCACCATGCTGGTCCTCGCCGGCTTCATCGGCCGCGCCCGGCCGCCGGCGGCGATCGGCAAGCCCTACGAGAAGTAGCGGTAAGCTGAGGCGATGCTGGTCAAGGA
>JAMOVS010000164.1 GCA_027061845.1 Thermaceae bacterium
GATTTTCAACGTTCTGCGACGCCACAAGCTGGTCTTCGAAGAGACCCAGGGCAGCTGGTCGGAGGCCGACTTCCAGGTCTCCAACGACCTTTTCAACCCAAGCCGGCCGGTCCCGCTTTCGGCCATCACCTGGCAGCGGCTCGACGACACCTTTCGTACGCTATTCCGCGAGGAACCGGTCTGGGAAGACTGCACCTACGGCGACTGGTGCCACCGAGCCTCCTGGGGGCTTCCGCTTCACCTCCGCGTGCACGGCGCCGAAAGCGGGGACCACACCCTCACCGTTCGCATGCGGGAGATCGCCGCCGGGGCCACCACCCTCGGCGTGCGGCACGGACGCCTGCAACCCACCCGGCTGACGCACCGCGAACCCGGGAGCGCCGAAAGGCCCGGTCTTTCTTCCTCGCTCCGGCTGACGATCTCGCGCTAGCGCACCAGGACGCTCCGCTCGAGGACGACCAAGCGGCCGTCCTCGAGCTCCGCGAAAACCCGCATCGGGTAGCGGCCCGGCGCTGCGGGGGCGTCGAAGCTCCCCCGCCAGTCGGCCGGCCCGCCGCGGAGCGCGAAGCGCCGACCCTCGAGCACCAGCCACGCGCGCTTCGCGGGGGCGAAGAGGTGCACCGCCAGGGGCACGCCCTTGGCCCCTCTGGGGACGATGGGGCGGGTACGCACGACGCCCCAGGGAGCGTCCTCCCGGACCTCGATCACGAAGGGGTACTCGGTCACCGGCTGGCCGCCCAGGTAGGCCACCAGCCTCAAAAGGTGCTTGCCCGCCCGCTCGGGGAGCCTGAAGCGGCCGCCCCAGAGCCCCGCCCCTCGAGGCTCGAGTTCACCCAGGACCCGGGCCCCCTCTTGCACCTTGAGGGCGTCGGGGTCGCCCTCGAGCCTGGCCTCGAGGTAGGGCTCGGCCGCCGGAGGCAACACCTCCCGCTCGGGCTCGACCGAGAGGATCACCACCGGCTTGGCGGAAAGGATCTTTTTCGGCTTGGGCTCGAGCCAGAACTCGACCCTCGCGGTCTCGCCGGGGGCGAGCTCGACCTCCCGACGCTCGGGCTCGACCCTGTACCCCCAGGGCAGCGAACGCTCGAGGACCCAAAGGGTATAGCGTCCGGGCCGGAGGCCCCCGACGACGAACCGGCCCAGACGGTCGGCGCGCACATAGGTCTTTCGCCCCGCCTCGTCCTCGATCGCGATCCAGAGCGCCAGCGAGTCGGGGGCTTCCCCCCGGGCCCGGATCTGGCCGCGGATCGCCGCGCGGGCCTCGAGCTCGAGCTCCAGGGTGTAGCGCTTCTTGGCCTCGACGCGAAGCGGGACTCCCCCGTTCAAGGGGGCAAAGACGGCCGGGAGGGTGGCGGGGTCGACGGCGATCAGGTACTCGCCGGGAGGAAGCTCCAGCCTAAAGCGCCCCTCGGAATCGGTGATCGCCTGGTAGGGGCCGGCGACGACGCGAACGCCGCTCAGGTCCACCGGCGGACCGTCGTGCACCAATCGCCCCTCGACGATCCCCAGCTTGCGGCCGCCAAAGAACTCGACCACCGCGGGGGGAAGCTCCACGCTCAACGGCGCGATCAGGCCGAGCTTCGCTCCCCAGCCGCCCGCCGGGAAGTCCCGATACACGCTGAGGCGGGTCGCCGCCCGGCCGAGATAGGTCTCGATCCAGGCCTCCCCCCGGCCCTCCGGCCTGGCGGGGTAGAGCAGGGCCTCGCCGCCCACGCTCCAAAGGTCGGCGCCGGTCTGCACCTGGAGCGAAAGGCCGCTTTCAGCGTAGGGCCAGGCCAGCCAGGCCCGCGCGCGGTAGAGCAACCCGAAGGCGCTGTTTTGCGCCCCGATGGAGGCGCGGGCCCTGACCCCATCCGGCGCCCACGAGACCGAGGCCTGGGCCGAGGTGAAGGGGCTTGGGAGCTCCCGGCTCAAGGAGGCGCTCAGCGACCATCCCCCGGCCCAGTCGCGCTGCGCTTGCAAGGTCGCGCGGGTGGCCTCTGAGGTCCCGGATTCCTCCAGAGCCAGCAAGGCCCCGAGCTGCTGACGGGAAACCCAAGCACCGAGCACCGGGTCCCAGCCCTCGAGCGTCTCCTGGGGCCGCCAGAGCAGCGCCGCCTGCCACCCGCTCGACCCGCCCGGCCGCCAGGTGGCCCGAACCCCGGCTTCCAGGCGATGCCGCTTGAAGTCCACGCCGGCGGAGAGCTCGGGCTGGGTGTCCACCTCCAGCCAGCCCAGCCAGGGCATGCGCCAGAGCTCCAAACGGGCCATCCCGTCCCCTAAAAGGGGCCGGTAGCGGAGGACGTAGACGCCTTTCGTGCCCGGCCCCAACGCGGAGTCCCCGAAGGCCGAAAGGCCCAACGTCCCTCCCCAGTCCAGGGAAAGGTGATGGCGTTGGCTCGGGACCCGGTACGAAAGCCCCAGGCCGAGGTAGCTCCAACCGCGAAAGCGGAGCGAGAACTCATAGGGATCCGGCCGGTAGGCGAGCTCACCGCCCAGGATGCCGTCCCAACGGCCGCCGGCGCGCCAGCGGTCCCCGCGCAGGGTGAGGGCGACCTGGGGAAGCCGCCCCAGGTCCCAGGAGGCGGCGAAGTCCATGTCCATGTAGTCGGAGAGCACCCCCCGCAGGCCGAGCGAGACGCCGGCGGGGCCGCTGGGGTAACGCGCGCGAAGGGAACCCAGGCCGTGCAGGTAGTAGCCCTGCCGCACTCCGCCGCGAGCGCGCGCCCGGCTGACGGTAAACCGCCAGGTGCGCACCAGGCCGCCCCGGCGCAGGGTGGCCTCGAGGCGGTAGCTGCCCGGGGAGGGGATGCGGAACTCGACCCGACGCGTCTCCCCCGGCGAGAGGGAAAGGCGCCGGCTGGACCGGACCTGGTCGTCCTTGAAGAGCTTGAGGAAGACCTCGTCCCGGCCGTTGCCGGTGTTTTCCAGGGCGAAGCTCGCCACGACCGCCGGCGGCAAAAACGTAAGCCGCTCCGGCCCTTCCAGCCTGAGCCCCGGCCGGTAGGCAACCCGGGTGCGGGCCTCGGCGCTGGCGTCGGCCACACGCACGGTGAGGACGTCGAGGGTGCCCTCGAGGGCGTCCCCGGGCACGCGCACGGTGATGGGCAAAAAGCGGGGAGGGACCACCGAGTCCAGCCGCGAAAGGATGGGAAACCCCGCGCTGGACGTGGCCTCGACCGGGTAGGGTCCGCCCTCGCCCTCGACGCGAAAGACGTGGGTGACGAACTCCCCCGGCCGGGCCTCCCGCTCGGCCGGCGAGGTGGGGAAGACCTGCAACCCGGCGGCAGCGGCGAGGGTTACGAACAGGAGCAGGCCAAGCGCCCGCGGCACGGGATTCATTATTCCCCGCTCCTTTCCCCGGGAAAACGCCCAAAAGGGGGCCTAGGCCCGCCGGTCCACCAAGCCCGACAAGAGGTCAAGGACCTCCTGGGGCAGGTGCGGGGAGAGCGCGGCCAGGGCCTCGCCGGCCATCTCCTCCGCCCGGGCCCGGGCCCGCGCCACCGCCCCGCTCTCCCGCAAACGACGGTGGAGCCAGCGCACCTCCTCGGGATCCTTTTCCGCCCGCGGGGTCCTGAGGAGCCGCCGGGCCCGCTCGGCCTCCTCCCGATCCGCCCGCTTGAGGAAGTCGATCAGGATCAGGGTGCGCTTCCCCTCGTAGAGGTCGCCGGCGATCTCCTTGCCGTAGGCCTCGGGGTCGGCCTCGAGGTTCAGGACGTCGTCGATGATCTGGAAGGCGATGCCCAGCTGCTCGCCGTAGGTATCGAAGACCGGCGGAGGGGTCTCGCCCGCCACCATGGCCCCGATGCGCAGCGGGGCCACCGCCGTGTAATAGGCGGTTTTGTGGCGAACCATCTCGAAGTAGTCGTCCTCGGTCAGGTCCAGGACCCCCCGCTCGATCCAGTAGAGGTCGAGGTGCTGGCCGTAGGCGGTCTTCTCCACCAGGCGGGCAAACTCGAGCAGCAGCTCGGGGGGGAATCCTGCCTCCGCCAGCACCCGCCACATCAAGGCGTGGAGCGCGTCGCCCGCGTTCAGGGCCAGGGGAAGGCCGTACAACCGGTGCAGCGCGGGACGCCCGCGCCGCTCCTCGCTCTGGTCCTCGATGTCGTCGTGGATCAGCACCCAGTTCTGAAAGAGCTCGAGCGCCGCCGCCGCCGGGAGCGCCCGCTCCCGGGAGGCGCCCATCCCCTCCGCGGTGGCGAGCAACAACCGTCCCCGCAGCATCTTCCCCCCGCGCTCGGGGTAGTCGCGCAGCAGTCGAAAGTAAAAACGCTCCTCGTCGCGCGAGGCCTGGTCCGGGTGCGGCAGCGTATTCAACAAGAAACCGCGGAGTTCCTCCACCACGAGCATTCTACGGGCAATTCCCGGCGTCAAAGCGCTCCCCTTGAAGCCCGGCCGCCCCTTTGCTAACCTAAGAGTCGGCTTTGGCCGCGGTCCGCGGTAGCTCAGCTGGTAGAGCGGTCGGCTGTTAACCGACTGGTCGCAGGTTCGAGTCCTGCCCGCGGAGCCAAAAGGGCGCCCCGAAAGGGGCGCCTTCGCTATCCTTGGGCCATGGTCTACGGCGCCGACTGGGCAGGGGTGGGCTGGGTCCTGGTGGTGGACGTGCCCATCGGCCTCCCCGAGACCGGCACCCCTGGGGGCCGGGCCGCCCTCCGCACCGCCCGCGGCGAGGCCGGCCGGGTCCCCGAGGTGTCCGAGAAGGACGCCCGGGGCCTGGAGATGGCGATCCCCGTCTAACCCAGGGGGAACGGCGGCGGCCGGTCGGGATTCGCGAGCACCTCGGCCACCGGCGCGGCCAGCTCGGGGGCGCCGCCATGTTCGAGGTGGCGCTGGGCCCGGAGGAGAATCCGCTCGGCCGCCCGCCGGTCGGTCCGGGCCTTGTGCAGGGCGGCGGCCAGCTGAATCACCCCCTGCAAAAGCTCGCGCTGGCGGCCGCTGGCCGCCAGCCAGAAGGGCTCCAGGACCTCGTGCACCTGCCAGTAGTGCCCCTTTTCCCAAAGCCGGGCGGCCTCTTCCCGTATTTCCTGGGGGAGCGTCACGGTTTAAAGTGTAGGCCGTATGGCCGAGATCCTTCACTTAACCGACGACACATTCGAGCAGGCGGTAAAAGACGGGCTCACCATCGTGGATTTCTGGGCCGAGTGGTGCCAGCCCTGCAAGATCATCGCCCCCTACCTGGAGGAGTTCGCCGAGAAGTACGCCGGCAAGCTCAAGGTGGCCAAGCTTGACGTGGACGAGAACCCCCGCACCGCGATGCGCTACCGGGTGATGAGCATCCCCACCGTCATCCTCTTCAAAAACGGCGAGCCGGTGGAGGTCTGGGTGGGCGCCCAGCCCAAGCGCAACTACGAGCAGAAGCTCTTGAAACACCTGCCCCAGGAAGCATGAGCGACCTGCCGGTGGCCCTGGACGCGATGGGGGGCGACCACGCCCCCAAGGAAACCGTTGCCGGCGCCCTGCTGGCCGCCCGGGAAGGGGTCCCGGTGGTGCTGGTCGGCGATCCCGAACGCCTGGCGGCCGAGCTCAAAGCCCAGGGCGGCGAGCTCCCCATCGTCCCCGCCAAAGAGGTCATCGGCATGCACGAGTCGGCCACCGAGGTGCGCAGGAAACGCGACGCCTCGATCAACGTGACGGTGCGGCTGGTCAAGGAGGGGAAGGCGTTGGCGGCGGTGAGCATGGGGCATTCCGGAGCCACCATGGCGGCGGCGCTCTTCATCCTCGGCCGGGTCAAGGGTATCGAGCGTCCGGCCATCCTGGCCGAACTGCCCGCCGACACCCCTTCCGGAAAGGTGCACCTGATCGACGCCGGTGCCAACGCCGACGTCCGCCCCGCCCACCTGGCCGCCTTCGCCCGCATGGGGGCGGCCTACGCCGAGCAGATGAGCGGGGTGGAAAACCCCCGGGTCGGCCTGCTCTCGATCGGCGAGGAAGCCAGCAAGGGCAACCAGCTGGTGCTCGCCGCCTATCCCCTGGTCGAGAAGGCGGCCGAGAACTTCGTCGGCAACGTCGAGGGCCGGGACATCATGAGCGGCAAGGCGGACGTGGTGGTCACCGACGGCTTCACCGGGAACGTGGTCTTGAAACTGGCGGAGGGCGAGGCCAAGACGATCTTCCGCTGGATCAAGGAGGCGCTCGCCCGGGACCTCAAGGCCAAGCTCGGCGCCCTTTTGGTCAAGGACGCGCTAAAAGGACTCGCCGCCCGCATGGACCCGGCCGAGTACGGGGCCATGCCGCTATTGGGCGTGCAAGGCGCGGTCTTCATCGGCCACGGGGCCTCCGACCGGCGGGCGGTGAAGAACGCCGTCCTCCGGGCCCGAAAGCTCGCCCGCTCGGATTTTCTTCACGCCCTGGGCGCCTAAACTGAGACCCATGGACGGTTGGGACCTGGCCAAGTTGATTAGCGCTTCCCTCGGGATCAAGGCCCTGATCGCGCTGGCCGCGATCTTGATCGCCTACCAGATCGCGCGCTCGGGGGCGCGCTTCTTCCACTGGATCGCGCGGCTCACCGAGGACCCGCGGGACGACGCCTTCTGGCGCAGCCTGGCCCGGGCCTGGTGGCTGCTAGCCCTGGTGGCGCTGGTCAGCTTCCTCTTCCGGCTTTTCGAACTCCGGGTGGAACCCCTCTACACCTGGGGGGAGCTGCTCATTCGCTGGATCGGGAGCCGCGGGCTTTCCTTCGTCCTCATCCTCATCCTCACCTACGCCGCCTACCGCATGGTGGACGTGCTCGCCAGCCGGTTCCGGGTCTCGCAGGGCCCCTTCGAGCGCAAGCGGGTGCGCAAGGAAACCCTGGTCAACGTGGTGCAGTCCACCTTGAAGGGGCTGGTCATCACCATCGGGGCGATCACCGCCCTGGCCAACCTCGGGGTCAACGTGGGGGCCCTGCTCGCCGGCGCCGGCATCGCCGGGCTCGCGGTCTCGTTCGCCGCCCAGAACCTGGTCCGGGACCTAATCAACGGGTTCTTCATCCTGCTGGAAGACCAGTACGGGGTCGGCGACATCATCAAGGTGGGGAACACCGCCGGCGGGGTCGAGCGCATGAACCTCCGGCTCACGGTGCTGCGGGACCTCGAGGGCAAGGTCCACTTCATCCCCAACGGCCAGATCAACCAGGTCACGGTGATGAGCCGCGACTGGTCGCGGGCGCTGGTCGACGTGGGCGTGGCCTACAAGGAGGACATCGACCGGGTGCTCGAGGTCGTCCGCGACGAGGCGGAAAAGCTCTTCGCCGACTGGCGCGACAAGTTCACCAACGAACACCCCCAAGTCCTCGGCGTCAACGAGCTCGGGGACAGCGCGGTGGTGATCCGGGTGCTCTTTACCACCAAGCCCAAGGAGCAGTGGGACGTGGCCCGGGAGTTCTACCGCCGCATCAAGAAGCGCTTCGACGCTGAGGGCATCGAGATCCCCTTCCCCCAGCGCACCGTCTGGTTCCCCGAGCCGCTTAGAATCGAAAAGGCGTGAGGCGAATCCTAGCCCTCTTCGCCCTCCTGGCGGGGGCCTGGGCCCAGGTCTACTGGCCGGCGGGTACCACCCTCTTTGTGGGCAAAGAAGAGGGCGGGGTGCTCCGCTTCATGGGCATCCCCTACGCCCACGCCGGGCGTTTCGAAGCGCCGGAGCTGCTCGAGCTGCCCCAGGGCCGGTTCGACGCCCGGCACCCGGGGCCGGCCTGCCCCCAGCGGGGCTCGTTGGAGATCCGGCTGGGCGCCTACCTTCCCCCCCAAAGCGAGGACTGCCTGAACCTCAACCTCTGGATTCCCGCCGGGCCCCCGCCCCCCGGGGGCTGGCCGGTGATGGTCTATCTGCACGGCGGGAGCTTCACCGGCGGCGGCGGGGCGGTGCCCATCTACGACGGTCGGCCCCTGGCCCGCCGGGGCGTGATCGTGGTCACCCTGAACTACCGGCTGGGCCCCTTGGGCTTCCTGGCGCTCCCCGGCCTGGGCGAGGGAAACGGCAACTTCGGCCTCCTGGACCAGATCACCGCCCTCCGGTGGGTGCAGAAGAACATCCGAAGGTTCGGCGGAAACCCCGATCGGGTCACCCTCTTCGGCGAGAGCGCGGGGGCGATGAGCGCCTGCGCGCTGCTCGCGAGCCCGCACGCCGAGGGCCTCTTTTCCCGGGTGATCCTGCAGTCGGGCGGCTGCAACCAGGTGAAGACCCTAGCCGAAGGCTTCGCCGACGCCGAGCGGATCGGGCAGGCGGTGGGCTGCCCGGTGGAGGACCTGGAGTGCTGGAAACGCTTGCCGGTGGAGCGTTACCTCCGGCTCTTCGACCGCGTCGACCCCCTCTTCGATTTTCAAAAGGCGCCGTTCAAGCCCCACCTGGACGGCGACGTGCTGCCCGAGTTTCCGGAAAAGGCGCTGGCGCGGGGGGCGGGAGGCTCGGTGGCGATGATTTCCGGGGCCAACACCGGCGAGTACCGCCTGAACCTGCCCCTCTACCTGGTGGGGCCGTCGAGCTGGCAGGCCTTCGGAGCGCTGGCCCAAAAACGCGGCGTCGACCCGGCGGCGGCGATCGCCGCCTACCAAAAGCGCTACCGCGACCCCAAGGATGCCTTCTTCGCCTTCGAAACCGACCGCGTGTTGCTCTGTCCCGCCCTTAAGGCGGCAAAGCTTCACCGGGGCGAGACCTACGCCTACCTCTTTTCCTACGAGCCCGAGACCTGGCCCTTCGCCCGGGCGTTCCACGGGCTGGACGTGGCCTTCGTCTTCGACACCTTCGAGGTCTGGCCCTTTTGGCTCGTCTTCATGACCGTTCCCGAGCTCGAGGCCGCCCGCCCGGTGGGCCAGCTTATGCAGGAGCTTTGGACCGACTTCGCCAAAGGCGAGCCCCTGAAGTCGGGGCTCCTTTGGTGGCCCCGGTACGAAGAAGGGTTCATCCTTGGCTTCGACCGCAAGAGCGGCTGGCGGACCGACCCCTACGGGGAGCGCTGCGCCCTCTTTCGGTAGAGTGGGATCGTGCCGGTCCGGGAAGTTTTCGAAGACGACCAGTACCTGGTGGCGAGCGCCGACACCCCGCTGCTCGAGGTCTGGGAGGCGGTGCCCCAAGGGCTCCTCCCTCCCTTTCCGCCGGTCGAGCTCCCCGGCGGGCTCGGGGGGCTCGTGGCCCGCGGGGGGTTCGGGCAGAACTTTTTCTTTCCCTCCGAGATCCTGGGCCTGGTCTTCCGCGCCCCCTCGGGGCGGGTGATCACCGCCGGCGGCCGGGTGATCAAGAACGTCCAGGGCTACGACCTGGTCCGCCCCTTCGTGGGAAGCTTCGGCCTTTTGGGCGAGGCGCTTCTAGTCACCCTCCGACTCCGCCCGGCCCAGGCCCAGGGGCTCTTTAAGGGAAAGGGCCCGCTTGAGGCCGACTATCCCGCCGCCCGCTTCCTCTGGAAAGACGGCGAGGACCTTTATATTTACGCCGCCGGGCACGAAAAAGAGCTTGCGTTTTACCGGGACTTCGAAGCGGCCAGTGCCCCCCTCGACTACCGGCCCCGCTTTCCAAGCGGCATGGGGGTGGGCGAAGGGGAGATCCAAGACCGGCGTTTCTCCTGGCAGGACGGGGGCGGCACCCCCGCGCCCCACCCGCTTTTCAAACGCCTGGCCGAAGCCCTTTAGGAAGGACCCCGAGGTGGGCCACCACCTCGCCCTGGACCCGCACCTCCTCGGGCGAAAACTCGAGGTCCGG
>JAMOVS010000165.1 GCA_027061845.1 Thermaceae bacterium
GGTAGGGAACCTTGAACACCACCACCGTGCGGTCGGCGTCGTCCACGCGGTAGGGCCCGACGCGGATCCCCCAATCCTCGCGCCCGGTGAAAACGGGGCGTGGCGGCGATACCCGTAATCGCCTCGGGGACGCGAGCAGGGGTCAGAACTTCTTCGGCAACCCCGCCTGCTTTAAAACCGCGTTCGCCGTATGCCGGGAACGAATCTTCGCATCCACCACAAAGTGGCGGCGGGTGATCGGGCTGTACCAGATCTCATGGTCGCCCTTACCCGGGCGCACGAAGCGGCATCCCGCTTCCCTAAGCATGGCTTTTAGACGTCGGGAATAGTCGGCCACGGCGCGGCTAAGAAAAGGTGAGCTCCGCTTCGATCTCGAGCCGGACCGGGGGCACCGGCCCAGAGGCGTTCAGCGACCAGAGTTCGGGGATAACCACCCGGAGCTTTTCCAATAGCGCCTCAAGTGCCTCGGCCTCCGTCGCCAGGCCTGGCACGTCCTCGCTCTCGGCGACCCAAACTCGGGCCTCGGGGTCGTAGAAAACCCGCACCTTTAGCGGCGGCACGTCCACAGTATAAGCTCATGCCATGGATCCCCAGGTTTTAAGAAAAGACTTCCCCATCTTCGAGGCCCACCCCGAGCTCGTCTTCCTCGACTCGGCAGCCTCGAGCCAAAAGCCCCGGGCGGTCCTCGAGGCCCTCACCCGCTTCTACGCGACCCGCTACGCCAACGTCCACCGCGGCGGCTACGCCCTCTCGGAGGCGGCCACCGAGGCCTACGAGGACGCCCGAAAGACCCTGGCCCGCTTCCTGGGCGCCCGGGACCCCCGCGAGGTCGTCTTCGTGCGAAACGCCACCGAGGGGGTGAACCTCCTCGCCCACGCCCTCGGCGGCCGGGTGGACCCGGGGGACACGATCCTGGTCACCGAGATGGAGCACCACGCGAACCTCGTCCCCTGGCAGCAGCTGGCGGCGCACACCGGGGCCCAGTTAAAGGCCGTCCCCGTCACCGAGGAGGGACGGCTCGACCTCGAGGCCTTTGACCGATTGCTCGCAGAAGGCCCCAAGATCGTCGCCTTCAGCCACATGTCCAACGTCCTGGGCACCGTCAACCCGGTGGCCGAACTCGCGAAGAAGGCGCGGGCGGCGGGGGCGGTCGTGGTGGTGGACGGGGCCCAGGCGGCGCCCCACCTGCCGCTGAACGTCGCCGAGCTGGGGGCCGACTTCTACGTCACGAGCGGCCACAAGATGCTGGGCCCCACCGGCGCCAGCGCGCTTTGGGGGCGGCTCGAACTATGGCAGGAGCTTCCCCCCTTCCTGACCGGGGGCGGAATGATCGAGGAGGTCACCCTGGAAGAAAGCCGCTTCGCCGAGCCGCCGGCCCGCTTCGAGGCGGGCACGCCCCCCTTCGCCGAGGCGGTGGCGCTGGCCGAGGCCGCCCGCTACCTGGAGAACGCAGGCCGGGAGGCGGTCTTCGCCCACGACCAGGCCCTCGTCCGCCGGGCGCTGGCAAAGCTAAAAGAGGTGCCGGGCCTCAAGCTCCTCGGCCCCGAGGGGCCGGACCGCGGCGGGGTGGTGAGCTTTTACTTCCCGGGGCTCCACGCCCACGACCTCGCCACCTTCCTGGCCGAGCGGGGGATCGCGGTGCGCTCGGGCCACCACTGCGCCCAGCCGCTCCACCGAAAGCTCGGCGCCCCGGCCACCACCCGGGCGAGCTTCTACCTCTACAACACCGAGGACGACGTCGACCGCCTGGCGGAGGCGCTCATCGAGGCGCGGCGCTTCTTCGACGCCTGGATCGCCTAGACTGGTCTTGGCATGGGCGTCCTCGAGGACCTCTACCAGGAAGCGCTGCTCCTTCGCTACAAGTCCCCGAAGCGGCGCGGAACGCTGCCGGACGCGACCCACACCTCCGGCGGCAAGAACCCCTCCTGCGGCGACCGGGTGGAGCTTTTTTTAAAGGTAAACGGCGACCGCATCGAGGCGGCCCGCTTTACCGGCGAGGGCTGCGCCGTCAGCCAGGCCTCGGCCGACCTCCTCGCCGAGGCGGTGGAGGGGAAGACGATCCCGGAGGCGCTGGAGCTCGTTCGGGCGTTCAAGGCGATGGTGGTCGAGGGCAAGCCGCCGGCCCCGGCGCTCGGCGACCTCCAGATCCTCGCCGGCGTGGCCAAGCTCCCCTCCCGGGTGAAGTGCGCCACCCTGGCCTGGAACGCGCTGGAGTCGGCGCTTTTGGGGGAACGATGAAGGCATTCTTGGCAAACCGGGTCACCCCGCTTTTGGTCTCCGACCGGGCGCTGATGGAGCGCTGGAAGAAGGCCGCCGCCAGCGAGAAGCTGATCGCGAAGAGCAAAAACGGCGAGAACTGGGTGATCGTTTTGGACGAAGACCTCGCCAAGACGCTCGTCGAGCGGGGCCTGCCCTTTGAAGAATGGGAGGAGGAGGCATGATCCCGGCCAAACCGGTGGTGTTTCTGCACGCCTTTCCCTTTTCCGCCCGGATGTGGCAGCCGCAGCTTTCCGCCCTTACGGGCCGCTACTCCGCCCACGCCGCGAACCTCC
This sequence comes from Thermaceae bacterium, assembly GCA_027061845.1. Classification (GTDB taxonomy): domain Bacteria; phylum Deinococcota; class Deinococci; order Deinococcales; family Marinithermaceae; genus WFXV01. The sequence goes on from JAMOVS010000165.1 coordinate 2,553, forward strand.
CGGGCTTTGGCGGCGAGCCCGCCCACGCGAAGACGCTTTCTGCCTTCGCCGAGAGCGTGCTCGAAGAGCTCGACGTCCTGGGCATCGAAAAGGCGGTCTTCGTCGGGCTTTCGATGGGGGGCTACGTGGCCTTTCGCCTCTTTGACCTGGCCCCAGAGCGCTTTCTGGGCCTTTTGCTCGCCGACACCCGGGCCGGCGCCGACCCGCCCGAGGGCAAGGAAAAGCGCACCCTTTTGGCCGAGGCGGTGCTTAAAGAAGGCCCAAAGGCACTCCTTCCCGACTTCCTAGACGCCGTTCTCGGCGAGACCACCAAAAAAGCACGGCCCGAGGTCGTCCGCGAGGTGGAGGCGATGATCCTCGAGGCCGACCCCGAGGGGGTGGCGAACGCCCTCCTTGCCATGCGGGACCGGCCGGATTCCTTCGAACTCCTCCCCCAAATGGACTTCCCGGTTCTCCTCGTCTACGGCGAGGAGGACACCCTGACCCCGCCGGAAGAGGGGCTCAAGATGCTCGAAAAACTTCCTAAAGGCCGCATGCTCACGATTCCAAGGGCGGGCCACATGGCGAACCTCGAGGCCCCCGCCGCCTTCAACACCGCCCTTCTCGGCCTGCTTTCGGAGGTTTATCCGTGACCGAAGCCGACCCCTTCGAAAAGCTCACCCTCTTTCGCACCATGCTGATGCACGCCAAGGAGAAGGCAGCTAAGGACCGCGACTTCGACGAGGCCGAGGGGATTCTCGACCAGGCCAAGGAGCTCCTCGACGAGCTAAAGCCCCACGTCGCCCCCGAGCTCTTTGAAGAGATGAAGCACGAGTACATCGACGCCGTGCTCTACGTCGAGCACGCCCGCGGCGACTTCCCCCCGGACCCCGAGAAGGAGCCCTAGCGCGGCCTGACAAACCTTTGAATACGCTCCTCGCGTAGACGACTGACAAGGCAGCCCTTCATCAAGGGCTTACCTTGTTTGTCCGCCACGATCAGCAGGCCTCCCTTCTTGACAAGGGCCAGCCTTTTTCTTGCCCCCTCACTCCTCCTTGGGCTCCCGGCTCATCAGCTCGGTGAGCACGTGCGCCGGGTCGGCGCGCTCGAAGGCGACGCGGTAGACCGCCCGCACGATGGGGAGGTCCACCCCCGCCTCCATGGCCCAGGCGTGGACCGCCTCGGTGGTGGGAAGCCCCTCGACGGTGCGCCCTTCCAGCGGCTCCCCGCGCACGATCCGCTCCCCCGCCCAGCGGTTTCGCGAGTGCCGGCTGGTGGCGGTGGCCACCAGGTCGCCAAGGCCCGCAAGCCCGTAAAAGGTCTCCCGCCGCGCCCCCTGGGCCTCGCCGAAGCGGGCGATCTCGGCAAGCCCCCGGGTCAAAAGCGCCGCCTTGGCATTGTCCCCAAGCGCGAGCCCGTCCACCATGCCGGCGGCGAGGGCGACCACGTTCTTAAGCGCGCCGGCAAGCTCCACGCCCTTTAAGTCGCTCCGGGTGTAGACCCGAAAGACCGGGCTGCTGAAGACCTCCTGCACCCTTCTCGAAAGCGCCGGGTCCAGGCTCGCCACCACCGCGGCGGCGGGCAGGAGCCGCCCCACCTCCTCGGCGTGGTTCGGCCCCGAAAGCGCCGCCACCCGGGAGATGCCGGTGACCTCGGCGATCACCTCGCTGGGGCGCTTCAAGCCTCCCCTTTCAAACCAAAGCCCCTTGGTGGCGGAGAGGTAGGCAGGCGCCTTCGGCAGCCCCGCGAGCGCCTCCTTGAGCGCCCGGCTGGGCAGCGCCACCACCGCCAGCTCGGCGTCCAAAAGGGCGGCCTCGGGGTCGGCGGTGGGACGCACGTAGGGGGGCAGGAAGACTCCCGGAAGGCGGGGGTTTTCCCGGGTGCGGGCGAGCATTTCCGCCTGCTCCTTGGTGCGGGCGAGGAGCGCCACCGGCACCCCCTTGGCCCCGAGCACCACGCCGAGCGCGGTGCCCCAGGCCCCGGCTCCGATCACCGCCACCTTCACGGCATGACCTCGAAAGCCTCGTAGAGGGCGGCGAAGAAGAGCAGCACGGTGGCGGGAATCAGGGAAAGGGCGAGCACCCGGAGCCCCTGGCGGTAGCCGCGCCCGGCGAGCACCTCGCCGAGGAGGGCGAGCCCGCCGAAGACCCCGGTGTTGTAGGCGCCCAGCTCCAAGACGATCACCGGCAGGTGCAGCAGGAAGCGGTCCAGAGGGACCACCGCCGGCGAGAGGGCAAAACCCAGGAGGTAGTAGCGCAGGGCGTTCAAGAGCAGTGCCGGTACCCCGAAGAGCATCGCCGGCAACGCGGTGGTGAGCAAGAGGCCCCGGGTCAGGTTCCAGTAGAAGATCACCGCCGCCAGCCCCAGGGGGCCGTGCACCATCGCCCGCTCGAGACCGATCTGGGCGATCGTCTCGCCCACCAGCTGCTGGAAGAGCCGGGCCAGATCGGGGGCGGAGTAGGCGCTCACGACCCCCAGGAAGAAGACGCCGTAAAGCCCCAGCTGGGTCCCGATAAAAAGCCGCTTGCGCATCCAGAGGACCCGGAGGGCGCGCCGCCAGAGGGAGCGGAGCCCCCCGAAAAAGAGCGAGAGGATCAGCCCGAAGGTGCCGCCCAGGAAAAGCGGCACGAACCAGGGGGAGCTCACCCAGGGCGGGAGCATCCCCCCTTCCGGCTGCCAGGCCACCCCCACCACCTCGTCCCCCCGGAGGCGGACGACGACCTCGCCGGTCTCCTTTCCTATGGCGGCGGGAAAGCGCACCCAGACCTCCGGCCCCCGCGACTCGACGCGGGGCTCGTTCAGGTTGACCTCGATCCCCGGGGGCGGCGGGGGGAAGCGCAGGGCGCGCTCCAGGAGCTTGAGCGCCTCCTCCGGCGGCTTGCCGACGGCCTCCATCGGGTTTGCCCGGTAGTTCCCGGCAAGCCAGTCCTCGACCGCCGCCCGCGCCCGCTCGTCGGGGCTGAGCGCCAGGCCAACGAACCCGAGAACGAGGAGAAAGGCAAGCAGTCGTCGCACGGCCAAGGCCATAATAAAGGGATGGAAAAGCCCAGGCGCGGCCTGATCGTGCGGGAACCCTACGCCTCCCTGATCGTGGACGGCAAGAAGACCTGGGAGATCCGCAAGCACCCGACCCGGATCCGCGGCCCCATCGGGATCGTCACCGGGGGAAAGCTGATCGGACAGGCGGAGATCGTCGAGGTCCGCGGACCGTTTTCCCCGGAAGAGCTCCTCGCCTACCGGGACCGCCACCACGCCGACCCCGAGTTTCTGTTCCGATACGCAAACGGCAAACCGCTATGGGCCTGGGTCCTAGAAAACCCGGTCCGCTATAAAGAACCCCTCCCGGTGCCCCGGCGAAAGGGTCGGATGCTCTGGGTGGACCTCAGCGAGCTCTGGCAAAACGCCCCACCAGCCAGGGAAAGAGAAGGCTGACCAAAGCCAGGACCCAGAGCACCTGGGCGATCGGGCTCGCGAAGAGGATTTCCCAGTCCCCGCCGCTGATCGCCAGCGCCCGCCTGAGGTTCACCTCCATCAGCCGCCCCAGCACCAACCCGAGGATCATCGGCGCCAGGGGAAAGCCGAACTTGCGCATCAGGTAGCCCCAGACCCCAATGCCGGTCATGAAGAGCAGGTCGAAGGCGCTGTTGTTCACGGCGTAGACGCCGACGAAGGAGAGCCCGGCGATGGCCGGGATCAAGAACCAGCGGGGGATGGTCAGGATCCGGGCGAAGAGCCCCACCAACGGAAGGTTCAAGACGAGGAGCATCAGGTTTCCGATGTACATCGAGGCGATCAAGCCCCAGACCACCTCCGGCCGCTCCTTGAAGATCAGCGGGCCGGGGGTGACGTTAAACATCATCAGTGCCCCCAGCAAGACGGCGGTGGTCCCGCTGCCGGGTACCCCCAGGGTCAGCATGGGCACCATCGCGCCGCCGGCGGCGGCGTTGTTCGCCGCCTCGGGAGCGGCCACCCCCCGGGGGTCGCCCTGCCCGAAGCTCCCCTCCCGGTCCACCAGGCGCTTTTCGGTGGTATAGGCGACCGCGCTGGCGATCGAAGCGCCGGCGCCGGGAAGCACGCCGATGAAGAACCCGATCACCGCCCCCCGAAGAATGCTCCAGAGCGAGGCAAGGAAGGTCTTGAGCGGGACCAGGGTGGTCTCCACCCGCATGCGGGCGGCCTCGCCCAGGTGGCTCTTCTCCATCAGGACGAGTACCTCGCTGATGGCGAAGAGGCCGATGGCGACGATCAGGAAGTCGACCCCGTCGTAGAGCTTGAGCTGTCCGAAGGTAAACCGGGGCAGGCCGCTGCCGGGGTCGAGCCCCACGGTGGCCAGCATCAGGCCGAAGACGCTCGCGGCCAGCGCCTTGGCGGGATTCCGCCCGGCCAGGCTCGAGAGGGTGGTGAAGGCGAAGACCATCAGGGCGAAGTACTCGGCCGGCCCGAAGCGGATCGCCCACTCGGCCAGCAGGGGGGCGAAGAGGGTCAGCCCGATCACCGCCAGGGTGCCGCCGATGAAGGAGGCCAGCGCCGAGAGCGCCAGCGCCTCGCCGGCCTTGCCCTTCTGCGCCATGGGGTAGCCGTCTAAGGTGGTGATCACCGCCCCGGCGTCGCCGGGGACGTTCAAAAGGATGCTGGAGATCCGCCCCCCGTACTCGGCCCCGTAGTAGACGCCGGCGAGCAGGATGAGGGCGGACTCGGGGGGAAGCTTCAGGGCGTAGGCGATGGGGATCAGGATCGCCACCCCGTTCACCGGGCCGATGCCGGGAAGCGCGCCGATCAGGGTGCCGAGGAAGGCCCCGGCGAGGGCGAGCCCCAGGTTTAGCGGGGTGAGGGCGATCTCGAAGCCGTGGGCCAGCTGGGAAAGCACGTCCACAATAGCCCCCTACCCCGGCCACCACTGCCCCAGCGGCAGCGGGATGCCGAGGCCGAAGACGAAGATCAGGTAGAGCGAGGCGGCAAAGGCGAATCCGGCGAAAAGCCCCCGGCTCCAGCCGGCGCCCAGCAGCCGGGCGAGGAAGCCGACCTCGAGCGTGGTGGCGAGCACGAAGCCAAGGGGCACCAGGGCGTAGGCGTAGAGCACGAACGAGCCCACCGCCAGCGCCTGCGGCCGCCAGGCGGGAAAGCGGGGGGCGGGGTCGGAACCGGGAAAGAGGAGGAGCCAGAGCCCCAGCACCCCGAGTACCCCGGCGAGCAGCAGGGGAAAGGCCCGCGGCCCCAGGGGGTCGGCGAGGTACTCGGCCTCGAGGCCCAGGGCCCCGAGGCCGTACCCCACCGCCAGCAGCAGAAGGAAGAGGCCGAGGTAGCGGTCGGGCTTCACGATCTACTTGATCAGCCCGAGGGAGCGCGAGAGCTCGCGGAAGTCCTTGACCTGCTGCTTGATGAAGGCTTCGAACTCGGCCCCGCCCTTGAAGAAGGGCGCCAGCCCCCGGCCGGCCCGGATCTCGGCCCACTCGGGGGAGTCGGCCACCTTCTTCATGGTGGCCACCCACCAGTCATAGGCGTCGTCGGGCACCCCCGGCGGCATGTAGAACCCGCGCCAGACCGCCCAGACCGCATCGTAGCCGAGCTCCCAGGCGGTGGGGACGTCGGGCAGGGCCTCCAGCCGCTCCTCCGAAAGCACCGCCAGGATGCGGATCTTGCCCGCCTTCATCTGCTCGATCGTCTCCGAGGCGTCGCCGGGAAAGACCTGAACGAAGCCGCCGAGCAGCGAGGTCAGGGCCTCACCGCCACCGGAGAAGGGAACGTACTTGATCTTCTTGGGGTCGATCCCCGCCGCCTTGGCCAGCAGGAGGACCTTCATGTGGTCTTGACCGCCCACCGCGCTGCCGCCGCCGAAGGCGATCTTGCCGGGGTCCTTCTTGAGGTCGGCGATCAGGTCGTCAAGCGTCTTCCAGGGCGCGTCGGCGCGGACCGCGATCACCCCGAAGTCGGCGCCGAGGGCGGCCAGCCAGCGCACGTCGTTCTCGGTGAAGTGGCCGTACTTGCCCTGGGCCAGGCGCAGGGTGGTGGCCGGCGAGGCCGCCACCAGCAGGTTGGCGTCCCCCTTCCGCTTGGTCACCACGTGGGCGAAGGCGACCCCGCCCCCGCCGCCCGGCATGTTGGTCACCTTGACCGGCCGGGGCACCAGCTTGAGGTCGTAGAGCAGCTTGCCTACGGTGCGGCAGGTGAAGTCCCAGCCGCCCCCGGGGTTGGCCGGGGCGATGCACTCCACGTTCCCCGGGCTGAAGGCACCGGCGGACGAGGACGCCGCGAAACCTAAGGCCAATAGGCCAATCCAAAAGAGGCGCCGCATAAAAACCCCCTTTCCCTGTCACCCCTGAGTCTAAGGGGGCGAGGAGCGGCGCGGCAAGGGTCATTTCTCCGCCCAGACCGAGCCGTAGCCGACGTAGACCACCTGGTCGGGCTCCAGCGCCTCCAGCACCTCGGCTCGGTGGCTGGCGGCCACCAGGGTGATTCCGGCGTCGCGGACGAACTTCCCGAGCCCGCGAGCCACCCGCCGGGCGGTGGCGAGGTCGAGGTGGGCGGCGAGCTCGTCGATCAAAAGGAGCGCCGGCCGCTCGGCGAGCAAGAGCGCCAGCCGGAAGCGCTCCTTCTGCCCGGTGGAAAGCTCCTTGGGCCGCGCCCGCCAGAGCACCGCGTCGGAAAGCCCGACCCGGTTCAAGACCTCGATGGCGGCGGTGACGTCCCCCAGCCGGTCAAAGAGGGCCTCCAGCACCGCCCGCTGGCCGAGTTCGGGCTCGACCTCGCCGGGCAGGTAGGCGGCGATCCGGCCCTTTGGCCGCAGCACCCGACCGGCGTCCGGCGGCTCGCCGAGAAGGAGGCGCAAAAGCGTCGTCTTCCCGGCCCCGCTGGCCCCCCAGAGCAGGCTGATCGAGCCCGGCGGAAAGGCGACGTTCACCTCCCTGAGCACCGCCCGCTCGATCCGCCGCCGCCGCACCCCGAAGGCGAGGAGCACCTCCCGCACCGGCTCGGGGAGACCCTCGAGGTCGAGCGTGCTGCGGTAGGCCTTGGCCACCCCCACCAGCCGGACGGGCCCGGGAAGCGGCTCCACCCGGCCGTAGCGGGGCCGGTAGAGCCGACCCTGGTGCTCCCTGGCCACCGGGTCCTCCTGGAAAAAGCGCTCCAGGTAGCCCTTGGCTTCCTCGGTTAAGGGGCACGCGAGCACCGGCCGCCCGGAGGCGGTGTCCCAGAGGTAGCGAAAGCCGGCCTTCTCGAAGAAGGGGTGGAAGCGGGCCATCTGGGCGATGGTGCAAGCGAGGTGCTTTTGCCGCCGCATCTCGGGGGCCCGGCGGGCCTGGGCCCAGTCCAGGGCAAGCCGCACCAGAAGGGTACCCAGCCCGTCCGAGCGGTAGTCGGGGTGGACCACCACCCGGGCGATGCGAAGGGCGGCGGTCTCCACCCGATCCAGCGTGCGCTCGGCCAGCTCCCGCCAGTCGGCCTCCTCGAGCTCGCCCTCGTTCTGGGCGTCCTGGAGCGCCTCCTTGAGGTCGAAGGTGGGGTGGAACCAGTCCCTGGGGAAGACCCGCTCGCGGATGTCGCGGACCACCTCGCCGTCGGGTAGGCGGCGGTGCATCTTGGGAATCGGCGGGTCGAGCCGGATGTAGCCGACGATTTTAGGCTCAAAGGGAAGCCGCTCGGCGAGCTCCAGCACCAGGAACCGGCTCGCCGGGGTCGAGCCCCGGATCTCGAGCAGCCGGGCCCTCCCCCGGGCACAGGGCGGGCGGGTGTTCGCCGCCTTCACCTCGCCGTCCGGGCAGCGCCAGAGCGCCACCGTCTCGTGGTCGGAGGCGTAGTGGAACTGCTCCAGCTCGGCCACCGCCTCGAAGTCGGACTCATAGCGGGCCTCGCGGGCCCGGAGCCGGTAGCGGTAGAGCGTCCGCCCGGAGAAGCCCAGCCGGGGGTGCTCCACCTCGCGGGAGAAGGGGGGCCAGAGCGGGAGGCCGTCGGCGCGGGCCAGCGCGAAGTCGTCCCAGCCCAGCACCCGCGCCTCCCGGTCGGTCTCGAGCACGAGCTCCTCGCCCAGCCGCACCCACTTGACGACGTCGCCGGGGAGGAGCAGCACCCGGCCGTCCTCGAGGACGAGCTTTCCGTACCACCGCCAGAAGACCTCTCGCGCCTCGACCTTGACCCGCATGACGCCACTTTACCCCATGGGGATCGCAAAACTTGACAAGAAGGCGGACCGGTGTTAGATTCAAGCTTGCTTGGGCGGTTAGCTCAGCTGGCCAGAGCGCCCGCCTCACACGCGGGAGGTCACTGGTTCAAGTCCAGTACCGCCCACCAAGGCCCCGTCGCGGGGCCTTGTTTGTATTTTGTATAATGAGACTCGTATGAGCCAGGAAAACGGGGTTTCAAACGAGGTTCCGGCCAAACCCGAGGGCCCGAACGAGAAGGTCAAGCAACTCAAGACCTACGCCCTCGCCGCCTACGTCCTCTACTTCCTGAGCTACCTCACCGGCCTGACCGCCATCGTGGGGCTGATCATTGCCATCATCAAACTTCCCGAGTCCAAGGGGACCTACCTCGAGTCCCACTTCCAGCTGCTGATCCGGGTCTTCGTCTGGGGGCTGATCATCTCCCTGGTCGGCGCCGTGCTGAGTTTCATTGGCATCGGGCTGATCGTGCTCGTCGTCGGGTTTATCTGGCTGCTCTACTACCTGGTCATCGGGGTCATTCGCCTTACCAACGACGAGCCGGCCCCCCGCATCTTCTGGTTCGGCCAATAAACTAAGGCCGGAATGGAGCAATACCTTCCCCTCGCGGGGCAACTTACCTTCGGCGGCGTGGCCGGCTTCCTCTCCGGCTACGCCCTCAAAAAGGTCGGCCGGGTGCTGGCCTTCGCCCTGGGGCTCCTCTTCGTGATCGTGCAGCTGCTCGCCTACGCCGGCTACCTCGAGGTCCACTGGACCCGCATCCAGTCCGACGTCGAACCGCTCTTCCAGCAGGAGACCCTCAAGGGCTTCTGGCAAAAGCTCCTCGAGGTCCTCACCTACAACCTCCCCTTCGCCTCGGGCTTCGCCGCCGGGATGGTGCTCGGGCTCAAACGGGGTTAAACCTGCCGCCCGCCCGGGATTCCTATTTGCCGACTTCCGAATACCTGATTTAGTAAACTAAGCACGAAAGTTGAGGTGAATAATGAAACGGGTAGCTTTATTCGGGGCGGCCTTAGGCGCGGTCATTTTTCTTGCCGGCTGCAGCCAGCAAACCGGCACAAACGGACTGGCGAGCGTGCAGGCCTCGCTGGGGACCTACAATTACGGCGGGGCCCGACCCGGCATCGCCTTCCTCGTCGCGGGCAACCTGCCGATGACGGGGCCGGAGGGCGTGGAGGCCACCGTCACCGGTCCCGACGGGTGGAACCGCGGGGACCCGCTAAAAGCTCTCATCGTACACTCGCTGGCCGGGCCCGGCTGGTGGTGGTGGGCCTACGACTACGAACTGGTGGACGGCGCCTATACCCTGGAAAGCCAGTTCCCCGACGGCACCCTGGTGAAAAGGACCGTCACCCTGAAGGCCAGCGACGTGCTGGCCCGGCCCGCACCCAGCCTGAACGCCGGCACCACCCAGGCCACCGTTTCCTGGCCGGCGGTTCCGGGAGCGAAGGCGTACAGGGTAACGCTTTGGCATCAAACCAACGCCGGCTCGAAAATGGTTCGCTGGTGGCGGACGGCGGATACGTCCATCACCTTCACCCAGCTCAACCTCACCCCGGGGGAAACCTATTACGCTTACGTCTGGGCCTTCAATGCGGATTTGACCAAGCTGATCTTCACCCCGCCGGCCACCTTCAAGGTTTCCCGAGCAAGGACCGACAACTTCACCGTCACCTCGGCGGGTGCGTTGAAGGTCCTTCCAAAGAGCGGGGGCCAGACTCCCGAAGGGGAATAGGGATCGGGCGGGCCCTGGGGCCCGCCCGGTTTCCCCTCGCCACCGCTAGCGCACCACCAGGTTTAAAAGCTTTCTGGGCACGTAGATCTCCTTGACCACGTCCTTGCCCTCGAGGAAGCGGCGGACGTTCGGGTGTTCCTTGGCCAGGCGCTTGATCTCGTCCTCGGGGGCGTCGGCGGGAACGGTGATCCGGCCGCGGACCTTGCCGTTCACCTGGACGACGATCTCGACCTCTTCCTCTTTGAGCGCCTCTTCGTCGAGCTCGGGCCAGCCGGCCAAAAAGACCGAGTTTTCCTCGAAGCGGTGCCAGAGTTCTTCGGCGATGTGGGGGGCAAAGGGCGCGAGCAGACGGAGGTAGTCCTTGAGGGCGCGCTTATAGACCGGGGTGACCGGAGCCTTCTTGCGGTAGTCGTAGAGCGCGTTCAAGAGCTCCATAAGCGCGGCGATCGCGGTGTTGAAGCGAAAGCCCTGGGTGTCTTCGGTGACCTTCTTGATGGCGCGGTTTAAAGCCCGCCAAAGCGCCTTCTCCTCGCCGGAGAGCGCCGCCGGGTCGAAGGCCTCGGGGGCCTTTTCGAGCTCCGCCTTGTCCTCCTCAAAGCGGCGCCATACCCGGTTCAGAAAGCGCCAGGCCCCCGCCACCCCCTCCTCGGTCCAGACCATGTCGGCCTCGGGCGGGGCGGCGAAGAGGATGGTGATGCGGGCGATGTCGGCGCCCTGCTCGCGGACGAAGGGGCCGACCATGACGCCGTTGCCGAGGGACTT
>JAMOVS010000166.1 GCA_027061845.1 Thermaceae bacterium
CCGGAAGAGGCGAGGAAAAGCGCCCCGGCGAAGGCCAAAGCCCGAATCAGGAAGGCCCCGCCCAAGGAGGGCCCGCCGCCCCCGCCCCGGGTGCCGAGGCCCCCCTTCTTCGGGGTGCGCTACCTCGGCCCCGGCGAGCTTCCTATCCCCGAGATCGCGAGGTTTTTAAACAAGCGCGCCCTCTTCCGCGGCCAGTGGGGGTTTAAAAAGGGGAAGATCCCCGACCATGAATACCAGGCCCTCCTTTCCCGCGAGGCCGAGCCCATCCTGGCCGCGCTCCTCGCCCGGGGGGAGGAGCTCCTCGAGCCCAGGGTCGCCTACGGCTACTTCCCGGTGGCCAGGGAGGGGGAGGACCTCCTCGTCTTTGATGAAGCGGGCGAGATCCTCGCCCGGATTCCCTACCCGGTCTCGGAAAAGGGCCTTTCCATCGCCCGCTACCACCTGCCGCGCCATGGCCCCCTGCTCGAAGGGGTCGAAGACTGGATGCCGAAGGGGGCCCTTTTGGCCGGGGCCCGGGACGTCGCCGCCTTCTTCGTGGTCACGGCGGGGGAAAAGGGGCTAAAAGAGGCAAAAAGGCACCTCGAAGCCGGCCGCTACCAGGACTACCTCTTCACCCACGGCTTCGTGGTCGAGATGGCCGAGGCCCTCGCCGAGTACTGGCACAAACGCCTCCGCGAGGAGTGGGGCATCGCGGACAAAGACGCGCCGGAAGTGGAAAAGCTCTTCCAAAAGCACTACCAGGGCGCCCGCTACGCCCCGGGCTACCCCGCCTGGCCCGAGCTCGAGGCCCAAAAGACCCTAGCGCGCCTCCTCGACTGGCAGAAAATCGGCGTCCGCCTCACCGAGGATTTCCAGCTCGTCCCTGAGGCCAGCACCTCCGGCATCGCCCTCCACCACCCCGAGGCCCGCTACTTCAGCACGTAAGAAGCGGGGGCCCGAAGGCCCCCGCTGCGGCGTCGGAGCTCGGCTATTCGCTCTTCGCCGTCGTGGTCTGGTAGGGCTTCGCGCAGATGGCCCAGACGGTGAGGACCCAGTCCTCGCCAGGGCCGCCGACCATCCGGCCGGCCTGCGCGTACCAGCCGTTATTGGAGAGCGGATAGCTGGCCTGGATGGCGATGGTCGGGTCGTAGGTCCCGCTGGCGGTGCGCACGCTGGCGCCGCCGCCGGTGACCACGAACCCGGCCGGGCAGGTCACGCTGACGCTCACCGGCTGGCTGCAGGGGCAATCCAGCCCGCTGTCCGCCTGGTTGGTGACGATGCGGAACTCGGTGATGCCGGGAGGCCCTTGCGGACCCGGAGGCCCAGGAGGCCCAGCCGGCCCAGGGGGCCCCGCCGGCCCGGTCGGACCCGTGGGACCCGGAGGTCCGGGAGGCCCGGCCGGTCCCGCCGGTCCCTGCGGACCCCGCGGACCCACCGGCCCCTGCGGACCCGGAGGCCCGGGCGGGCCCTTCGGCCCTTGCGGACCCATGGGGCCCCGCGGGCCGATGCAGTCGCGGGCGTCGACCTTGCCGTCGCCGTTCAGGTCCTCGTTCTTATCCGGTACCCCGTTGCCGTTCAGGTCCCAGCAGCTGATGCCGGCAGGACCCTGCGGGCCGATCGGCCCCGGAGGTCCAGGCGGTCCCTTCGGCCCCTGCGGGCCCTGCGGGCCCTGCGGCCCTTGCGGTCCTACCGGTCCCGGAGGTCCGGGCGGGCCCTTCGGTCCCTGCGGACCCATGGGGCCCCGCGGACCTTGCGGTCCCTGCGGACCCGGAGGCCCGGGCGGGCCCTTCGGCCCCACCTTGCCCTGAGGCCCTTGCGGTCCCGGAGGTCCTTGCGGACCCGGAGGTCCGGGCGGGCCCTTGGGACCCTGCGGACCCATGGGGCCTTGCGGCCCTTGCGGACCCGGAGGCCCGGCCGGCCCTTGCGGGCCCTGCGGACCCATGGGGCCCCGCGGGCCGATGCAGTCGCGGGCGTCGACCTTGCCGTCGCCGTTCAGGTCCTCGTTCTTATCCGGTACCCCGTTGCCGTTCAGGTCCCAGCAGCTGATGCCGGCAGGACCCATGGGGCCCTGGGGCCCGGCCGGTCCGGCAGGTCCCTGCGGACCCTGCGGACCCTGCGGTCCCGCGGGTCCCCGCGGTCCCGGAGGCCCGGCAGGCCCCTGCGGTCCCGGAGGCCCGGGAGGCCCTTGCGGTCCCCGCGGTCCCGGAGGCCCAGGAGGCCCGGGAGGTCCCGGAGGCCCGGGAGGCCCGGGCGGACCCTGCACCACCAGCACCTTCTGCGGTGCCGCCTTGGTCTGAATCCGGGTGACGAAGATCGCCATGTCCTGCGTGCCCGTCTTCAGGGCGTCGCGGGACTTGACCCCGTAGGGAATGAAGACGCGTAGGGTACGGGGGGTCTTGTTGGTGATGCGTAGGATTCCCTTACCGCGGTACGGCGGCTTCGAAACGGTGTGGAAGTCGACCACCCGGGCTTCGAGCAGACCCTGCTTCACGCCCTGGGTCAGCTCGAGCACCCCCGGCGGGAACGCTCCCTTGCCGTGAGCCTTGCCGTAGCGGACGAGTTCATGGGTGATGGGAAGCTTCTTGGGGTCGTACTTGACGTGGTCGGTGAAGTACCAGATCGCCCGCTGAACCTGGTACGGGTAACGATCGGTGTACCCCTTGGCGTAGGCGTACTCGAGGATCGCCCGCACCTCCGGCGGGGCCGGGCTCAGGGGCACGAGCTCCCGGCTGGGGAAGGGCTTGCCGTAGTCCATGCAGTAGCCCTCCACCGGCAGGTCCACCGTCGTCCCCGCGGGCACGGTGACCTCGAAGCCCCGGGACTGAGCCCAAGCCCACCCGGTGGCGAGGTTCAGAGCGAAGACGATGCCGAAGAGGGCCAGCGCTCTGAAACCCCTTTGCAATACAGCCAACTTCATATCCCCTCCAATCCGCGCGCGGGGCCCACGCGCGAAGTCCTGCTGCAATCTCGCCGATACTCCGACGCCGTTCTTTGCCCCACATTCAACTATACCTCAGATTTCTCAAAACGCGGGTCGAGATTCGCGCTAAACTGAAGGGGTCGCCGGGGGTGCCCCTTTTGGGGCTGAGAAGGCGCCCAGCCTACCCTTGGAACCTGATCCGGGTCATGCCGGCGTAGGGAAGGTGACGAGCCTTCCCCTCCTGGTGACGAAAGGAGGGGTTTTTGATGAAGCGAATCCTCTGGCTTGCAATCGGTCTTCTGGCACTTTTCCCCCTGGCGGGCGCGGAAGAGCTCAGGGTTCTGACCCACTCGAGCTTCTCCCTTTCCAAGGAGCTCATCGCCCGCTTTGAAAAGGAAACCGGCATCCAGCTCCGCTTCATCGAGGGGGGGAGCGCGGGCGAGACCCTGAACAAGGCGATCCTCACCAAGAACGCCCCCATCGCCGACGTGCTGGTGGGGGTGGACAACACCTTCCTCTCGCGGGCGCTCGAGGCCGGCATCTTCGAGGCCTACGTCTCCCCCGAGGTGAGGAACCTGCGCTCGGAGACGATCCTCGACCCCACCCTGCACGCCATCCCGGTGGACTTTGGCTACGTAGCGATCAACTACGACCGCGACTACTTCAAGGACCGGCCGCTCCCCAAAACCTTCGGGGACCTGGCCACACCCGAGTACGCCCGGCTCTTGGTGGTGGAAAACCCCGCCACCAGCTCGCCGGGGCTCGCCTTTCTGCTCGCCACCGTGGCCGCCTTCGGCGAGGACGGCTACCTGGACTTCTGGGCCCGGCTCCGGGACGGGGGCGTCCAGGTGGCAAAGGGCTGGAGCGAGGCCTACTTCGCCGCCTTCACCCGCTACGGCGGCGACCGGCCGCTGGTGGTGAGCTACACCACCAGCCCCGCGGCCGAGGTTTACTACTCCGAGGGCAAGTACCAAGAGCCCCCCACCGGCAACCTGCTCTTCCCCAAGAGCGCCTTCTTCCAGGTGGAGTTCGTCGGCATCCTGAAGGGCAGCAAGCACCAGGCGGCGGCCCGCCGTTTCGTGGACTGGCTGCTCTCGAAAGAGGTCCAGGAGGACATCCCGCTCAACATGTGGGTCTTCCCCGCCCGGCGGGACGCCAAGCTGCCCGAGGTCTTCAAGTTCGCCGAGATCCCCCAAGAGCCTGCCAAGATCCCGCCCGAGACGATCGCGAGAAACCGCGACCGCTGGATCCGGGCCTGGACGGATGTCGTCCTCAAAGGCAAGGACCCCAAGGACGTGCGCTAGCCGGTGCGAAAGGCCGCCCTCGCCCTCTTTCTAGGCTTTCTTTCGTTTAGCCTTCTCTACCCGCTTTCGCGGGTGCTTCTCTTGGGGGCGGGGCCGGGGTTTTTCGCCGCGCTCGGGGACACCTACTACTTCGAAAGGCTCCTTTGGAGTCTGGAGTACGGGGCTTTGAGCTCGCTGGCCGTGCTCCTGCTCGCGCTGCCCACCGCCCTCGGCCTGCGCTACGCCTTCGCCGGCCGGGCGCTTTGGGTGGCCCTCAGCGGGGTGCCCTTCGTCCTGCCCACGATCGTGGTGGCGGCGGGGTTCTTGGCGCTTCTGGGCCCCCAGGGCGTGCTCGGGGTCAACCTGGTGGGCACGCCCTTTTTGCTGGTCTGGGCGGCGGTCTTCTACAACTACGGCTTCGCCGCCCGCATCCTGCACGGGCTGCTGGCGAAGAGCGGCGAGGAGCTCGAGGCCGCCGCCCGGACCCTGGGCGCCGGGCCGCTCCGGGCCTTCTACCGGGTCACCCTACCGGCGCTCCTCCCCGGCCTCTTCGCCGCCGGGGGGCTCACCTTCCTCTACACCTTCGCGAGCTTCGGCGTCCCGCTGATCCTGGGCGGCTACCGCTACGCCACCCTCGAGGTCGAGATCTACCGCCTGCTCGCTTACGAGCTCGACTTCGAGGGGGCGAGCGCGCTGATCCTCTGGCAGATCGTGGTGCTCAGCCTCGTGAGCCTCGGCTACCTCTTCGCCAGCCGCCGCCTCGCCGGGGAGCTCGGCTACGGCGGGCTGCGTCCGCTTCGAAAGGAAAAGGCCTTCCTCCTCGGGGCGCTTTACTGGGCCGGGCTCATCTTGCTCCTCCTGCCCCTTTTCGCCCTCTTCTTCGCCAGCCTCAAGACCCCCGAGGGGCTCGGCCTCGGGAACTACCTCCGTCTTTTCGCCGAGGAAAAAAGCTACTTCGCACCGGGGCTCGGGCCGGCCCTCAAAAACACCCTTCGCTTTTCCTTCCTCGCCCTTTTGCTCGCGGCGCCGGCCGGGCTTTTCTACGCCCTCGCCGCCTGGCGGGGGAGCGTACTCACCGAGGTGCTCGGCCTCCTCCCCCTGATGGTGAGCCCGGTGAGCCTCGGGGTCGGTTACCTGCTCGCCTACCCCCGGCTGCAGGCGAGCGCCTTCCTGCTGGTGCTCGCCTACGCCACCCTGGCCTACCCCCTCTTCGCCCGGGCGGTGATCCCGGCCCTTCGCGGCATCGGGGAAGAGGTCATCCAGGCCGCCGCCACCCTGGGGGCGCCGCCCTGGCGGAGGCTCTTCCGGGTCGAGCTCCCCCTCATCCGGCCGGCGCTTTTCTCCGGCGCCGCCCTCGCCTTCGGCAGCGCCGCCGGCGAGTTCGGGGCCACGCTCCTCCTCGTCCGCCCCGAGTGGGCGACGCTCTCGGTGGCGATCTACGAGCGGCTGGGCAAGCCCGGGCTTGCCAACTACGGCGAGGCGATGGCGATGAGCGTGGTGCTCTTGGTGCTGGTGGCGGGGGTCTTCTACCTCTTCGCCAAGGGGGCCGAACTTGGCTAGCCCGGCGCTCTCCTTCGACGAAGTCGCCCGGCGTTTCCCCGGGTTTTCGCTCCGGCTTTCCTTCGACCTCTTCCCGGGCGAGACCCTCGCCCTCTTGGGCCCCTCGGGCAGCGGCAAGAGCACCGCGCTCAAGCTCGCGGCCGGCCTCGAGGCCCCGGACGCCGGGCGGGTCTATCTGGGCGGAGAGGACGTAACCGGCTGGCCGCCCGAACGCCGGGGGGTGGGCCTGGTCTTCCAAAGCTACGCCCTCTTCCCCCACCTCTCGGTCTACGACAACGTCGCCTTCGGCCTGGTGGAGCGGCGCTGGCCGCGGGAAAAAATCCGAGCCCGGGTGGAGGAGCTACTTTTTAAGACCGGCCTGACGCCCCACGCGAAAAAGCGCCCGAGCGAGCTCTCGGGCGGCGAGCGCCAGCGGGTGGCGCTGGCCCGGGCGCTCGCCCCGAGGCCCAAGGTCCTGCTCCTGGACGAGCCCCTCTCCGCCCTCGACCAGCGGCTCAAGGAGGAGCTGATGTTCGAGCTCCGGCGGGTGCTCAAAGGGGAAGCCGCCGCCGCCCTCTACGTCACCCACGACCAGGCCGAGGCCTTCGCGCTGGCAAGCCGGGTTCTGATCCTGAAGGCCGGCGAGAAGGTGCAGGAGGGCGCGCCCGAGGCGGTCTACGCCCGGCCGAAGGACGTCTGGACCGCCCGCTTCCTGGGCCACAAGAACGTGCTCGGGGCCAACGAGGCCCGGGTGCTCGGGCTCGAGGAGGGCGAATGGCTTATTCCCCTCGAGGCCTTTACCTTCGGTGAGGGGGAGCCCGCCCGGGTGCTGGAGGCGGTCTTTTTGGGCCCCCGGGTGGGGCTTTGGCTTTCCTTCCGGGGCGTTCGCCTTTACTGGGAGGGGCCGCTCTCCCCGCTGCCCCCGCCCGGCTCCGAGCTCAAACTCCGGCTCGATCTCGGCCGGGCGGTGCCCCTTTCGGTAAGCTAAACCCGTGACCCGGCCGGACCTGGCGACGCTCTTTGAGGAGCTCGAGGCCCTCTCCCGCCACTTCCCGGCGAGCCTCGACGCCTACGGCACCCTGACCCTGATCCAAGAGGGGGGGTACGGCGGCCGCGAGATGCTGCTCTGGGCCCCCTGGGAAGCGGGGCCCGAGGTGCTCCGGGCGGTCGCGGACCTTGACTTCAAGGGGCGGATGGTGGTGGCGCTCGCCCCCCTCTTCGAAGACCAGACCCCCTTCGTCGAAGTGCTCAAGACCCACGCCCCCCGCTACGCCTTCTTCCTCCACCCCGAACGGGGAATCGCCCACCGCTTTCCCGGCTTCAAGGAGGTGGTAGAAGGCGGAAAAGTTCTAAGGGTGCCGCTCACCGACCCCCGGCCGCCCCGGCGGGTGGCCCGGCTCGCCCCTACCGGCCTGCGCTACTTCGAGACCCGGCTCTTTCCCCCCTGGGAGAGCCCGAGCCTGGACGGTGCCCGCCCCTCGGAGACGGCCCCGCTGGGATCGGTGGCGAAGCGGCGGGGCGCCCTTCCCTACGCCCTGGGCCGGGAAACCCTCGGCCGGGACCTGCGCCGTGCCCTCCGCTCCCTGAACCTCCTGCCGGGCGATTAGAGTTCCCGGGCCTCGGCGAGCTTCTCGCGGGTAATCCGCCAGATGGGAGCGAACTCCGGTTTGACCCGTTCCAGGTGGGAGAGGCACCGTTCCAGCTCCCGGATCCAGGCCTCCTCCCGGCGCCGCCGCCCCGGTCCCCCCCGGCGGGCGCTCTCGGCGAGCTGCTCCAGGCGCCGGGAAAGGCAGACCCGGGGGACGCCCCCCGTGACCCGGCAGGCGAGCTCGGGGTGGCCGTCGCACCGGGCGTAGACCTCGGGGTAGCGCCGGGCCAGCTCGGGGTGGCCGGCCATCGCCATCCCCAACGGTCCCGAATGCAGCGCCGCCAGCCAGCGGAAGATCCGCTCCCGCCGGCGGCGGCGCTCGGTCTCGGTGAGGGCGGGACGGCCCCCTCCCATGGTTCCGCTTACTTCTTCATCATCTTCTGCATCATCGCCATGAGCTCCTCTTCCTTCTTCTTGGCCTTGTCGAAGGTCCGGGGGATCACCCGGAGGAGCTCGAAGAGGATGCCAAGGGCACGCTGGATCTCGGGGTCGGCGAGCGCCTTCAGGAGTCCGGCCAGGCCGAGCCGCGGCGGATTCTTCAGTTTCTCCGGCGGGAAGGTCTCGGAGAGGGACTCGAGGAAGAGGTCGACCATCATCCCGGCGGCGTTGGGGTCGATCTGGGCGAGCACGTCCACCGCCTTGCCCGCGTGCGAGAGCAACCGCAGGTTCCGGGGCTCGGCCAGCTGGCCCAGGTTCTCTACCGCCGTCTCCGAGACCTCACCGACCAGCGTCAACAGCCCGCTTTGATCGAGCTTTTCCAGGGTCTCCGCCAGCTTCTCCAGGGCGTCGGCCTGCTCGACGAAGCGGTCGAGGATGGAGAGCAGCCTCAGGTTCTTGGGCTCGGCCAGCAGGGCGAGGTTTTCCTCCAGGATCGGCCCCACCCGCATCTCGCCGAGGAGTTCCAGCCCCGAGCCCTCGAGGATCCGCTCGATCTTTTCCAGCCGTTCTTCCACCGTGGGCATGGTTTCCCCCCTCCTATCCCAGCAGGGTGGCGAACCAGAAGCTCTCGAAGAGCATCTTGGTCACCCGCACCCAGCGACCGGTGGCCATCACGCCGCAGGAGGGCATGCCCTTGCCCGCGAGCACCTTCTCGAACTCGCACTGGGGCAAGAGGGCGTTGTCGCCGAAGTCCATGATGCACATCGCCACCGCGTCGAAGGGCTCGCCAATGTAGGCGCCCTTCAGGTCAGAGACGATCACCCCGGCGATGTACTCGGCCTGGAAGTGGGCCACCACCCCCGCCGGCGGGAGCATCAGCGCCGGGTTCACCACGTCGCCGATCACGAAGACCTCGGGGTAGGCGGTGTGGCGGAAGGTCATCGGGTCCACCGTGGGGAAGCCCTGCGGCCCCGCCAGCTTCGACTCCCGTACCACCTTGTTCGGGGCGAAGGGCGGCACCAGGATCAGAAGGTCGTAATCCAGCGTCCGCCCGTCCTTGGCCTTGACCTGACCGCCCCCGGCCTCGGCCAGCTCGAACTCGCCGTGGAAGCGCACGCCCTTTTCGTTCAGGATCTTGAGCACCATGCTCGAGATCACCGGGCCCATGCCCGCGAGCGGCGCCGGGTTCATGTGGAAGACGTCGACGCTCGAGTTTGCCCGCACCCCCTTGACCTTGAGGGCGAACTCGGCCATGCCGGCCACCTCGTAGGGGGCCGGCGGACAGGGGTAGTAGGGCGAGCTGACGCCGACCACCACCCGGCCGCCCTTGAACGCCTTCATCCGCTCCCGGAGCGCGAGCGCGCCCTCCGGGCTCCAGGGCGCCACCGAGTCCTCGGCCGGCGCCGGCATCGCCTCGGCGCCGAGCGAGACCACCAGGTAGTCGTAGCCGAACTCGCCGCGATCGGTGGTCACCTGCTTGGCGTCGGGATCGATGGCCTGGATCTCGGCCTTGACGTACTCGATCCCCCGCTTCTCCAAAAGCTGCAGCGGCCGGCGAATGTCGTCGAGTTCGCGCATGCCGAAGGCCACCCAGGGAAAGCCGGGCATGAAGTAGTGGTAGTCGCTACGATCGATCAGGGTGACCTCGGCCTGTTCCCGCATCAGCCGCTTGACCTTGTTGGCGGCCACCAGGCCGCCCGAGCCACCGCCCAAAACCAGTACCTTTACCGCCATGGTTCAACGCCTCCTTTCTTACCTATGAGTCCTTATACATCACCCCTATGTGGAGGATTGTCCCTAAATACAAGCGAAGGGGCGCGGGATACCCGCGCCCCCTGGAAGTACCCTTGGATTATCGGGGCTCGTATTCGTCCAGCGCCTTGCCGAGATTCTTGGCCAGGGTGAGGATGAAGCCCAGACCTTTTTGCACCTGGGGGTCGTTCAGGTACTTGAGCGCCCCGAACATCCCCACCCGCGGAGCGGCCTTGGGGTCGGTCTCCGAGATCGCCTCGATCAAGGACCCCACCAGCTGGAGGATGTGCGCGCGAAGCTTGGGCATCTTGTCGGGCGGCATGTTCTTGATCGGGTCCATGGCCGCCTCGGCGAGGCCCAGGCCGCGGATAATCGCCCGCTCGTTGGCCAGGTGCTCGAGCAGCAGGTCGCCGTTGGTGGTGAGCTCGGTGAACAGGCTCAGGTAGCCCCCCGCCTTCAGGTGACGGGCGAGGGTGATGAGCTCCTGAATGACCCGCGCGTCCTCTTCGGTGATGGTGATTTCCGCCATCTCGGCCTCCTTACCTCAGCGCGTCCAACCAGCCGCGGTAGAACGCGTCCTTCATCATCCGGATGGTGGGACCGGTGGCGACGGTGTAGCAGGCGTGGCCCCACTTGCCCTCCTCGGGAATCCACCAGTACTCGCAGTTGCCCATGAACCCCGACTCAAAGCTGTGGCCGAAGCAGAGCGTGGGGGCGTACGAGGGGATCATGTAGCCCCCGAAGGCGTCGTGCAGGATGCTCGCGCCCGCGACCACCGCCGCGTTGTGGATCGGCACCCCGGCGGTCAAGAGCCCCACCGGCGGCATCGCGTGTTCGCCCACCAGGTAGACCTCGGGGTGGTCCGGGTGCTGGAAGCGGGGCCCGGTCACCACCGAGAAGCGGGGGTCGCCGGGGTGGGCGAGGCCGTTGTCGGCGAGCACCTTGGGGAGCCGCGAGGGCGGCGACTTGATCAGAAGGTCGTACTCGTACTCGCCCTTCTTGGTGATCACCTTGTTCTCGGTGACCTCGATCAGCTTCTCGAAGCCGGGCTCGTACTTGATGTGGTGCCGCTTGAAGCGGCGCAGGAAGAACTGCTCCAGTCCCTCGCCCAGGGCCATCCGCACCGCGTTGGCGGGGTAGAGGATGGTGATCTCGGGCTCCTGGCCCCGGGGCTCGTAGTAGGCCCGCAGGTTGAGCGCCATCTCCAAGGGGTAGATGCCGCAGCGGAACGGCAGCTCGGGGACCAGGAAGACGATCTTCTTGCCCCGGAAGTTGTAGAGCGCCTCCTTCATCTCGAGGGCGCCCTCGGGGCTGTAGTTGTGGAAGCCGTACTTGTCGAGCCCGGGGTAGTCGGACCAGCCGTAGGCGGTCCCCAGCGCGATCACCAGGAAGTCGTAGTCGAGGGTCTTCCCGCCCTCGGTGGTCACCTTCCGTCCCGGGAGATCGAAGGTCTTGACCGGGTCGACCAGGACCTTGAAGCCGTAAACCCGCTCGCCGTTCGTGATCGGGGCCCAGGTCTCGTCCACCGAGGCCGTACCCAGGGCCACCTCGGACCATAGCGGCGGCATGTAGTGGCGCTCGCTGGCGGTGACCAGGGTGACCTCGAGCGGCAGCCCCATACGATCGGCTTCCGTCTGCAGCATGCGGGCGGCCACCAACCCCCCGGTGCCGCCCCCGACCACCACAACTTTCTTCGCCATACGTTCCTCCTTATACGCATCGAAAGCGTACTGCAAACCCCTTTGGGGTTACAGGGACATTACACTCCCCGAAGGTCCTCGAGCAAGAGCCAGCCCACATTTTCCGGGGTGGCCTCCAGGAGGGGGCCGAGCTCGGCCTCGAGGGCGGCCACCAGGGGGTGCAGGGACCGGGGGTCCTCGTCGGTGACGGCCAGGGCGGTGAACTGGTAGAAGCGCTGGCTCGCCGCCGGGGTACCGTCGTCGAAAAAGGCGAAGGGCGGCTCGACCGGGTCCAAGATCAGGAAAACTTCCCGTCCCTCGACCTCGAGGACCCCGGGCAGGTGGTCCCGGGGGTCGTAATCGAGCTCCCGGGGCAGCCAGAGGTACCCCTGCAAGAGCCTCACCCCCGCCCGCTCGCTCAAGGTCGCTCGGGAAGCGCCCGGAGGCGGACCCCGGCCGCCTCGAGTTCCTCGACCAGGGGTCCGGCCTCGCGGAAGAGGTGGGTCCTGAGCCCGAGCGCCCGCGCCGCCTCGACGTTCTCCGGGTTGTCGTCGACGAAGAGCACCTCCCCGGGCTCGAGCCCCATGCGCTCGAGGGCGAGCTGGAAGGCCCTGGGGTCCGGCTTCTTGATGCCCTCCTCGTTGGAAAACACGGCCGCGTCGAAGCGGTCGAAGCTCTCCTCCGCCCGCAGGTAGCTCGAGATCACCGGGTAGTTGTTGGAGAGCATCCCCACCACCAGCTCCTCCGGCAGCGCCAAGAGCAGCTCGTACATCTCGGGCCGGGGCGCGACGCTCCCCAAAAAGAGCCGCTCGAACTCGGGGTAGGGCGCCGTGACCGAGAGCCGGCTCGCGAGCTCCTCCCAAAAGCGCCGGAGGGTCCAGTCGCCGAGCTCGAGCCGCTCCACCAGGTCGAAGTAGGCCTCGGCCACCGCCTCCTCGGGCAGGCCAAAGCGCCGGGCCAGGTTTTTCACCACCCGGCCGTCGAAGGTGCCGCGGGTGAAGACCCCGCCCCAGTCGAAGAGAATCCCCCGGAGATCCATGCGCTCCATTTTAGAGGCCGGACGGCCCCAACCCCTCTTCAGGGCAAATGTCCCTTTCGCCGCGGGGTAGGAAGGGTCCGTGCGGCGGCTTCTGGGACTTACGCTCCTTTTCGTCCTGGCCCTGGCCCAGGCCTTCCCCAAGGAGGCCATCCCCTTCGAGGGGAAGACGCTGGACGGCGGCTACTTCAAGCTCACCGAGTACCTCGGGAAAAAGCCCATCTTCTTGAACTTCTGGGCCACCCACTGCCCACCCTGCCTGATGGAGGGCCCCGAACTCGAGGCCTACCACCAGCGCTACCGCGACCGCATCGCCTTCGTCGCGGTGGACGTCCAGGACCACCCCAAGATGGCCAACTACCGGGTCAAGGACTGGGGCTGGACCTTCCCGGTGGTGATCGACTACTACGGCGACGTCGCCCGCGCCTACCGGGTCGGCTACCTGCCCACCAGCTTCTTCATCGACCGCGAGGGCCAGGTCGTTGCGGTTCACCCGGGTCTTTTGATCATGCGCGACCAGAGCGGCGCACTCATCAAGGACTTCTTGACCCCTTACCTGGAAAAACTGCTCAAGACTCCCTGACCCAGGTCCCCGACTTCCCGCCCGACTTGTACAAAAGCCGGACCGGACCGATCTCGATCCCCTTGGCGGCGGCCTTCAGCATGTCGTAGACGGCGAGCGCGGCGACGCTGGCGGCGGTCAGGGCCTCCATCTCCACCCCGGTCTCGGCCTTGGTCCGCACCTCGGCGAGGATCCGAACCACCCGCTCTTCCGGATCGAAGGCGGCCTCCACCGAGACCTTGGTGATCGGCAGCGGGTGGCAGAGGGGGATCAGCTCGCTGGTCTTCTTCGCCGCCATGATGCCGGCGAGCTCGGCCACCACCAGGGGGTCCCCCTTCCCCACCCCGCCCTGGGCCAGGGCCCGGGCGGCCTCCGGGGGCAGGTGCACCCAGGCCTCGGCCCGGGCCACCCGCAGGCTGGGGGCCTTCCCGGAGACGTCCACCATCTTGGGCTTGCCGTCTTCGAAGTGGGTCAGTTCTTCGGCCATGGTCACACGTCCTTCTTTTCAAAGATCAGCAGGGCCAGCACCGAGAAACCCAGCGTGTAGATGAGCAGAAGCCAGAGCCCGGGCGCGGCCGCGCCGGGGTGCAGGTAGAGATCGAGGTAATGGGTGAGCAAGAGCGGCTGGATGGCGGGGAAGACCACCAGCATCCGCATCAAGAGCACGGTCGCCAGGGCGGCCAGGGCGCTGGCCGTGGTGGAGAAGAAGAGGGCGGCGTACAGCACCGCCAGGGCGGCGATCGGCAGCAGCGTCACCGCCGCCAGCAGGTAGGCGCGCAGGATCTCGGAGAAGGCGGCCCCGGCGCTCAAAAAGCCGAGCCCGGCAAACCCCTCCGGGCCCAACCCGGTGCCGCCGTAAAAGCCGCCGAACCCGTGGGGCAGACCGGCCAGCAACGCCCCCAGCAGGCTGGCCAGGAGCAGCAGGAAGGGAAAGCTCAGGGCGGCGAGCACCTTCACCGTCATCAGGCGGGTGCGCGAGATCGGCCGCAGCAGGACCAGCTGCAAGGTGCCCATGGTCACCTCGGCGCCCAGCACCTCGGCCGCCGCCATCGCCACCAGGAAGGGGAAGAGGAACTCCATGCCGGCGAGCAGGCTGAGCGCCGGCACCTGCCAGCCGGAGACCAGCACCAGCCCGTAGACCTGCTTGAGCCCGGGGGCGAGCGACCAGATCACCGGTAGCAAGAAGGCCGCCACCAGCCCCACCCGCACCGACTTCAGGTGGAAGAGCTTGCCGATCTCCCAGAGATAGAACCTAAGCACGATTCACCCGCTCCCGGTAGTAGGCGTGGAGGTCGAAGTAGTCCCGGGTCAGCTCGAGGACCGGGATGTGGGCTTCGGCGAGAACGAAGACGGCCCGCTCCGGCGGCCCCTCGAAGAGCACCGCCTGGCCCTGGAGCCGCACCTCCCGGAGCTCGGGCACGGTCTTCAAAAGCGCCGCCGCCCGCTCGGGGTCGCCGGCGATCAGGCGGTAGCGGGGGCGCTCGGGGGAAAGCACCACCTCGTCCACCAGCCGCCCCCCGCCCAGGATGCCCACCTTGCTGGCGTAGGCGCTGATCTCCCGCAGGTGGTGGGTGGAGACCAGCACCGCCACCCCCCGGGCGGCCTCCTCCGCCAGAAGCTCGTGCACCTTCTGAATCCCCTCGGGGTCGAGGCCGCTGGTGGGCTCGTCGAGGACGAGCACCTGGGGATCGGCGAGGATGGCGGCGGCGATGCCCAGCCGCTGCCGCTGGCCCAGGGAGTAGCCGCCGGTCCTCTGGTCCGCCACCGCCAAGAGCTCGAGCCGGGCGAGCACCTCGCGGATGCGGGCGGCGGCGTTTTCCAGACCGCTCATCCAGGCCAGGCGCTCGAGGTTCTCGCGGCCGGTGAGGTAGGGGTAAAACGCCGCCGGGGCCTCGACCACCGCCCCCAGGTGCCGGCGCGCCCGCCAGCCGGACTCGTGAACGTTCTCGCCCAGCAGGAGGACCTGGCCCTGGCTGGGAAAGGCCAGCCCGGTGACCAGCCGGATCACCGTCGTCTTGCCCGAGCCGTTGGGCCCGGCCAGGGCGTAGACCTCGCCGCCGGCGACCTCGAAGGCCACCCGGGAGAGCACCCAGCGGCGCCCGTAACGTTTGCCCAGATCCCGAACCAAGAGCGGCGACACGACGCCTTTAGGTTACCGGTTCGTTCTGGTAGACTGCGAGGTGCCCCCGGTCCGACGCGGCGGCCCGCCGCGAACCGGGTCAGGCCCGGAAGGGAGCAGCCCTAAGCGGTCAGGGCCGGGCGCCGTCGGGGCGCCGGGGGCTCTTTTCCTTCTCACCCCCAAACCCCCTAGCGTGGTGCCGGTGGACGCCCTTGCCGACGGCCTTTTCCTGGTCCTCTTCCTGGCCAGCCTGGCGCTCAGCCTGGTGCCGCTCTTCCCCGCCACCCTGTTGCTCGCGCTGGCGACGCTTTTGCACGAGCTCTTGGTGGGCTTTTCCGAGCTCTCGCTCTGGGACTGGGCGATCTTCTTGCTGCTGATCGGCCTCGCCCTGGTCGCCGACAACCTGGCCGCCGCCTGGGGCGCCCGCCGCCACGGCGCCGGGAGGGCGGGGGTCTGGGGAGCGGTGCTCGGGGCGCTGGCCGGGGGGCTGCTCCTGGGCCCCTTGGGGCTGGTCCTCGGGCCCTTCCTGGGCGCCTTCGCCTTCGAGCTGGCCGCCGGCAGGACGGGCCAGGACGCCCTCCGCGCCGGCTGGGGCGGCGTCGTCGGGTTCTTCCTGAGCGTCGGGATCAAGCTCCTTCTGAACGCCGCCGCCGGCGCCTGGGTCTGGACTCGGATACGGTAGGTGCGCCATGGACCCGGTGTTCATCCGAATCGGCCCCCTCACCATCCGCTGGTACGGCCTCTTGCTCACGCTGGCGATCTTCGCCGGCTTCCACCTCGCCGAGCGCATCGTCGCCGCCCGCGGCCACGACCCGGAGAAGTTCTCCCGGGTCGCCTTCTGGGCGGTGGTCGGCGGGGTGATCGGCGCCCGGGCGGTCTACGTGCTCACCAGCTGGGCCGAGTTCGCCGGCGACCCGCTTCGCGCCCTTTACGTCTGGGAGGGCGGGCTCTCCTTCCACGGGGCCATCCTGGGCGGGCTGCTGGTCTTCCTCTACTACGCCTGGAGGGAGCGCATTCCCCTCTACGACTACCTCGACGCCACCGTCCCCGGGATTGCCCTCGGCGTCATCGCCGGCCGCGTCGGCAACCTGATGAACGGCTCCGACACCGTGGGCCGGCTCACGAACCTCCCCCTCGGCTTCACCTGGCCCGACTGGGCCCAGGGCTTCCCCGGCGTCTGCACCGACACCGGCGAGCTCGCCTACGGCTACTGCGCCGGCGAGGTGGTGCGGGGGCCGGTGCACCTGGCCCAGCTCTACGGCGCGCTGGTCGGGCTCATCCTGCTGGTCGCCTCCTACTTCTGGCTCAAGGCGAAAAGGCCCCCGGGCTACGTCTTCTGGCAGTTCGTCTTCTGGTACAGCCTCCTGCGCTCGTTGATCGAGGAGCCCTTCCGCATCAACCCGCTTTGGCTTCCGGTCTACGAAAACCCCGAGCTTGGCGTCGGGTTCTTCACCGCCACCCAGCTGGTCTCGATCCCCCTTATCCTGCTTTCGGGATACATGCTGCTTAGGTACCGGAGGACGCGATGAAGCACGCGGTGGTGATTCTAGCGGCGGGCCAGGGCAAGCGGATGCGGTCGAGGACCCCCAAGGTCCTCCACCCCCTGCTGGGTCGTCCGATGGTTCGCTACCCGGTGGAGGCGGCCAAGGAAAGCGGCGCCGAGCGGGTGGTGGTGGTGGTCGGCCACCAGGCGGAAGCGGTGAAGGAGGCCCTCGAGGACGCCGGGGTGGCCTTCGCCCACCAGCAGGTCCCGCTCGGCACCGCCCACGCCCTGGCCCAGGCGAAGCCGCTCCTTGAAGACTTCGACGGCGCGGTGGTGGTGACCAGCGGCGACACCCCGCTCTTGCGCCCGGAGACGATCCGGGCCCTGGTTCGGGCCCTCGAAGAGGCCGGCGGGGCCGGCATGGCGCTCCTTTCCTTCGAGGCCGAGGACCCCACCGGCTACGGCCGGGTGGTGCGGGGCCGGGACGGCCGGGTGGTGCGGATCGTCGAGGAAAAGGACGCGAGCGAAGAGGAGAAGAAGATCCGCGAGGTCAACGCCGGCGTCTACGCCTTCGACCGGCGGGTCTGGGAGCTCCTTTCCCGGGTAAAGAACGAAAACGCCCAGGGCGAGTACTACCTGCCCGACCTGGTCGCCCTCTACCTCGAGGCCGGCCTGCCGGTCGTCGCCCTCAGGGCCGAGGACGAACGCGAGCTTTTGGGCGCCAACGACCGGGCTCAGCTGGCCGAGGTCGAGGGGGTGCTCCTCGACCGGCTGCGCCGGCGCTGGATGAGGGAGGGGGTGCGGATGCACCTGCCCGAGACGATCTACCTCGAACCCGGGGTCAGCCTCGCGCCGGACGTGGTCCTCGAGCCCGGGGTGGTGCTCAAGGGCACCACCGAGGTCGGGGAGGGCGTCCGCATTGGGGCCTACAGCGTGGTCACGAACAGCCGCCTCGAGGCCGGCGCCGAGGTCCGGCCCCACTCGGTCCTGGAGGAGGCCCACCTGAAGCCCGGCGCCGTCGCCGGCCCCTTCGCCCGGCTCCGGCCCGGAGCGGTGCTCGAGGAGGGGGCCTTCGTCGGCAACTTCGTCGAGGTGAAGAAGTCCCGCCTGGGGCGGGGGGTCAAGGCCGGCCACCTGGCCTACCTGGGCGACGCCGAGGTGGGCGAGGGCACCAACGTCGGGGCCGGGGTGATCACCGCCAACTACGACGGCGAGAAAAAGCACCAGACGACGATCGGCCGCCGCGCCTTCATCGGCTCCAACTCGGTGCTCATCGCCCCGGTGCAGATCGGCGACGAGGCCTTCGTCGCCGGCGGCAGCGCCATCAACCAGGACGTCCCCCCGGGGGCGCTGGCGGTGGCCCGGGGCCGGCAGCGGAACCTCGAGGGCTGGGTCTGGCGCCGACGGGGGGAGTATCCTAGCGAGAGCGGAGGTTAGGGAATGAACCTTGGCATGCAAGAAATCCTCATCATCCTGGTCGTCGCGCTCCTGCTCTTCGGGCCCAAGAAGCTGCCCGAGCTGGGGCGGAGCCTGGGGCAGTCGATCCGGGAGTTCAAGAAGGGCGCCTCCGAGATCAAGGAAGAGATCGAGGCCGCCATCGAGGAAACCCCGGAAAAGAAGGGCGAGCCCGGCCAGCCCAACGCCAAGGAGGGCTAGCGCAAGGTGGCGAAGCCAAACGGCCAGGGGGAGCTCAAGGAAGCCCCCTTGGTCGAGCACCTGGAGGAACTTCGCGCCCGTATCCTCAAGGCCCTGCTCTTTTGGGCCCTGGGCTCGGCGGTGGCCTACGCCTTCCGGGTGCCGCTGCTGGCCTGGCTGAAGGCGCCCCTGGACCGGGCCGCCGAGCTCAACCACACCCAGGTCAACCTGATCGTCCTGGACATCACCGAACCCTTCATCACCGCCTTAAAGGTGGCGATCTTCGGCGGGCTGGTGCTGGCGCTGCCCTTCATCGTCTACCAGGCCTGGGCCTTCATCGCCCCCGGCCTCTACCCCCACGAGCGCCGGATGGCCGGTCCCTTCATCCTGATCGCCGGCTTCTCCTTCGCGGTCGGGGTGGCCTTCGCCTACTACGTGCTCCTGCCCTTCGCGGTCCCCTTCCTGCTCGGGTTTCTGGGCGACGTGGTCACCCCCCAGATCTCGATCGGCCGCTACATCGGCCAGATCCTCACCTACATGACGGTGATGGGGCTGCTCTTCGAGATGCCGGTGCTGGCCTACTTCCTGGCCCGGCTGGGGCTGCTCTCGGCCTCCTTCCTGGCCAAAAACTGGCGGATCGCGGTGGTCGGGGTGATCGCCCTGGCGGCCCTGATCACCCCCACGGTGGACGTGATCAACCTGGCGCTGGTGAGCGTGCCCCTGCTCTTCCTCTACTGGGTCTCGGTGATCGTCGCCGGCCTCGGCGAACGCGCCCGCAAGAAGACGGAAGAAGACGATGGAAGCACGGATCAAGGAGCTTAGAGCGGAGATCGACCGCATCAACCGGGAGCTTTTGAAGCTGCTCTCGGAGCGGGGCCGGATCTCGGCCGAGATCGGCCGCATCCAGACCGAGCTCGGCCTCCCCCACTACGACCCGGTCCGCGAGGCCGAGATGCTCGACTACCTGACCCGGGAAAACCCCGGCCCCTTTCCGAACGAGACCATCAAACGGCTCTTCAAGGAGATCTTCCAGGCCAGCCTCGCCCTCGAGGAGGCCGAGGACAAGAAGGCCTTCCTCTACTCCAAGAAGACCCGCCCCGAGCCCACCGTGGTCCGGGCCGGCCCGGCCACCATCGGGGGCGGCAAACCGGTGCTGGTGGCCGGCCCCTGCTCGATCGAGAGCGAGGCCCAGATCGAGGAGGCGGCCGCCTTCCTGGCCCAGCACGGGGTCAAGATCCTAAGGGGCGGCGCCTTCAAGCCCCGGACCAGCCCCTACGCCTTCCAGGGCCTGGGCCAGAAGGGCCTCGAGCTCGGGGCCGCCGCCGCCCGCCGCCACGGCATGGCCTTCGTCACCGAGGTGATGGACACCCGCGACGTCGAGCTGGTCGCCGAGTACGCCGACATCCTCCAGGTGGGCGCCCGCAACATGCAGAACTTCGCCCTGCTGCGCGAGGTGGGCAAGGCGAAAAAGCCGGTCTTCTTGAAGCGGGGCATGAGCGCCACCGTGGAGGAGTGGTTCTACGCCGCCGAGTACGTGCTGGCCCAGGGGAACGACCAGGTGGTACTGATCGAGCGGGGCATCCGCACCTTCGAGAAGTGGACCCGCAACACCCTCGACCTGCAGGCGGCGGCGCTGGCCAAGCAGGAGACCCACCTGCCGGTGATCGTCGACGTCACCCACGCCGCCGGGCGCACCGACCTGCTGGCCCCCATGGCCCGGGCGGCGCTCGCCGCCGGGGTGGACGGGGTGCACGTCGAGGTCCACCCCAACCCCCTGGTGGCGCTCTCCGACAACCAGCAGCAGCTCGACTTCCCCGGCTTCCTGGAGTTTCTGGACCAAATCCGGGACCTGCTGGGGTAGGGACGGCGGGGCGATGGGGCTTTTCGACCGCTTTTTCGACCTGGTGCTGAAGCTCACCGACCCCACGCCGAGCTTTGCCCCCGAGCGCTGCCTTCTGGAGCGGGGGGCGGTGGGCGGCTGCTCCGCCTGCGCCGAGGCCTGCCCCCACCGGGCGATCGACCTCTCCTCCGGCTCGGTCGTCCTCGAGGAGGCCGACTGCACCGGCTGCGGCCTCTGCGTCGGGGTCTGCCCCGGGATCGCCCTCGAGTACCCCCTCGGCCCCGTGCAGGAAGCCTTCCAAAAGGGCCAGGGCCGGCTCAAGTGCAGCCGGGCGCCGGGGGAGGGCGAGGAGGTCTTCTGCCTGGGGCGGCTCACCCCCGGCATGCTGGCCTGGGCCGGGAGCCGCTTCGGGGCGCTCACCCTCGCCCGGGGAGACTGCGCGTCCTGCGCCGTCGGCGGCCCCGCGGTGCCGGAGCAGGTCGAGCGGATGGCCGGGGAGGCCCGGCGCTACTTCCCCGAGCTCGAGGTCCGGGTCACCACCGAGCCCCTGACCGGCGCCCCCATCGGTCGCCGGGAGCTCTTTCAAAACCTCTTCGGCGCCACCCGCCGGCTGGCCGCCGAGGCCCTGCCCGAGCCGCCCCAGGAAATCCTCCCCGGGGACGACGGGACGGAACCCCTGCCCGACGAGCTCCGGCTCAGGAAGCTGGCGGCCCTCAAGGCCCGGGAGGTGCGCTGGCCGGGGGTGCGGGTCCTCGAGGGCTGCACCCTCTGCCCGGTCTGCCAGAACGTCTGCCCCACCGCCGCCATCCGGCGCTACCGCGACGGCCAGGAACGGGTGCTCGAGCTGGAGCTGGAGCGCTGCACCGGCTGCCAGGCCTGCGTCCAGAGCTGCCCGGTGCAGGTGATGGAGCCTTTCGACTACGGCAAGGAGGCGTTGCTCGAGGAGGCCATCGAGCTCTACCGCGGGGTCCCCGAGGCCGATTCCTGACCCCCGGCCTTCTCCGGGGTCCACCCGTCCCAGCGGTAGCCGGCCTTGAGGACCTCGAGGTCGGCCTCGTTCACCACCCCGTCCCGGTTCAGATCGCCCTCGGGGGGGCGCTCCTTGGTCCCCTTCTTGCCCCAGTTTCGGGCCAGGAGCACGAGGTCGGAAAAGCCGTAGCCCCCCTCGCCGGCCTGGAAACGGAGCTTTTCCGAAGCCGGGAAGAGCTTCCCCTTGGCGTCCAGGAAGCGCGCCCGGTAGGGGATCTCCTTGATCCGGGTCTTCTCCCCGGGGACCAGCGTCAGGCGGAAGACCTCGCCCCCGGAGAAGGGCTTGAAGAAGACCAGGTCCAGCCCCAGCACGTGGGTCTTGGGGTCGTAGCGCACCAGGTAGAGGCCCCGGTCGGTGACCTTTAAGGTCTTGAGCTCGGGGCGAAGCGCGCCCAGCTCGAAGCGGGCCTGGAAGCCGAGGGTGCGGCGGCCCTCGAGCCGGGCGATCCAGATAAAGGGGTCCGCCACCGCCGCCGGCGGCAGCACGAAGCGAAACCGGGGGGGCGGCGGGTCGAGCACCTTGAGGACGAAGGTCCGGGTCACCGCCGAGAGGGCGGCGTCCTTGACCGTCACCTTAAAGCGGGCCTCGCCCTTTTCCTCGGGCTTCCCAACGATCCGCCCATCCTTGAAGGCGAGCCCCTTGGGGAGCGTGCCCTCGAAGGCGTAGGCGTAGGGGCGGACGCCGCCGGCGGCCTTGAACTCGACCCGGTAGGGCTCGTTCAGGTAGGCGGGCGGGGGGTTTTGCAACGAAAAGCGCAGGGGCTCGGCGGGAAGCCCCTGGTCGGCGCCGCAGGCGGCGAGCACGACCGGGAGCAAAAGGAGCCAAAGCGGGGCGCGCACCCCTCCATGCTACGCCGCCCCCGTGAGAAAATGGGGCCATGGCCCCGACGCTCTGGGTGCTGGCACTGGCGATCCTCGAGGCCCTCCTCGCCTACCTGGGGAGCCTCAAGAACCCGCTTTTCTCCCTGATCTACAGCTGGACCCCGGCGGCGGTGGCCTACCTCTTCGCCCGCCGGGAAGGGGTGCGCTTCCCCGTCCTCGGCACCCCCAACCGCCACTGGCTGCTGGCCCTGGTGCTGCCGCCGCTGCTGGCGGCGGGGGCCACGTTGCTCTCCCTTCCCTTCGGCCGCTGGCAGGGGCTGGCCCCGGTGAAATCCGCCTTCCCCAAGCTGGGGGCGATGCCCGACGCGGTCTTCCTCCTGGTCTTCTTCCTTTACGGCATCCTGCTCGCCGCCACCGTCGGGGTGCTCTTCACCCTGGGCAGCGAGATCTTCTGGCGCGGCTACCTCTGGGAAAAGCTCCGTGACCGGGGGCTTTGGCCCGCCTCCCTGGAGATCGGCTTTTACTTCGGGCTTTGGAGCATCCCCGGCGCCCTGGCCACGGCCCAAATCGAAGAGCTCTCGGTGCTTTACGTCTTTTACCTTTTTGCCCTGGGCATCCTGCTCACCCCCGGGCTGCTCTGGATCCGGGAACGGGGCCAAGCCGTCTTCGCCGCCGCCCTCTTCCTGGCCGGCGTGCACGCCTGGTCCTTTTTGCCCCGAATGCTGGTCGAGGGACCAAGGGAGTGGGTGGGCTTTTACAGCCTCCCCGGGCTCGCGACCCTGGCGCTTTTCAACCTGCTGTTGCGGAGGTGGAACCCGTGAAGCCGCTTCCCGACGCGATCCCGCTTGCCGGGCTGACGCTCGTCAAACCCCGGCTGGAGCACGCGCCGGCGTTTTTCTCCTGGGCCTCGGACCCGGAGGTGACCCGATTCTTGAGCTTTCGGCCGCACCAAAGCCTGGACCAGAGCCTGGGCCAGCTCCGCCGCTGGGTCCGGGCCTGGGCCGAGAGCGAGGGAGTGCTCGGGCTCGGCCGCTCGCTCGTCTACCTGATCGAGGTGGAGGGCAAGGCCGCCGGGAGCCTCTCGGTCTTCGCGGATCGTTATGGCCTCGAGCTCGGCTACGCCCTGGCCCGCGCCTACTGGGG
>JAMOVS010000167.1 GCA_027061845.1 Thermaceae bacterium
CTGCTCGCCGGGCTCTTGCACGTAGAAGAAACGCCCCGCTACCTGCTCGAGGGCACGGTGAACGGCGCCGGCGCCGCCCTGGGCTTTTTCGCGGAGACCGAGGAGATCTCGGAAGAAGAACTTTTCGCCCGCCTCCCCGCCTGGCTCGAGGCCACCCCGGCCTCGCCCGTGCTCTTTTTAAACGGCGTCGGGGGGCTCGGCTCGCCCTACTGGACCCCCGACTTCGAAAGCCGGTTTCTGGGCGAAGGGAGCCTCGCCGAGCGGGCGGTGGCGGTGCTGGAGAGCGTCGTTTTCCTGATCGTCCGGAATCTTGAGGCCATGAACCAGCTCCTCCCGCCGCCCCGCTTTTTAAGGCTCACCGGCGGGCTCTCGCGGCTCGAGGGCTTCGCCCAGCGGCTTGCCGACCTCTCCGGGCTCCCCGTCCTCCGCCCCCGGGAGTTCGAGGCCACCGCCCGGGGCCTGGCCCAGCTCGCGGGACAAAAAGACTTTGGCGGGGTTTCCGAGGAACGCTTTCTTCCCCGGGAAAACCCCGCCTTGAAGGACGCCTACCGGCGCTTTCTAGCGGCCCTGCCCAAGCTTTAGACCACCTGGGCCCAGCCCAGGGTGACCTTCTCCTTGGGCAGGTAGAGGAGCCGCCGGGGCTCGATCCGGTAGCCCAGCCGGGAAAGCTCCCGCCGCACCTCGGGCACCCGGCGGAAGGCGAGCAGGCGGGCGCGGAAGGGGTCCTCGCCCCAGTAGCCGAGCCGAAGCGGCCAGCTCGCCCCCTTGAGGCGGCGGCTTTTGAGCTCCTGATAGAAGGGCTCGAGCGACGGCAGGTGCTCGCGAACGAGCTCGAGCTCCAGGGTGGCGAGCGCCTCGGCCAGCGAGCGGCCGGCGGCCGCGAGCCAGTTCTTCTCGTCCTCGGAAAGCTCCCAGGGAAGCGGCAGCACCCCCTCGAAGACCTCGACCTCCTCGTCGCGGACGACGTCGCCCTTTTTGAGGTCGACGAGCAGCACCCGCCGGGGACGCACCGCCCCCTCGGGGTAGAGGCGCTCGGGGGGCGAGAGCTTTTCCAGGAAGGGGTAGCGGGCGAAGAGCTCGTCCTCGAGCGCCCGGGCGAGGGCCTTGAGGTCGGCGTGCCCGGCCAGGAGGGCGGCCTTGATGCGCCGCTTGAAGCCCTCGTCCTTGCGGGTGGCGTAGAGGAAGGCGGCGGCCAGCACCGCCT
This sequence comes from Thermaceae bacterium, assembly GCA_027061845.1. GTDB lineage: Bacteria > Deinococcota > Deinococci > Deinococcales > Marinithermaceae > WFXV01. The sequence continues at coordinate 1,205 of JAMOVS010000167.1, forward strand.
CCCGGAGGTCCTTCCCCGGGAAGTAGGGCCTTTTCTCCTCGTCCCGGGGGAAGCCCCCGGGGCTGTGGGCCACCGGGGTCAGGGTCCAGAGTTCCACGCTCGGCCTCCCGAAGCCCGCCCGTCCCCTAGACGCGGTAGGTCATGACGAAGATCTCGGGGAACTTGAAGAAGTAGCGGTCGCGCTCGAGCTCCGGCGCGTAGGCCACCTGGGCGTAGCCGGCGGCGGTGAGCCCCTCGAGGATCTCCTCGGCCACCTCCCGGTCCACCCGCAGCCGGCTGGAGATGAACTGCAGGGCGGTCTCGCGGGGATCCTCGTCGCCCTCGCCGACGAACTCGGCGTACTCCTCGTCGAGCATCTGCATCAGCGCGCGTAGGCTCACCGGCTTGGAGGTGAAGATCCAGCGGGGCCGCTCCCCGGGGAGGTGGTGGGCGTAGCCGGCGGTCTCCAGCGCCTCCGCCACCTTGACCGCGTCGGAGTGGGAGAGCCCGACCTCGTTCATCAGGAAGGTGACCAGCGCCTCCCGCTCCCCCACCAGGCCCTGGGGAAAGAGCTGGACCAGGGCCCGGGCCAGCTCCTCGAAGCGACCGGTCTCGGCCAGTTTGCGCAAAGATTCCATCGCCATGACCGCCTCCTAGGCCACCACCTCGACCAGGCCGTGGACCTCCTCGCCGGGGTTCATCTTCTCGGCCACCTCGAGGACCAAAAGTCCCGCCTCGTTCACCGAGTTCCGGCCCACGAAGCCGGCGATGCGGGCGGCCTCGAGGGCGTTCTGCCAGGCGTCCGGCGAAAGGCCCGAGAGCCGGATCGCGGTCTCGATGTTCCGGGGCAGGATACGGACGCGCTTTTCCTTGACGTAGAGGGTGCCGGCCTCGCGGAGCGCCCGGAGCAGGCGCACCACCAGCGGGTTCACCGGGTTGCCGAAGCCCTCGGGCACCCCGGCCAGCGCCCGGTCCAAGAGCTCGCCGGCCTCGGTCTCGACGATGTTGCCGTCGGGCAGGAGGTCGATCAGGTGGCGGGCCTCGAGCTTCTCCAGCGCCCAGCGGATACGCTCGCGGTCGAGCTTGCCCTCGAGCGCCTGGTAGAGCTCGTCCACCGTCATGCCCCGGGCGGGGATCTTGTGGAAGACGAGCAGCTCGTACTTGGAGAGGTGGGGCAGGCGGCGGACGTGCTCGGCGAGGTGGGCGTAGAGGTAGCCGGACTCGGTGGGCTCGGCGGTGCCCAGCGTGCCCGCCTCGCGGCCGGCCTGGTACCACTCGATGCCGGGGGCGTTGAAGGTCTTGCGGGTGATGGTGATCGCCTTGACCGCCATCGAGGGCACGTCGCGCTCGAAGCGCTCCTGGTCCTCGCGCACTTTCTCACCGAGCTCGGTGAGCTGGAAGACCTCGCGGCCCTTCTCGTCCACCGTGCTCTCGACCAGCTGGAAGGACTCCAGGCTCATAAGCGCCTCGCGGAGGTCGAAGTTCTCCTCGTACCACTTGGCGAGGTCCTTGGCCTCGGCGAACTTCCTCGCGATCTCCTGCTTCTTCTTGGGCAGCTCGTCGAGCCGGCGGCCGTACTTCTCGACCAGGTGCTTGTACTCCTTGACCTTGCGGTCCACCATCTCGCGGCGGAGCCGCTCGAAGGTGGGTACCTCCTCGGGGTTTTGCTCGGTCTTCTTCCAGAGGGTCTGGATGGTCTTCAAGACCTCGGCCTCCTCGGCCTCGATGGCGAACGACCAGACGTCGGGCCGGGCGCCCTGGGTGTAGAGGCGGAGGGCCTCGAGCGCCCACTCGCCGGCGGGCAGGAGCTCGCCCGCGGGCCCGACGTAGCCGAGCGCCTGCAGGGTGGCCAGCCCGGCCTCGGTGGCCTCGCCGCTATCGGCGTAGTCGGCCAGGGCCCAGAGGATGTCCGAGGTGAGCACGTCGCCGGTGCCAAATCCGCCGTACTCCAGCGCCTTCTTCACCGCCTGACCCAGGGCGGTGAAGGCGAAGACGTCGGAAGCGGGCACCGAGTAGGCGATCAGGCGCATGGCCTCGAGCATGTGCTCGTCGTGGCTGCCGGTGGGCAGCTCGGAGGAGGGCGCCGGGCCCACCGGGACCTTGCGAATCACGTCGGCGAGCTCGGCCGAGATCTCGAGGCCGGGCTCGGCGGCGCGGTAGAGCTCGAGCACCCGCCGGCCGGCGTCGGAGAGGGTGAGGTACTCGACCTTCTTGTCCCGGTCGCGCACCCGCACCGCCAGGCCCCGCTTCAAGAGGTGCTCCTCGGCCAGGGGGCCGACCCGGCCGGCGCGGTCGGCGGCGTCCAGCATGGCGATGACCTCGGTACCCAGCCAGCGCCAGCCCTCCTCCCAGTCCTCGGGCTTGGCCAGGCCGTAGCCCTCGAGGATGACCAGGTCGCCGGCGACCTCCTCCTCGTCCTCGGCGTAAGGCTTCGGGCCCTGCTCATAGAGCTCCCGGAGCAAAAAGGCAAGCTCGCGCCCGAGGTAGGTGGGCACGATCTTGACCGGGGTCTGGTAGCGGGCCAGGCCCATCATCTCCAGCTCGTCGAAGGTGTCCTCGTCGACCTCCTCCACCGGGGTGTAGGGCTTGCCCGCTTCCTCGTCGGCCAGGAGCCTTTCCAGTGCGATGGCGTGCGTCTTGGTGATGACCATTTTCAAACCTCCTTAGTCGAGCGCGGCCAGGAGCTTGTCCACGTGCTCGGCCACGTCCACGTCAAAGAGCCGGATGGTGGGCAGGAGCCAGGTGACGATGTAGCGGTCCTCGTCGTCCTTGTTCTTGCCGAAGTAGACCAGGGTGAAGCGGCCGACGCCGGCGCGCTTTTTGAGCACGTCGCGGGCCTCGCGGAGCGCCCGGCGCATCTTGGGGGGCAGCGCCTCGAAGGGGTAGGCACGCCCCTCCTCGCCGTTTTTCTGGATGAACTCGGTGGTCAGGCCGGAGGAGTGGAAGGCCTCGAGCAGCTTGCCAAACCGGCGCTTTTTAAAGTAGGCGAGCAGGAGCTCGGCGGCGGGAAGGACGAAGAGCTCGCTCTCCTCGCCTCGGGCCGAGCGGTAGTAGGCGCGGATCACGCCGCGGCGCTCCTCCAGCGCCACCCGGATCAAGAGCTTCGCCCCCTTGGGCAGCTCCTTCACGATCTCCCGCACCTCGAAGGTCTCGCCGCCCTCTTCGTAAACGTCGCCGACCTCGCGGCCCTGCTCGGTCTCGGAGACGAAGACCGCCTCCTCGCCGCCCCGAAGGCCAAAGATCAGGTCAAAGCCCCAGGCCTTGAGGCTTTTGAGCTTCACCTCGGTCTCGGCGGGGATCTCGTCCCAGACCTCGCGCACGAAGGTGTTGAGCGCGACCTGGTGCTTTTTCTCGAGCTCCTCCGCGGTGAGTTTGCTTTTGCGTTTCTTCATAGGCAAAGCCTCCTGTGCCATCCCTGAGTCTATCTTCCTTTTGGCCCGATGTCAACGAAGCTGAGCGTACCTTTGTAAGGCTAGGGGCGCTTCTTCCGCAGGATCCGCACCTCGATCAGGGGATCCCCTTGCTTGATCGAGAAGAGGTGCTCCCGGCCCGCGACCACCCGGCCGAATAGGGTGTACTTGCCGGTCAGGTGGGGCGCCGGCGCCAGGGTGATGAAAAACTGCGAGGAGTTGGTGTTCGGGTCCTGGGTGCGGGCCATGCCCACCATGCCGGCCTCGTCGTAGGCCAGGCCGGGGGCGATCTCTAAGGGTAGGTAGTAGCCGGCGTCGCCGGCGCCGGTACCGGTGGGGTCGCCGGTCTGGACCACGAAGCCGGGCACCACCCGGTGCCAGATGAGGCCGTCGTAAAAGCGGTGGAGCGCCAGGAAGACGAAGGAGTTGACCGTGTTCGGGGTCTGGTCCTCAAAAAGGTCAATCAGGATCGTTCCGTAGGGGACCTTGAGCTCGGCGTAGTAGTCGTAGCCGGGCTGGAGCACCACCTCGGGCTTTTCGAACTTGCGCACCGGCTTTTCGGTCAGCGGCTTGACGACCTCCATGGCACCTCCTGCCAGGGCGAAACCCAGGAGTAGGAAGAAAAACCCAACCCTTCGCACGCCCCCTAGGCTACACCCGGGGCAGGGTGACGCCGCGCTGGCCCTGGTACTTGCCCTGGCGGTCCTTGTAGGTGATCTCCGGCCGCTCGCCCTCGAAGAAGACGATCTG
>JAMOVS010000168.1 GCA_027061845.1 Thermaceae bacterium
CCCAGGTCGACGCCGAGCTCCTGGCGCGGGCGGAGCGGCTCAAGGTGATCGGCCGGGCCGGGGTGGGGGTGGACAACATCGACCTCGAGGCCGCCAGCCGTCGCGGCATCCTGGTGGTCAACGTCCCTGAGGCCAACACCCGCTCGGCGGCCGAGCTCGCCTTCGGCCTCCTGCTCGCCGCCGCCCGGGGCATCGCGCTCTCGGACCGGAAGCTCCGGGCCGGCGAGTGGGACCGGAAATTTTTAGGCCGCGAGCTCATGGGCAAGACCCTGGGCATCGTCGGCCTCGGCCGCATCGGGAGCCAGGTGGCCCGGTTCGCCAAGGGGTTCGACATGAAGGTCCTCGCCTACGACCCCTACATCCCCCGCGCCCGGGCGGAGAAGCTCGGGGTCGAGCTTTTGGACGAGCTCGAGGACCTGCTCCGCCGCTCCCACTTCCTCACCGTGCACACCCCGCTCACCGACGAAACGAGGGGCATGATCGGCCGCCGCGAGCTCTACCTCCTGCCCCGGGGGGCGGTGGTGGTGAACGCGGCCCGGGGCGGGATCGTCCAGGAGGACGCGCTCTTGGAGGTCCTTAACGAGGGCCATCTCTTCGCCGCCGGGCTCGACGTCTTCGCCAAGGAGCCCCCGGGCAAGGACCACCCCCTGGTCCAGCACCCCCAGGTGGTGCACACCGCCCACCTCGGGGCCAACACCGCCGAGGCCCAGACCCGGGTGGGGGAGGAGGTCTTGAAGCGGGTGATCGCCGCCCTCGAGGGCGAGATCGCCTACGCCATCAACGCCGGCTTCGACCCCGAGGCCTTCCGCGCCCTTAGGGGCTTTGTCCCCCTCGGCGAGCGGCTGGGGAAGCTGCTGGCCCAGATCACCCGGGGCCGGGTGCAGGGGGTCGAGGTCGCCTTCTACGGCGAGTTCGAGGCCGACCCCGAGCCGGTGGCCACCGCGGTGGCGAAGGGGCTTTTGGAGCGGGTGCTCTCGGAGGGGGTCAACCTGATCGCGGCCAGGCCCCTGCTCAAGGAGCGGGGCATCGCCCTCTCGGTGCGTAAGGTCCCCGAGATCGAGGGCTACGCCCAGCTGGTCGAGGTCCGGCTCCAGACCGACAAAGAGGAGCGCACCGCCCAGGGCACCGTGCTCGGGGGCCAGCCGCGGCTGGTGGGCATCGACGGCTACCCCCTGGAAAGCGTGCTGGAGGGGACCCTGCTGGTTTGCAAGAACTACGACCGCCCCGGCGTGGTCGGCCGGGTGGGGACGCTCCTCGGCGAGGCCGGGGTCAATATCGCCGGGCTCCAGCTCGGGCGCGACCGCCCCGGGGGCCAGGCGCTCTTCGTGCTCTCGGTGGACGAGCGGCCCGGGGACGAGGTCCTAAGGGCGCTGGAATCGCTCGAGCTGATCGAGCGGGTGGACGTGGCCGAGCTATGAGGCGGGAGATTTTGCTCACCCCCGGCCCGGTGGAGCTGCACCCCCGGGCGCGCCTTTCGCTTTCCGGCCCCCAGATCCACCACCGCACCGAGCCCGCCCGGGAGGCCTTCCTGGCGGTGCGCGAGGGGCTAAAAGCGGCCTTCGGCACCGCCGGCGAGGTGGTCGTTCTCACCGCCAGCGGCACCGGCGGCATGGAGGCGGCGGCGGCCGGGCTCTTTGCCCCCGGGGAGAGGGTCCTGGTGCCGGTCTCCGGCAAGTTCAGCGAGCGCTGGGCCGAGATCGGGGAGGCGCTCGGGCTTTCGGTCGAGCGGCTCGAGCTCCCCTGGGGCGAGGTGCTGGACCCGGAGGTCGTCCTCGAGCGGATCACCGGGGAGACCCGGGGGCTCTTCCTCACCCACTCCGAGACCTCGACCGGGGTCTTGAACCCCCTGGCCGAGATCGCCCGGGCGGCCCGGGAGAAAAACCCCGAAATCCTGGTGGTCGCGGACGCGGTGACCAGCCTTTTCCTAACCCCCTTCGCGCTCGACGCGATGGGGCTCGACGCCGCCATCTCCGGCAGCCAAAAGGGCCTGATGCTGCCGCCCGGACTCGCCTTCGTTGCACTTGGAAACCGCGCCCTTTCCACCTTGAAACCAAGGGGCTACTACCTGAACCTGGCCCGCGAGCTCGAGCGCCAGCGGGTAGGGGAGGGCGCCTACACCCCGGCGATCAACCTGGTGCTGGCGGCGCGGGCGGTGCTCCGCGTGCTCCTCCCCGAGCTCGACGCTCACCTGGAGAAGAAGGCCGGCTGGAACCGGGCGCTTTACGCCCTGGGGGAACGCTACGGCCTCCGGCCGGTCCCCGCGAAGGGCGGCGAACCCGCGCCGGAGGCTTACCGAAGCCCGGCGACCGCCGCCTTTTACCTGCCCCCGGGGGTTTCCTATAAAGAGCTCGCCGGTGCTTTCTTAAATCGGGGCTACCGCATCGCGGGCGGCCAGGGGCCGCTCCGGGGCCGGATCTTCCGCGTTTCGCTGATGGGCTACTTCAGCGAGGAAGACGCGAGGCGGGTCCTCGCCGACGTCGAGGAAGTCTTCAAGGCGCTCTAGTCACTCCGGGCGGGCGCCCGCGAGCCAGTCGGCGATCAGGCTGACCGGGTTTTCCACGTCGCGGGCGAAGAAGACCTCGAGCACCTCGACCCGGCGCAGGTACTCGCCGGGGACGCCGGCGAGCGCCGCCGGGCGGACCTCGTCGCCCTCGATCCGCCGGCGCTCGAGCCGCACCTCGCCCTCGGGCGAGAGGTAGACGCGGACGATCTCGTCGTCGCTTCTTTGCTCGCCGACGACGTAGTTTTCGGCCTCGCGGGCCTCCAGGCCCAGCGCGTCCAGTAGATCCAAGAGCTCCTTCACCGAACCACCTCGATCTGCTTCGGGCTCTTGGCCACGATCTCGGGCCGGCCGTGGAAGGCGCGCACCTGGCCGGTCACCCGGATCACGCGGCCGACGTAGCTTTTAAGCGGGAAGCGGTGGGCCTCGCTTTTCGGGATCACCACCACGAAGCGCTCATCGGGGTCGAAGACGAGCCGGTAGACCCCGCCCGCGTCCTTGATCCCGAGCACCCGGCCCTCGACCTGGATCACCTGGCCCAGGTAACGCCCGGCCTCATGCCAGGGCACGGCCCCGGAGGGCCTGGGGGCGGCGGGGGCGGCCTTGGCCCAGTCCCTTTCCATGGTGACCTTGAGCCGGGAAAAGGCCCGGCCCTCTCCGATCACCGCCCCGAGCTCCCGGTTTGCGGTGAGGGCGGTGGCGGTGAAGTTCTGCGAGCCCAAAAAGGCGACCTTCCCGTCCACCAGCATCGCCTTGGCGTGGACCTTGAGCCCTTCGAGGTAGCGGACCTCGGCGCCCTGTTCCGCGAGGCGAGCGGCCATGCGGCCAAAGTAGCCGCTCTCCCTGGCGCTGGCCGAGCCCAAAACGCGCACCCGCACGCCGCGGTCCATCGCCTCCAGGAGGGCGTTATAGACGTCCTCGTCGGTGAGGCCGTTTTGCTCGATGAAGAGGTCCCGTTCGGCCGACTCGATCAGGCCCAGGATGCGGCGCTTGGCGTTGCCCTCCCAAAACGGCCGGAAGATCGAGTAGACCCGCTCCGGGCTCCAGACCAGCTTGGCGTCGTCCAGGGGCAGGGCCCGGCCCTGCCAGTCGGCCTCGAAGACCTTTTTGAACTCGGCCACCCAGTCTAAGCGGCCTGTGACCAGGCTGTACTCCCGGTTTCGCTCGAAGGAGGAGCGGGTCCAGTTGCTGGAGGAGATCCAGAGCCGGTCGTCCACCCGCATCGCCTTGATGTGGTAGTTGGCAAAGCGCAGGGGACTTGCGAACTTGACCTCGATGCCGGCGCCCTTTAAGACCTCGAGCACCTGGGGGTCTTGGCCCTCGCCGCCCGGGCGCTCGTCCAGGATGACCCGTACCCGCACCCCCCGCCGGCGCGCCCGGGCCATCTCCTCGGCGAGGTCGAGCCGGCCCCGGGTCCAGAGGTAGAGGGCGAGGTCGATCTCGCGCTCGGCGCTTCGGATCAGGTTCTTGAGGTAGCCGACGCCGTCGTCGGGGGCGACGTAGACCCGCTCGGCGGCGAGGGCGAGGGCGAGAAACAGTAAAAGGGCAAGGACGCGCTTCACCTAGACCTCCTCCGGGGGCACGGGGTCGGGGACCGCTTCCCCCTTGTAGGGCGAGGGGATCTTGAGGAGCTCGGCCTTCGCGAGCGCCGCCTCCACCAGGGCGGGGACGTCGAGCCCGGCTTCGGCATCCGCGAGCTCTTCCGGCGTGGCCCGGGTGGCGGGGCGCCGGGGCTCCAGGAAGGAGCAGCAGTCTTGCTGCGGCAGGATGCTGATCTCGTAGGTGCCGATTCGTTTCGCCTCCTCGATCACCTCGACCTTGTCCATGGCGATGAGGGGTCTGAGCACCAGGGCGTCCACCGCCTTGGAGACCGCGTGCAAGTTCTCTAAAGTTTGGCTTGCCACCTGGCCCAGCGCGTCGCCGGTGACGAGCGCCCCCGCCCCCTCGCGCTCGGCCAGGCGCTCGGCGATTCTAAGCATGAAGCGGCGGTAGAGGAGGGTGCGGTATTTCTCCGGGCTTTTGGCGAAGATCTCGGCTTGCACCCCGGCGAGCGGCACCAGGTAGAGCCTCGCGCCCCCCTGCCAGGCGGCCAGCACCTCGGCCTCGCGTTTGGCCTTGACCGCCGAGGCGAAGTCGGTGTGGGGGTAGGAGTGGAAGTGGACGAAGGCGCTCTTGGCCCCCCGCTTCATTACCCGCCAGGCGGCGACCGGGGAGTCGATGCCGCCCGAGAGCAGGGTCATCACCTTGCCGCTCGCCCCCACCGGCAGCCCGCCGGGGCCGGGGAAGCGGAGCCGGTCGGTGTAGACCCAGGCTCGGTCCAGGGCGAACTCAAGAAACACGGTGAGCTCGGGGTTTTTGAGGTCGACCTTGAGGCCGGTCTTCGCCGCGATGCGGCCGCCCACCTCGCGCTCGGCCTCGATCGAGGTGAAGGGGAGCTTCTTGTTGCCCCGCTTGGCGCTCACCCGGAAGGTCTTGACCTCCTTGGGGATCAGCTTCAGCGCCAGCTCGGCGAGGACCTCGAGATCGGGGTCGGCCTCGAGGGCGAAGGCGAAGTTGGCGAGGCCAAAGACCTTGGAAAGCCGTTCCTTGACCTTCTCGAGCTTTGCCTCGGGGACGTTCCGCACCAGGATCCGCCCCGGGATCCGGCTCACTTTTAGGTCAAGGCCAACGAGGGCCTCCTGCACCCGGGAGAGCAGGATCTGCTCGAACCGGGCCCGGTTTCGCCCTTTCAGGCTCACCTCGTGGTAGTGGAGGAGGGCGGTGAAGACTAGCGCTTCCATCGGAAGAGCCTTTCCGCATTCGCGTCGGTGAT
>JAMOVS010000169.1 GCA_027061845.1 Thermaceae bacterium
GACCTCGAGACCGGCGAACACCGCCGCCTCGCCGCCCCCGAGCGGGCCGGGACCTACGGCCTCGAGCTCGCTCCGGACGGCCGCCAGCTGCTCTACGACCGCCGGGGCCCCCACCCGGGGAGCCGCGAGGTCTGGGTGGTGGACGTGGAGGGCAACGAGGATCGCCGGGTGCTTTCGGCCGGCCGTCGGGGCAAGGCGCGGGCCACCTGGACCCGGGACGGAAGGCTCTTTTACCTGGTCGAGGAGGGCACCGCCCGCAAGGTAGGCCTTGCCGACCTTGCGGGAGCCCGGCAAGACGTCCTGGAGGAGGCCGGGTTTTCCATCGAAAGCGTTTTTCGCCTTGAAAACACCCCCTACCTCGGGGTCTACGCGGTGGAAAACGCCCGCGGCTACACCCTGGTGCTGACCCAAAAGGGCGAGGTGCTAAAAAAGGTGGGGCCCGAGGACGGCGAGCTCAGGCTCCTTGGGATCTTCGAGGGGGACTGGGTGGCTTACCATCAAAGCAGCACCCGCCCCGCCGACCTGGTGCGGCTCACTGACGGCGGCCTCGAAAGCCTTACCGGGATCGACGCCTTAGTTCCGGAAGGCCTCGTCCCGGCCGAGGACTTCTTCTGGAAGGGTAGCGACGGCACCCCCCTCCACGGGCTTTTCTACCGGGCGAAGGGGCGCCCCAAGGGCACCATCGTGCTCGTCCACGGCGGCCCCACCGCCCGCGCCAGCCGATGGCTTTCCCCCGAGGTGCAGTACTACCTGGCCCGGGGGTTCCACGTCTTCCTGCCCAACTACCGGGGCTCCACCGGCTACGGCCGCGCCTTCCAGGAAAAGATCAAGGAAACCGGCTGGGGTGGGCTCGAGCAAGAGGACATCGAGACCGGGATCGAGGCCCTGATCGCAGCCGGCCTCGCCGAGCCCTACCGGGTGGGGGTGACCGGCACCTCCTACGGGGGCTATTCCAGCTGGTGGCAGATCACCCACGCCCCCCGCCGCTTGGTGGCCGCCGCCGCGCCGATCTGCGGCATGACCGACCTGGTCCTCGACTACGAGACCACCCGGCCCGACCTCAGGCCCTACTCCGAGGAGATGCTCGGGGGGAGCCCCGAGGAGGTGCCCGAGCGCTACAAGGAGCGCTCGCCGATTCACTACGTGGACCGGATCGAGGGGGATCTCCTGATCGTGCAGGGCGCGCTCGACCCCAACGTCACCCCGGAGAACGTCCGGGCGGTGGAGGCGCGCCTAAAAGCCCACGGCGTCCCCTACGAAAAGCTCGTCTTCGAGGACGAGGGGCACGGGATTTTGAAAAAGGAAAACCGCCGGGTGCTCTACCGGCGGCTCGCCGATTTCTTCGAGGCCGCCTTCCAAAAGTAAAGGGGGCGGGCCTTGCCCGCCCCCTTTAAAAAGCGCCCTTAGAGGATGCCCAGCTCCTTGAGCTTTTCCTCCGGCACCACGCCGTTCTTCCAGCCGCGCTTCTCGTAGTACTCGGCCAGCATCTCGTCGAGCTCGCAGACGTGGCCCTTGGAGCCGCCGGAGTCGGAGGGCTCCTTGAGGAAGCGCTGGGGCAGGTAGTCCGAGCCCTCGCCGTAGCCCACCAGGTTGTTGTAGTAGCGCTCCAGGTTGTAGACCCGCTCGCCGATCTTGAGCACGTCCTCGCCGGTGATCTTCATGCCGGTGTAGGCGGAGAACTGCTCCGCGAACTCCTCCGGCCCCTCGGCGAACTGGGCGAACTTGCAGACGTCGAGCGAGTCGGTGAAGCCCGAAAGGTCCTGGAGCAGGATGGTGAGCTCGGCCTTGCCCTTCCACTCCAAGGGGTCGGACTTATACGGCACGCCGAGGAGCTCCGAGGCCGGGGTGTAGGCCCGGAGGTGGCAGGCGCCGCGGTTACTGGTGGCGTAGGCGATGCCCATGCCCTTGAGGCCGCGGGGGTCGTAGGCGGGGATCGCCTGGCCCTTGACGCTCATCGCCAGCTCCCCGTGGCCGAGGAGCTCGGCAAAGCCCGCGGCGCCTTCGCCGGCTTTCTCGTAGAAGCCCTCGCGCATCGCGATCTTCTTGATCAGGTCGGCCTCGCGCTGCTTGTCGCCCCATTCGAGGCCCTCTTCCTTCGCGACGTAGCCCCGCTGGGTGGCCTCGGCGAGGACGGCGAGCACGTTGCCGAGCTCGATCGTGTCCATGCCGTAGGCGTTGGCCAGGTAGATGGCGTAGCCCACCCAGTGGATGTCGCCGTTGCCCACGTCGGCGCCCAGCCCCCAGGCGGACTCGTACTCCACCGACTCGAAGACGATCTCCTCGCCGTTGACCCGGATGCGCACCATCTTCTTACAGGCCACCGGGCAGGCGTGGCAGGTGTTGTCCTTCTCCAGGATGTGCTCGCGGACGTACTCGCCGGAGATCTTGTCGGCGTCTTCAAACTGGGTGTGCTGGGCGTTCAGCGTGGGCAGGGCGCCGATCGAGTTGACGATGTTCATCAGCACGTTGGTGCCGTAGACGCTGAGGCCGCCCTTCTTGGGGGCGGTGACGTTCTTCTCGTCGACGATGCCGGCCAGCGCCTTCTTGTCGGCCTCGCGCCAGGCGTCCTTGTCCACCGGCTTGGGGACGTTGTCCTTGTCGCCGACGATGACGATCGCCTTGAGCTTCTTCGAGCCCGCCACCGCGCCGGTGCCGTTGCGGCCGGCGGCCCGCTCGTCGTTGTTGATCCAGTTGGCGAACTTAACCAGCCGCTCGCCGGCGGGGCCGATCGCCATCACGTCGGCCTCCTCGCCGTGGCGGCGGCGCAGGATCTCGTGCACCTCGTGGGTGGTCTTGCCCCAGAGGTCGGAGGCGTCCTCGATCGAGACCTGGCCGTCTTTCACCAGGAGGTAGACCGGCTTGTCCGCCGCCCCCTTGATCAAGAGGCCGTCGAACCCGGCCCAGCGCAGCTTGGCGCCGGTCCAGCCGCCCATGTGGCTGTCGGCGATGGTGCCGGTGAGGGGGCTCTTGGTGATCACCGCGATGCGGCCGCTCATCTTGGCCAGCGTGCCGGTCAGGGGGCCGATCATCACCGCCATCAGGTTGTCGGGGGAGAAGGGCTCCACCTCGGGGCCGTTCTCGAAGACGTACTTCACCCCCAGGCCGCGGCCGCCGATGTACTTTTTCAGGTCGTCTTCGCTGGGCGCCTCGTAGCTGACGGTCCGGTTGGTCAGGTCGATCTTGGCCAACCGGTGTGCGTATCCTCCAAGCATTCGACACCTCCTTTATGCCGTTACCGCCCCCATGCTACTTCCCGGCCGGAAGCGGCGGCAAGTGCGTGTTGCACGGCGTTGCTACACGTGGGAGGCGGTGCCTTCCTGGAGCTGCTTCAGTTTTTCCGATACCCGGACCGGGTAAGTGGGCGCCTGGGGCCGGTCGATGACCCGCTGCTCCTCGGGCAGGGCGAAGAGCTTTTCCCGGGTGGCCTGGCGCAGAGCGGCGAGGTCGGGGGCGGGGACCAGCCGCTTTCCTCGCTCCATGACCCGGCGAAGCAGGGGCCGGCCGGGGTGGACCTCGGGGCGGAGCGCCACCAGGTCGCCCTCTTCCTGGCGCCAGACCTGCTTCTTGCCGGGCAGGGTGCGCTTGCCCGGGCTCTTCTTGATGCGGGGGCCGTCGGCGTCCCAGACCAGCTTGTAGACCCCGCTGAAGGCGGGGAGGTCGAAGGAGGTGCCCAGCCGGGTGCCGACGCCGTAGCCCCAGGCCACCCCGCCGGCGGCCTTGAAGTCGCGGATCTTGTACTCGTCGAGGTCGCCGGAGATGAAGATCTTTACGTAGGAGAGGCCGGCTTCGTCGAGGCGGGCGCGGACCTTCTGGGTGAGCTCGGGGAGGTCGCCGGAGTCGATGCGCACGCCGACGAGCCGCCGGCCTTGGGCCTCGAGCTCCTTGGCCACCAGGATGGCGTGCTCCAGGCCCTCCATGGTGTCGTAGGTGTCGATCAGGAGGATCGGCCTGGGGTGATCCTCGGCGAAGGCGCGGAAGGCGGTGAGCTCGTCGGGGAAGCTCATCACGTAGCTGTGGGCCATCGTGCCCACCACCGGGATGCCCCACCGCCTTCCCGCCTCGGTGTTCGAGGTGCCGTCGAAGCCGGCCAGGTAGGCGGAGCGGGCCACCTTCATGGCGGCGTCCTCGCCGTGGTCGCGGCGGGGGGAGAAGTCGACGACGCTCGCCTCACGGCCGGCGGCGAGCAGGACCCGGGCCGCCTTGCTCGCGATCAGGGTCTCGAAGTTCAGGGTGTTCAAAAGCGCGGTCTCGACGATCTGGGCCTCGATCCGGGGGGCCTCGACGGTGAAGAGCGGTTCGCCAGGGTAGACGATCTCGCCCTCGTCCATGGCCCAGACGTCGCCGGTGAAGCGGAAGGCCTCGAGGTAGTCGAGAAAGTGCCAGTCGAAAAGGCCCAGGGAGTCGAGGTAGGCGAGGTCCTCCTGGCTAAAGCGCAGGTTTTCGAGAAAGGAAAGCGCCGAGTCCAGCCCGGCGAAGACCAGAAACCGGCGGTAGCGGACCGGTGGGCGCACGTAGTGATCAAAGACCGCGGGGGTGTTGAGCCCCCGCTTGAAGTAGGAATAGGCCATGGTCAGCTCGTAGAGGTCGGTAAAGAGCGCTTTTGGCATCGTTCCCTCCAGTGGGCGAGCGCCCGCTCCAGCACCTTTCGCTCGTTATCATACGTGAGCAGCGAAAGTGCCTTCTTGACCCCCACCCAGCGGGCGGCGTCGACCTCCTCGAGCTGGGGGGTGGGGCGGCCGGCCTTGAAGCGCATCAGGTAGTAGTGGACGGTCTTGGAGATGTTGACCTGGCCGACTTCTTCGTGGACGGTGAAGTAGTAGCGCACCTTGCCCAGGTCGCGGACGATCGCGGCCTTGATGCCGGTCTCCTCGCGGACCTCGCGCAGCGCGGCCTCGCGGTGGCGCTCGCCGGGCTCGACCCGGCCCTTGGGCAAGGCCCAGACCCGCATTCCCCGGGTGGCGATGAGGAGCACCCGGGGCCGCTTGCACCCGCGGATCACCACGCCCCCGGCGGAAACCACCCGACGCCGCTCCGGTTTCACGGTTCCACCTTAATAAAAAAAGGGCGCCCGAAGGCGCCCCAAAACCTTGAAAAGCGGGGAAGCAGGCCTTTTTCGCTCCTTAGAAAGGAGGTGATCCAGCCGCACCTTCCGGTACAGCTACCTTGTTACGACTTCGCCCCAGTCGTGGGCCCCACCCTAGGCGCCTGCCCGTTAACGGGCACCCGGCGACTTCAGGTGGGA
>JAMOVS010000170.1 GCA_027061845.1 Thermaceae bacterium
AGGATAGGTCCGCTTGGAGGCGGCTTTGACGCAGGGGACGCTTTTCGTCATGACCGGCGCTTCCGGGGTGGGCAAGGGCACCCTCCGGGAGCGGCTTTTGGAGCGGGTCAAGCTTTACTACTCGATCTCCATGACCACCCGCCCCCCGCGTCCCGGCGAGCGGCACGGGGTGGATTACTGGTTCGTCGACAAGGACCGCTTCCTGGCCGCCGTGGAGAACGAGGAGCTCTTGGAGTACGCCGAGTACGTGGGCAACTTTTACGGCACCCCGAGGAAGCCGGTGGAGCGCCACCTGGCCCGGGGTGAGGACGTTCTCCTCGAGATCGAGGTCGAGGGGGCGAAGCAGGTCAAAAAGCGCGCGCCCCAGCTGGGCATTCCCGCGGTCTTCGTCTTTATCGTGCCCCCCTCGCTGAGCGAGCTGCGCCGGCGGCTTCTGCTTCGTTCCGGCGTCGGGGATCCCAAGAAGCTCGAGGAGATCGCCGCCCGCCTGCGCCGGGCGGAGCGGGAGATCCGGGAGGCTCCCGAAATCGGCTTTGACTACGTGGTGACCAACGACGTGCTCGAGGACGCCACCCAGGACCTCGAGCGCATCGTGCGGACCGAGCGCCTCAAGGCCTACCGCCGCCAGGACGCGCTGGAAGCGGCGCTTCAAAAAGACCCCGAGCTCGAGGCCGAGCTCGACGAGATGGAAAGGTGGTTGATCGAACGTGGCGGAACCGGGAATTGACAAACTGCTGGAACTGGTGGACTCGAAGTACCGGCTCACCGTGGTGGTGGCGAAGAGGGCCCAGCAGCTTCTCCGTTACAACTTCAAGAACACCGTCCTCGAGCCCAAGGACTGGCCCAAGATGCGGACCCTCGAGGGCGAGGTCCCGGACCCCAACCCGGTGACCTGGGCGATGAAGGAGCTCCTCACCGGCCAGTTCGTCATCGGCGAGAACATCGTCCCCGAGGACAAGCTCTCCCGGGTGATGGAGCAGCTCTACCCCGCCGACCACGAAGAGGAGGCCTAGCTTGGGCCGCCGGGTGCTGCTGGCGGTGGGCGGCGGCGCCGCCGCCATCAAGGCGCCGCTCGTCGTCCGTCGTTTGCGGGAGGCGGGCTTTGCCGTCCGCACCCTGGCCACCCGGCGGGCGCTCGCCTTTACCACCGAGCTCTCCCTGGCCACGGTGAGCGGGCAGCCGGTGGCCACCGATGCCGCCTGGTTTGCCCCCAGCGGCCGGGTCTTGCACCTCGAGCTCGCCGATTGGGCCGATCTCGTGCTGGTGGCCCCGGCCACCGCCGCCGACCTCGCCCGGGCGGCGGCGGGCCTTTCCGAGGACCTGCTCTCGGCGACGATCGCCGCCGGGGCCCGGCGGGTGCTCTGGGCCCCGGCGATGAACCCCGAGATGTGGGCCGACCCGGCGGTGGCCGCCAACGTCGGCCGCCTGAAGGCGCGCGGCCACGCCTTTGCCGGCCCCGCCTACGGGGCGATGGCGGCGGTGGGGGAGGCGCCCGGGCTGGGGCGGATGCTGGAGCCCGAGGAGCTCGCCGCCCGGGTTCGCTACCACCTCAGCCAGAAGGACTACGCCGGGCGCACCGTGCTGGTCACCGCCGGACCCACCCGGGAGTACCTGGACCCGGTGCGCTTCCTCTCCAACCCCTCCTCGGGAAAGATGGGCTACGCCGTCGCCGAGGCCGCCCGCGACCGCGGAGCGCGGGTGATCCTGGTGCACGGCCCCACGCACCTTCCCGACCCCTTCGGGGTCGAGACGGTTCCGGTGGAGAGCGCGGAGGAGATGCACCGGGCGGTGCTCGAGCGCTTTCCCAAGGTGGACCTGGTGGTGATGGCGGCGGCGGTGGCCGACTGGCGCCCGGCGGAGAAACATCGTGAAAAAGAGCCCAAACGGGGCCAGGAGAAGGTTTTGACGCTGGTGCGCACCCCCGACATCCTGGCCGAGCTGGGGAAGCGCAAGCGGGATCAGGTGCTGGTGGGCTTTGCCATGGAGACCGAGCGGGGGCTCGACCGGGCGTTTGAAAAGCTGAAGAAGAAAAACCTGGACCTGATCTGCCTGAACCACCCCACCGATCCCGAGACCGCGTTCGGGGCCGACGAAAACCGCCTGGTAATTATTGAGCCCTCGGGCCGCACCGAGGCCTGGGGTAAGGCCTCCAAACGGGCCCTTGCCGAACGTTTGTTAACTCGAGCACTCGGGTTTATGCAAAAACCTGTATAATCTCCGGGGAAAACCCGGGAGGGATCGTCTATGCCTAATAAGGAACTGCGTCATAAAAAGATCCAGGAGATCGTCTCGCGCGAGGAAATCTCGACCCAGGCCGAGCTGGTGGAAAGGCTCCGTCAGGAGGGCTTCAACGTCACCCAGGCCACGGTCAGCCGCGACATCAGCGAGCTCCGGTTGGTCCGGGTGCCGCTGGGACGGGGCAAGCACAAGTACGCGCTGGCCCCGATCGAGCTCGAGGAGGACGTCGAGGCCGAGCTCAAGCGTCAGTTCAAGGACTTCGTGCAGGACATCGACCGCGGCGGCAACATCATCGTGCTGCGCACCGCCCTGGGCCACGCCGCGGGCATCGCGCTCCTCATCGACAAGCTCAAGAACGACGACCTGGTGGGCACGCTGGCCGGCGACGACACGATCCTGGTGGTGGCCCGGGGCGAGCCCGAGGCCAAGCGCTTGCAGAACTACTTTGAAGAGATGCTGGTCTAGCGTTGGACCCGCTGACCCTCTTCTTAAAGGCCTTCACCACCCTCTTGGTGGTCATGGACCCGGTGGGGCTGGCCCCGGTCTTCGTGGCCCTGGCCGGGGACCGGCCCGAGGCCGAGCGGCAGCGGATCGCCAAAAGGGCGGTGACGATCGCCACCCTCTTGCTGATCTTCTTTGGCTTCTTCGGCGAGCCGCTGCTCCGCTACCTGGGGATCGGGCTGGCCGCCTTTCGCACCGCCGGCGGGATCCTGCTCTTCAAGATCGCCCTGGACATGGTCTTCGTTCACCGGGTGCGCGAGACCCCGGAGGAAGAGGAGGAGGCGCGGACCCGCGAGGACATCAGCGTCTTTCCCCTGGCGATTCCGCTCCTCGTCGGTCCCGGGGCGATGGCCAGCGTCCTGGTGCTGATGGCCGAGGCCCGCCCCCTGGCCTTGGGCTGGGCGGTGGTGGCGGCGGCGGCGGCCCTGGTGCTGATCCTGGCTTACGGGGCGCTCCGCCTGGCCGACCGGATCAGCCGTTTGCTCGGCCGCACCGGGGTCAACGTGGTCACCCGGGTGCTCGGCGTTTTGCTGGCGGCGCTGGCGGTGCAGTTCGTCTTCGACGGCGTTTCGGAAGCGTTCTTCTAGTTCCGGCTGAAAAACACACGCCGGCCGCGAACGCGGCCGGCGGAAGTCTTCGTCGGGTTTAGGCGATGCGGGCTTCCAGGTACTCCCGTTCGCCCTCGAGGATCATCCGGGCCTCTTCCGCGTTCTTGGGGTATTCCTTGCCGCGGTTGACCAGGTAGGTCTCGTAGCGCTGGATGCCGAAGGCCTCGGTGAGGTAACGAACGGCGGTCTCGACCTCGAAGTCCTTGCAGGAGAAGATGTCCACGCTGATGAAGCGCCGCTTGGGGAAGGTGTGGATGGCGATGTGCGACTCGGCGATGATCACCACGCCGGCCAGGCCTTCGTCTTCCTCGGTCTCCCCCTTGTACTCGTAGACCGAAGGGGGAAGGACCTTGGTCATCTCCATCTTCTCCGGCAGCTCGTCGAGGACCTTGTAGATCAGGTCGCGGTCGGCGAGCCGCTCGGGGTCCGCGTCGTATCCGTCGATCATCAGGTGAGGCCCGAATCCGAAAAGCTCCATCTCTCTACCTCCCTTCCTCGAGGGTGCGGGGTACCCCCGCCTACCAAGGGCATTATGGGGGGTCGGAGCGGTTTTGTCAAGATTGGGCAGCGGAGTCGTCCAAATTTTTCCGATCCCGGCCCCGCGATTTCGGCCGTTTTCCCCTTGAATATCGTAAATTGCTCCGGTGACCGTGGTGCCCGAGAATCGCTTTCGGGGTTGTCCAAATTTCTCCAGGTCAGGGCCACCATCGGTGGGGGTACCGGGTGGGCGTATCCCCCGGCGACCTCCAAGAGGCCGCGTGTTTCAGGGACATTCTTCGCTGGGGCAGGGTTAAACTGGGGCCGAAAAGGAGGGGATATGTACCGCGGCAGAGAAGGGCAATGGGCTTTCTACCTCCATCGAATCTCGGGGGTGGCAATCATCCTCTTCCTGACCCTCCACGTCACCGAGATCTCCAGTTCGATGTTCGGGCCCAAGTGGTTCAACGCCTTGCTGGCGTTCGAAGCCAATCCCATCTTCGGGCTCGGTCTCGTGGCTGTGGCGGCGCTCGTCCTCTATCACGCGCTCAACGGGCTCCGCATCATCTTGATGGACTTCACCTCCTGGGGGGTCAAGTATCAACGGCAGCTCTGGTATGGAGTTTGGGTTCTTTACGTGATCGTCGGTTTTCCGATGCTCTTCGCCATGCTCGGGCACGTGTTTGGGGGTGGTGAGTGATGGCGATGCGCGCCCGCCAGTTCGAAGAAGCCAAGAGGCTGGCGACCAGCAACCTCGAGCTCGCCTGGTGGATCTTCATGCGGGTTTCCGGGGTGCTGCTGGTCTTCCTGGTGTTGGGCCACCTCTACACCCGGGCGGTGGTCTTCAACTTCCACCACGAGCTCAACTACGCCCACATGGTCAAGGTGATGAACTCTCCGGTGTGGAAGTTCTACAACTGGGTGCTGCTGTTTCTCTCGATCCTTCACGGCACCAACGGGCTCCGTTACGTCATCGACGACTACATCGCGTCGGGGCGCGTTCGCGCCTGGGTGAAGGTGCTGGTCTACACCTTCGTCTTCCTGGTGACGGTCTTCGGCACGATTGCGCTCTGGGGCTGGCGCTACCAGCCCATGGGATAGGGAGGTAGGGGATGGCACACCAACACGACGTACTGGTGATCGGCGCCGGCGGGGCCGGGCTGACCGCGGCCCTCTACGCCGCGCACTCGGGCGCCGACGTGGCGGTGATCTCGAAGCTTTATCCCACCCGCTCCCACACCGGCGCCGCCCAGGGGGGCATCGGCGCCGCCCTCGGCAACGTCGAGGAGGACCACTGGGAGTGGCACATGTTCGACACCGTCAAGGGCGGGGACTACCTCACCGACCAGGACGCCGCCGAGGTCTTCGCCCGCGAGGTGATCG
>JAMOVS010000171.1 GCA_027061845.1 Thermaceae bacterium
GGGCCGCCTTGTTGGGCTGGGCGAGCCTCAGGTCCCACTTGGTCAGCCCCTCGCCCCGGGCCGCGAGGCGCACGTAGGGCGCTTTCACCCGGGTGTGGTCGAGCTCGAAGGATTCGACCTTGGCCATAAAACCAGGGTATACGATTTTAGGCCAAGATTTCATTCTAAAGCATTGTTTTTCCTTTACTTGGCATTTCGTCACGTAAAGTTTCGATGCCACTTGCTAAGGTGGTAGATGATCTAGAAAGGAGTGATAAAAATGGCAAGTAGGGCTTGGGTCGTTCGTCCGTGGCCACATAACATTTATAGGTTGCAGGAGTTCTTAACCAATGACATGGTTGCTATTGGATGGCCGGCTGTTGGTGATCTTACGGGTCTTACGCGAGAACAGATTGCTGAAAAGTTAAAGGAACAATACGATTACAACCCGAGGCAATTGGCTCAAATTGCAAGCATTGTTGACCGATTTGTAAATCAAATTAAAGAGGGTGATATAGTAGCAATTCCAGACGGAGATAAAGTCTATTTTGGTGTAGTTAAAAGTAAATATACATTTAAGCCGGACTTGGCTACTGACGAAGAAGGATATCCGCACTGGATTAAGATCAAGTACTTATTTAATAAACGTCCTATACCGCGATCTGAGTTGCCTGCTGCATTACATGATGCATTGAAGGGGCGTCAGTCCGTTTTTGAGCTTCCGGCGGATTTGGTTAAAAACGTTGTCGAAAACCCTGACAATTACATGAGCTGTACGATGGATAGTACTACTCGAGATCAGGAATTGAAGGCGCGGTACATTGAGCTCCTCTCATCGGGTAGGTTGCCTGGTATTAATAGCCCAAGTTTCGAAGAGGCGGTTAGGAAAGTGCTTTCCTTCTACTATCCTGGGTTAAGAAAGCTGCCGACGACAAACGCTCCTCCAGGCGCAGATACTGATTTGATAACTACATTGCCGGGAGATCAAGTAGTGCGCATCCAAGTGAAATGCTATCGCGATGATAGGGGTGAGTTAAGCGAAACCGCTGTTATGCAGTTACGCAATTCTATGCAAAGTGGTGACCGCGGAATCATTGTTACTACAACTCGTCGCGTGAGCGAGGCTGCAAAGAATCTAGCAGCTTCAGATCCAGCAAGGCCCATAGGGTTTATTGATGGTGCAGAGTTCGCAGAATTAATTTTCGAAAATATTGACAGGTTTAGCGATGAGGAATTGTGTGCTTTGGGTTTAAAGCAAGGGCGGGTGTTGGAAATACGCTAGCGCCTTAAAACCCCGCGCCAGAGCTCGCGGTAGAAAAGCAAAAAGACCGGGATCAGCTCGATGCGGCCGGCCCACATTTCGAAGGTGAGCACCAGCTTGGTGAAGGGGTGCATCCAGGCGAAGTTGGCCATGGGGCCCACGGCCCCGAGCCCGGGGCCAATGTTGCCCACGGTGGCGGCGCTGGCTGTGAAGGCGACCACCAGGTCGCCCTCTAAGAGCGCCACCACCAAGGCGCCGGTGGCGAAGGTGATGACGTAGAGGGTGACGAAGGCGGTGACCTGTCGCAGCACGTCCTCGCCCACCGGGCGGCCGCCGAGCCTAAGGGGGATCACCGCTTGCGGGTGCAGGGTGCGCTTCAGCTCCCGAAGGATGTGGTAGAGCATGATCCGCCAGCGCACGATCTTGATGCCGCCGGCGCCTGAGCCCGCCGAGCCGCCCAGGAACATCAGCGCGATCAGGATCACCTGGGCGGGCACCGTCCACTGGGCGAAGTCGGTACTGGCGTAGCCGGTGGTGGTGAGGATCGAGACCACCTGGAAGAAGGCGTGGCGGAGGCTTGCCTCCAGGCCGTAGTCGTGGTGGCCGAAGAGGTAGGCGAAAAGCCCCAGCCCGGCCACCAGCACCACCAGGGCGTAGGCGCGGAACTCGGGGTCGGAAAGCAGCGGCCGGGGCTGGCGCTGGAAGAAGAGCCGAAACTGCAGCATGAAGTTGGTGCCGGCGAGGAACATGAAGACCACCGCCACCCACTGGGCCAGCGGGCTGAAGGAGGCGAAGGAGTCGCCCCGGGGGCTGAAGCCCCCGGCGGGGATGGTGGTGAGGGCGTGGGCGAGGGCGTCGTAAAGCCCCATGCCCCCGATCAGGTAGCCGATCATCGCCCCCAGGGTGAGGGCGACGTAGACCCGGAGCACCGACTCGGCGGTGTGCTTGAGGCGGGGGGTCATCTTCTCCTTTTGCACCCCGGTGGACTCGGCGAAGAACATCTGGCGCCCGGCCACCGCCAGGTGGGGGAGCACGGCGATGAAGAGCAGGATGATCCCCACCCCGCCGAACCACTGGGAGAGCCCCCGCCAGAGGAAGAGGCTCTTGGTGAGGGCGCCGAAGTCGGTGAGCACGGTGGCCCCGGTGGTGGTGAAGCCGGACATCGACTCGAAGAGGGCGTCGACGAAGCCGAAGTAGCCGCCGAACCAGTAGGGCAGGGCACCAAGCAGGGGGACCAGGAGCCAGAGGATCGCCACCGAGAAGAGCGCCTCGCTCCGCCTCGGCTCGGCCTTGGCCTCGCCCAGCAGCTGGAAGAGGTAGCCGAGCCCGAGCCCCACCATGGCCGCGAAGAAGAAGGAGTAGCCCTCCTCGCGCCAGAGCAGCGCCAGGCCGGCGAAGGCGAGCAGCACCCAGCCGATCACCCAGTAGGCGACCCCGATGACGTAGAGGACGAACCGGCTCATGACGCCGAACCCAAGGCCCGGGCCACCTCGTCGGTGAGCTCGCGGGGGGTGAGGACGAGCAGGCGGTCGCCGGGCCGAAGCTCGAGCTCGGGGCGGGCGAGCTCCACCGTCCGCGGCCGCAGCACCGCCACCACCACCGCCTTGGCCGGAAGCTCGAGCTCCTCGATCTTCTTGCCCAGGGCGGCCTCGCCCACCGGCACCTCGATCAGCTCGACCTTGTCCTCGATCACCGCCAGGTGCTCGATGCCGTCGGGGTTCAGGTGGTGGATCACCTCGCGCACCGCCGCCTGGCGGGGGGTGAGGGGGATGTCGATCCCCACCCGCTCGAAGAGCGGTCGGTTCTCGCTCTTGCCCACCCGGGTGATGACCTTCTCCACCCCCACCTGCTTGGCCAGCAGCGAGACCAGGAGGTTCTTCTCGTCGTTGTTGGTGACCGCCACCAGGACGTCGGTCTCCTCGATGCCCTCGGCCTCGAGGAGCTCGAGGTCGGTGCCGTCGCCCTGCAGCACCAGGGTGCGGGAGAGGTGCTCGGAGAGCCAGGCGGCGCGCTTTTCGTCCATCTCGATCAAGACCAGCTCGACCCCGCTCTTTTCCAGCTCGCGGGCGACCATGTAGCCAACCGCGCCGCCGCCCACGATCATGATCTTCCGCACCCGCTCGGTGCCGGCGAAGTAGGCGTGGAGGATGGGGAAGGAGCTGCGGGTGGCGACGAAGATCAGGTGGTCGCCGGGCTCCAGGACCAGCTCGGCGAAGTCGGGCTCACGGGCGGAGATGAACTCGCCTTTGCGCACCACGCCGAGGAGCAGCGTGCCCTCGGGCCACTCCAGGTCCCCCAGGTAGCGGTGGGCGTAGGGGCCGTTTTCCTCGACCAGGTACTCGATCAGCCGCAGGCGGCCGCCGGCGAGCTCCTCGGTGTCCAGGGCTTTCGGGATCAGGATGATCTCCAGGATCTCCTGGGCCAGGGAGCGCTGGGGCCAGAGCACCTTGTCGATCCGGGTGCCCAGGATGTCCATGGTGCGGGGGTCGGTGAGCACCTCGGCGTAGTCGGCCCGGCCCACGAAGCAAAGCGCCTCCCGGGCGCCGAGCCCCTTGGCCAGGAGCGAGCTTATAAGGTTGACCTCGTCGATGCTGGTGGCGGCGATGAAGGCGTCTGCCCGCTCGACCCCGGCCTCCTGCAGGATCTCCGGGTCGGTGGCGTTGCCGATCACCACCCGGACGTCGTAGTTCGCGAGCCTCTCGGCGGCGTCGGGGGAGTGGTCGATGACCACCACGTCGTGCTCGGTGTGCAGGGTCTTGGCGAGCTCCGAGCCCACGTCTCCGCCGCCGGCGATCACCAGATACATAACGCTCCTATTCTGCGCCCGCTTCCCCCGGCTTGGCCAGGGGTCCCAGGGCGCGGGCGAAGAGGTCGTAGGTGTCGGCCCCGGTGACCCGGGCGCGGTAGCGCCTGCCCACCTCGAGGCCCTCGCCCTCGAGGAAGACCACCCCGTCCACCCCGGGGGCGTCGCCGGGTCCGCGGGCGATCCAGAGGCCGGGTTCCTCGGCGGGCTCGTCCACGATCACCGGGATCTCCTTCTCCAGCCAGCGCCGCATGCGCCGGGCGCTGATCTCGGCCTGGAGCTGCATCAGCCGGTGGTAGCGCTCTTCCTTGACCTCCTCGGGCACCCGGCCGGGTAGGGCGTTGGCCGCCGCCCCCTCGACCTCGGAGTAGGTGAAGGCCCCCACCCGGTCGAGCTCGGCCTCCTTCAAGAAGTCGAGCAAGAGCTCGAAGTCCTCCTCGGTCTCGCCGGGGAAGCCGACGATGAAGACCGAGCGCAGGGTGAGCTCGGGAACCGTCTTCCGCCAGGACTGGATGCGCTCCAGGTGGCGCTCGGCGTCGCCGGGACGGCGCATGAGCTTCAGGATCTTCGGGCTCGCGTGCTGCAGGGGGACGTCGAGGTAGGGAAGGAGCTTCCCCTCGGCCATCTTCTCGACGACCTGTTCGACCTCGGGGTAGGGGTAGGTGTAGAGCAGCCGCACCCAGGCCCCGAGCGGCGCGAGCTCGTCGAGGAGCCGGAGCAAAAGCCCCCCCTCGCCCTGGTCGCGGCCGTAGGCCAGGGTGTCCTGGGCGATCAGGATCAGCTCCTCGGCGCCGGTCTTGACCAGCGCCTCGGCCTCGCGGACCAGCTCGGGAAGGGGCCTTGAGACCTGCGGGCCGCGGAGCTTCGGGATGATGCAGAAGCTGCAGCGGTTGTCGCAGCCCTCGGCGACCTTCAAGTAGGCGTAGTGGCGGGGGGTGAGCCGCACCCGGGGCGGGATCAGGGCGGTTTTGGGGTCGCGGTCGGGGGGAAGGGCTTTGGTCACCGCCTCGATCACCGCCTCGAACTGGGCCGGCCCGGTGACCGCCAGGACCTCGGGGTGGGCTTTTTGGATGACCTCGGGCCGGGCCCCCAGGCAGCCGGTGGCCACCACCTTGGGGGTGGCCTCGAGGGCCAGCCCGATCTCCTCGAGGCTCTCCTCGA
>JAMOVS010000172.1 GCA_027061845.1 Thermaceae bacterium
CGGCGGGCCACCTGCTCGAGGACCCAGTCGAGGTCCTTCTTCTCCCACCTGTCCGACCCCGGAGCCCGGTAGAGCACGTCGGTCATGCGGTACGGGCTCTCGGCGAAGCCGCGGGCGGCCTCGCCCTTGGCGCA
The DNA here is from genome assembly GCA_027061845.1 of Thermaceae bacterium. Lineage (GTDB taxonomy): Bacteria > Deinococcota > Deinococci > Deinococcales > Marinithermaceae > WFXV01. Next base: position 135 of record JAMOVS010000172.1, read on the forward strand.
GAGCTTGCCGCGGTTGATGGGATGGTCGGGGTCGCCCTCGAGGTTGACCAGCTTCCCCTCCTGCGCCGCCACGATCATGCCGCAGCCGGTGGCGCAGTAGGGGCAGATCACCGGGTGTTCCCCGACGGGTTTGTGGAGCCGGTTCAGCCCCGAGGATTGCGCCCGGCCCCGAAGCAAAAAGACGCCCGCCCCGGACAGGCCGAGCTTCAACACGGCCCTTCTTGTGAGCATGCCTCACCCCCTTCAAACGATTTGATCTATTGTCGGCTTTTTGGTGGCCTCGGGGGGAGAGGCTTTTGTCCTAAGCGCCGAGCGGGTAGGGCCGGCCCCAGGCGGCCAGGCGGGCCCGCTGGCCGGCGGCGCGGAGGAGGCCGGCGAGGGCCTCGAGCTTGTCCGGCTCGCCGTGGACCAGGAGCACCGAGGGCTCGGCCTTGAGCCAGTCCAGAAGCTCGTCCTGACCGGCGTGCCCGGAAAACCCCCCCAGGGTCCGCACCTCCGCCCGCACCGGCACCTCGTGGCCGTAGATGCGCACCGAAGGGGCCCCGTCGATGATCCGCCGGCCCAGCCCGCCCCGGGGCTGGTAGCCGACGAAGAGCAGGGTGTTCTTGGGGTTCGGCAGGTGGTGGAGCAGGTGGTGGAGGATGCGGCCGCCGGTGAGCATGCCGCTGCCGGCGATGATCGTGGCCGGGCCCTTGAGGTCGTTTAAGCGCTTGGACTCCTCGACGCTCTCGGTGTAGCGGAGCTTTTTCGGGCGGAAGGGGTCGATCCCGCGGCGGAAGAGGGTCTGCACCTTGAGCGAGAAGGCGGTCTTGACCTCCTCGTAGACCGCGCTCACCCGGCTCGCCAGCGGGCTGTCGACGAAGACCGGGGCCACCGGGACGCGGCCGTCGTCCTCGAACTCGCGCAGGTAGTAGAGCACCTCCTGGGTGCGCTCGAGGGCGAACGAGGGCACGATCAGCTTGCCCCCGCGGCCCAGGGTGCGGGCCACCGTCAGGGCGAACTCGTCCAGGGTGGCCTCGAGGGGTTTGTGGGGCCGGTCGCCGTAGGTACCCTCGCTCACCGTCAGGTTGGCCCGCGGCGGGTAGTCGGGGTCGGGCAGGACCTCCTTGCGGCGGTTGCCCAGGTCGCCGGAGAAGACCAGCCGCCGCCCCGCCGCCTCGGCGACCACGAAGGCCGAGCCGGGCAGGTGGCCGGCGTTTTGCAGCTCGACCTGGAAGGGGCCGAAGGCGCGTTTCTCGTAGTAGGGGAAGGGGGCGAGGCGGCGGTAGAGCTCGGCCAGGTCGTCCTCGTCCCAAAGCAGCTCCGGCACCGGCAGGCCCTTCCTCCGGGCCCGGGCGGCCTCTTCCCGCATGACCTTGAGGGCGTCCTCGAGGATCGGCCGGAGCAGCTTCAGGGTGGGCAGGGTGGCGTAGACCTTGCCGCGAAAGCCCTCCCGCACCAGCCGGGGGAGCCTGCCGATGTGGTCGAGGTGGGCGTGGCTCACCACCACCGCCTGCACCCGGGCGGGGTCGAAGCCGAAGGGGGTATAGTTCCGCGGCTCGGCCTCGCCCTGGTAGGCGCCGCAGTCGAGCAGCAGCCGGTAGCCCTTGTAGGCCAGCAGGTGGCAGCTGCCGGTGACCGTCCCCGCGGCGCCGTAGGGGACGAAGACGGGGTCCATGCCCCGAGTCTACTCCGCCGCCCTCATCAAATCCCGGTACCCTAAGGTCGGGAGGACTTGGGATGGTGCGAACTGCCTTTTTGACCTTGCTGCTCTTGGCCAGCCTCGGCTTCGCCGGCCGGATCCAGCTCAACGGCGCCGGGGCGACCTTCCCCTACCCCCTTTACGCCAAGTACTTCTCGGTCTACTACAAGCTGACCGGGGTGCGGGTGAACTACCAGTCGATCGGCTCCGGCGGCGGCGTCCGCCAGCTCTTCGCCCAGACGATCCACTTCGGGGCCTCGGACGCCCCCCTTTCCGACGAGAAGATGGCCGAGTTCGAAAAGAAGTTCCAGACCCCGGTGGTGCACGTGCCCACCGCCCTCGGCGCGGTGGCGGTGATCTATAACCTCCCCGGGGTAAAGGAGCCCCTCAAGGTTTCGGGTCCCCTGCTGGCCGAGATCTTCCTGGGCCAGGTGCGGATGTGGAACGACCCCAAGATCCAGGCGGAGAACCCCGGCCTCCGCCTGCCCCCGCTGCCGGTCACCGTGGTCCACCGCTCCGACGGTTCCGGCACCACCTACATCTTCACCGAGTACCTGAGCAAGGTCTCGCCGACCTGGCGGGAGCGGGTGGGCTTCGGCAAGAGCGTGGCCTGGCCCACCGGTCTCGGCGGCAAGGGCAACGAGGGGGTGGCCGGGCTGGTGCGCCAGACCCCGGGGGCGATCGGCTACGCCGAGCTGATCTACGCGCTGCAGAACAAGATCCCCTACGCGGCGGTGAAGAACCGCGCCGGCAAGTACGTGCTGCCCTCGCTTGCGAGCGTCAAGGCGGCGGCCGAGATCGAGGACTTCCCCAAGGACACCCGGGTCTCGCTCACCGACACCCCGGCCCCCGAGGGCTACCCGATCTCCAGCCTGACCTGGATCCTGGTCCACCAGGACCTGGGGAAAAACCGCGCCTACAAAAACCGCGCCCAGGCGGAGGCGATGGCGAAGCTGCTCTGGTGGATCATCCACGACGGCCAGGAGTACAACGAGCCGCTGCACTACGCCCGGCTTCCCGAGGTGGCGGTGAAGGTCACCGAGGAGAACCTCCGCGGGCTCCGCTACAACGGCGAGCCGCTCTTGCGCTAGACTCGTAGCGCCGGCGCCGGCGCGCCGGGTCCGGAGCGACGATGCCGAACTGGCTCTACCAACGTTTGGGCGACCGGCTTTTTGCCGCCGTAGTGGTGCTGCTCGCGCTCGGGGTGGTGGCCGCCGCCTTGGCCATCGTGGCGGTGCTCTACTTCGGCGGCCGCGAGGCCTTCGCCACCTTCGGCTTCTTCGGCTTCGTCCTGGGCCGCGTCTGGGACGCGGTCCGGGGCCAGTTCGGCGCCTGGCCGCCGCTTCTCGGCACCCTGATCACCTCGGCGGCGGCGCTATCCCTCGCCTTCTTCCCGGCGCTCTCGACCGCCCTCTTCGTGGTCGAGTTCTCGAGCGGCCGGCTGCGCGAGACGGTCGCCTACCTGATCGACCTCCTGGCGGCGCTTCCCAGCGTGGTCTACGGGCTTTGGGGCATCTTCGTGCTGGTGCCGCTGGTCCGCGACCACCTGGAGCTTCCGCTTTTCACCTGGGCGGCGGCCCACGCCCCCGCGCTCTTGCCGATCTTGGGCCCGCCTACGGGCATCGGGCTGCTTTCCGCCACCCTGGTGCTGGCGCTGATGATCGTGCCCTACGCCAGCGCGCTGGCGCGGGACGCCCTCGAGCTGGTACCGCAGAGCCAGCGGGAGGCGATGTACGCCCTGGGCGCCACCCGCTGGGAGGTGATCCGCCGGGTGGTGATCCCCTACGCCCGGGCGGGGATCTTCTCCGGGGTGGTGCTGGCGCTGGCCCGGGCGCTGGGGGAGACGATGGCGGTCACCATGCTGATCGGCAACTCGGTGAACCTGCCCTACACCCTCTTCGGGCCCGCCTCGACGATGGCGAGCCTGATCGCCAACGAGTTCACCGAGGCCGAGGACGACCTCCACCTCTCGGCCCTGATCGCGGTGGGCTTCGTGCTGCTCTTGATCGCGCTCGTCACCAACCTGATCGCCACCTGGATGCTCCGGCGCATGAGCCACGGGGAGGGCCGGCGGTGAACCTGCGACGGCGCTACCTGCGGGACCGGCTGATGCAGCTTCTCGTCTACCTGGGCACGCTGGTGGTCCTGATCCCGCTTTTCTTCATCCTTTACTACGTCTTCGTGCAGGGGATCGGGGCGCTCAACTGGGAGTTCTTCACCCGGCCCCCCGCTCCTCCCGGGGAGGAGGGCGGCGGCATGCTGCCGGCGATCGTGGGCAGCCTGATCGTGGACACGCTGGCGCTCTTCATCGCCGCCGTCTTCGGCATCGCCGCCGGGATCCTGCTGGCGGAGTACCCCGACCACCCCCTGAACCCCGTTTTGCGGCTGGTTTCCGACGTGATGGCCGGCTTGCCCGCGATCCTGATGGGTCTGGTCGCCTTCGTCCTGGTGGTGCAGCCGATGGGGCACTTCTCCGGGCTCTCCGGCTCGGTGGCGCTGGCGCTGATCATGGTGCCGATCATCGTCCGCACCACCGAGGGGGTCTTGAAGCTGATCCCCTGGGAGATCACCGAGGCCGGGCTGGCGCTGGGGCTGCCCCGCTGGCGGGTGATCTTGAGCCTGGTCCTGCCGGCCGCCCGGGGCGGCATCGTGACCGGGCTGATGCTGGCGCTGGCCCGCGGCGCCGGCGAGGCCGCGCCCCTGATCTTCACCGCCTTCGGCAACCCCTTCTTGACCTTCAACCCGCTGGAGCCGATGGACACCCTGCCGCTCAAGCTCTACGTCTACGCCATCAGCCCCTACGAGGACTGGCACCGGCAGGCCTGGGGGGCGGCGTTATTATTGGCGGCGGCGATCATGGTGACGAACTACCTGGCCCGGCGGGCGATGCGCAGCTAGGGAGAAGCGATGGCCGAAGACGTGCGCATGGAGACCAAGGACCTGAGCGTCTACTACGGGAAGCACCCCGGGGTCCGGGGGGTGAGCCTGCCGGTGCACGACCGCGAGATCACCGCCCTGATCGGCCCCTCGGGCTGCGGCAAGACCACCTTCCTCCGGGCCTTAAACCGCATGCACGACCTGAACCCGATCGTCCGGGTCGAGGGCCAGGTGCTCTTAGACGGGGAGGACATCTACGACCCCGGGGTGGACCCGGTGCTGATCCGCCGCCGGGTGGGCATGGTCTTTCAAAGGCCCACCCCCTTTCCCACCATGAACATCTTCGAAAACGTGGTCGCCGGCCTCCGGCTGGCCGGGGTCAAGGACCGCAAGCAGCTCCAGCAGGCGGCCGAGCGGGCGCTCAAGATGGCCGCCCTCTGGGACGAGGTCAAGGACCGGCTCCACCAGCCGGCGGTGGGGCTTTCCGGCGGGCAGCAGCAGCGGCTCTCGATCGCCCGGGCGCTGGCGGTGGAGCCGGAAGTGCTCCTGATGGACGAGCCCACCAGCGCCCTCGACCCGGTCTCCACCCAGGCCATCGAGGACCTGCTGACCCGGCTCAAGGAGAACGTCACCATCGTGATCGTCACCCACAACATGCAGCAGGCGGCCCGGGTCTCCGACCGCACCGCCTTCTTCCTGGACGGGGAGCTGATCGAGTTCGGCCGCACCGAGCAGGTCTTCACCAACCCCAAGGACCCCCGCACCGAGGCCTACATCACCGGACGTTTTGGTTAGCACCCCGGGCTCGCTATACTGAGGGTCGCGTGGATAAGAGGGCCTTCTACCTCAGCTGGGGGGTGGGCCTGCTCGCCGCCGGGCTTTCGCTCTACCTGGCCGCGGCCGGACTCGGGGGCTGGGGGGCGCTGGCGGTAATCCCCGTCGGCACCGTGGTGGTGGGCTACGGCTGGCGCTGGGGGCTGGCCGCCGGGGCGGTCGCGCTCCTCGCCGGCTACCGGCTTCGGGGAAGCCTGGAGGAGCTCCTCTTCCTGACCTTCGCCTTCCTGCTGGCGGGGGTCGCCGGCTGGGCGCTGCGCCAGCGGCTGCGGGGCTTCGTCCGGCGCGAGCGGCGGCTCAAGCGCAGCCTGGCGCTCTTCAACCGGGCCCTCGACGAGGTGGTCAAGAAGACCGACAAGGACGAGGTCTTAAAGGCCCTGCCCGGGCTCCTGGAGGGCTACCTGGGGGCGCGGGTGGCGGTGCTTCCCCCCGACCGGGAGGCCGGCCCGAAGGCCCGGGGCTGGGCGTTTCCGCTCAAGGTGCGCGGCCAGCCGATCGCGGTCCTCTGGATCGACCGCGATCCCCCCTTCGACCCGCTGGAGGAGGAGACGCTGGGGCGGTTCGCCGAGGCGGTGAGCGACCACCTCACCCTGCTGGCCGAGCACACCGAGAGCCGGCTGGTGGCCGAGCTGACCCGGGCGGTGGCCTCGGCCGACGAGCTCTCCGAGGCCGCCGAGCGGGCGCTCTCGTTGCTGGCCGGCTTCTTCAAGGTGGGCGGGGCCGGGCTCTGGCGCTGGCAGCGGGGCCGCTTCTACCCGCTCGCCTTCCACGGCCGGCGGCTGCCCGCCGAGGAGCGCTTCTTCGAGGAGGGGATCCCCCCGGGCCAGGGCTGGTTGTGGCAGGTCTACCGCTCCCGGCAGCCGATCTTCGTCGACGACGTCGCCCGCGCTGGGGACCGGGGGCCGGTAGCGCCCCCGGAAGGGGTGCGGAGCGTGGCCCTCCACCCGGTGCTGGGGGAGCACCGGGGGCGGGCGGTGCTGGTGCTGCGGGCCACCGAGCCCCGGGCTTGGACCGGGGACGAACGCAACCTGCTGGCGGTGGTCGCCCAGGTGCTGGGCCTGATGCTCCGCCCCTACGAGCTCAAAGAGCGCCTTTCCGCCCTGCTCTCGCTGGAGCACGCCCTGCCCGAGATGAGCGAGGATCACTTCTACCGGGAGGTGCTGCAGGCGGCGGTGCGGCTGGTGCCCGGGGCCGAGGCGGGGAGCCTCTTGGTGCGGGACGAGGGCGAGTTTCGCTACCGCGCCGCCGAGGGGTACGACCTCGAGGGCCTCTCGGCGATCCGCTACCGCGAGCCCTCGCTCCGGGACTGGTGCGGGCTGGCCTGGCACAGCGGACGCCCCCGGCTGCGCTCCCGCAAGGGCGGCGAGCTGGTGCGCCTGAGCCTTCAGAGCGCCCCCCGGGAGATCATCGACCGGGCCGGCCGGCTGCGCGAGATCCAGCAAAACCTCTGCGTCCCCATCGTCTACAAGGGGGCGGTGCTGGCGGTCTTGAACCTCGACGCCTTCTCCGACCCCGAGGCCTTCGACGGCGAGTCGCTGGAGGTCGCCGAGGGCTTCGCGGTGCAGGTGGCGGCGATGGTGCACGAGGCCGGCCACCGCCGCTTCCTGGAGCAGGCGGCGCTCACCGATCCGCTGACCGGGCTCTTGAACCGGCGCGCCTTCGACCAGCAGCTGGCCACCGAGCTGGCCCGGGCCCGGCGGATGGACTACCCGCTGGCGCTCTTGATCATGGACCTGACCCGTTTCAAGGAGATCAACGACCGCTTCGGCCACCCGGCCGGCGACCGGGCGCTGGTGCGGGTGGCCGAGGCGCTATCCGGCGTGCTCCGGGGCACCGATTTGCTCTTTCGCTGGGGCGGCGACGAGTTCGCGGTCATCCTGCCCTACACCGACCGCGAGGGGGCGCTGGCCGCCGCCCGCCGCTACGCCGGGGCGGTGCACTCGGTCTGCCAGGACTCGGTCTGCCTGGGGGTGAACGTCGGGGTGGCGGTCTACCCCGGGGACGCCGGCGACGGGGCCGAGCTGCTGCGGGCCGCCGACGGCCGCATGTACCGGGCCAAGTCCGAGGGCCGGGTGCTGGTGGCCGACTAGAGGCAGCCCCAGGGGCCTTCCTCGTGGGTGAAGCGGAGCGCCTCGAAGCTCCGCTTCACCTCCTCCGGGGTCTGGGGACCGATGCGGGCGAGCAGGGCGTTTTCCACGTGGGCGAAGATGTCGGGGTCGTCGGTCGGGAAGAGCTCGAAGCCGACGCTTTGGTAGAGCCGGGTCAGGAGGTCGCGGTAGGCGAAGGCCGAGAGCCCGGTGCGGTCGAGGTCGTAGTGCCAGTAGTAGAGTGCCGCCACCACGATCTTGTCGTCGAAGCGGCCGGTCTTGAAGGTCTCCTCGAGGATCCGCCGGGCCAGCCCCTGGCCCCGGTACTCGGGGGCCACCTCGACCGCCCCCAGCTCGTAGACGCCGCCGGTCTCGTCCCGGCCCCAGCGCTCGAAGGGGTCGGGGCGGTGAAAGGCGGCGTAGCCGACGATGACCTCGCCGTCGGTGGCGAGGGTGACGCAGCCGTCCTCGCTGCCGGCGATCTTGACCAGGGCCTCGTGCTGGCGCTTGGGAGGCCGGAAGATGTTGAGCTCGGGGTGCAGGGAGAGGGCGGCGATGCGCTCGGGGGGAGCGCAGGGCTCGACCTTCACGCGCCCCCGCGCAGGCAGGCGATCCGGATCTTCCGCCACCAGCGCTCGGCCTCCTCCCCCTCGGTCCGTACCCCCAGGCGGGCGACCTGCCAGGCGCCCACCGGAACCGGGTCCTCGCTCCAAAAGCGCACCTCGGCGCCCGGAAGCGCCCAGTGCCCCTCGGCGAGCTTTCGCCCGCCCCACTTTCTGAGGTAGCCCTCGAACTGCTCCGGGCTGACCCCGCCGAAGACGCCCTCGAAGCCGCCGCCGCCGGCGACCGGGGGGAAGAGGTCGAGCTCGTCGTCCTCGGAAAGGGGGGTGTCGAGGCCCTCGAGGTAGCGGATGTCGCGGCCGTTGACGAAGATCGAGTAGCCGTCCTTGACGCGGTCGCCCTCGAGCAGCTCCTCGGCCAGCGCCGGCCAGCGCTCGGCCAGACGCCTTAGCACCTCGCGCACCGTTCTACCCTCGACGGTGAGGTGGCGCTCGCCGGTGAGGTCGCGCAGGGTGGCGTACAGGTTGACCCGGGGCATCGCTTACCATAATGGCATGCTTCCCCGCGACCAGGAGACCTTCCGTTGGATCGAGGCCGAGGAGCGGCGGCAGGCCGAGGGGCTGGAGCTGATCGCCAGCGAGAACTTCGTCTCCCGGCAGGTGCGCGAGGCGGTGGGCAGCGTGCTCACCAACAAGTACGCCGAGGGCTACCCCGGCCGCCGCTACTACGGGGGCTGCGAGTTCGTCGACCGGGTGGAGTCCCTCGCCATCGAGCGGGCCAAGAAGCTCTTTTCCGCCGCCTGGGCCAACGTCCAGCCCCACTCCGGCTCGCAGGCGAACATGGCCGTCTACTTCGCGCTCTTGAAACCCGGGGACACGATCCTGGGCATGGACCTGGCCGCCGGCGGCCACCTGACCCACGGCTCCAAGGTGAACTTCTCCGGGAAGCTCTTCCGGGTGGTCTCCTACGGCGTCGACCCCGAGACCGAGACGATCGACTACGACGAGGTGGAACGGCTGGCCCTCGAGCACCGGCCCAAGCTGATCGTCGCCGGGGCCAGCGCCTACCCCCGCGTCCTCGACTTCGCCCGCTTCCGCCAGATCGCCGATCGGGTGGGCGCCTACCTGATGGTGGACATGGCCCACATCGCCGGGCTGGTGGCCAGCGGGCTGCACCCGAGCCCCCTGCCCCACGCCCACGCGGTGACCAGCACCACCCACAAGACCCTGCGCGGCCCCCGCGGCGGGCTGATCGTGGGGAACGACCTCGAGGTCGCCAAGAAGGTCGACAAGATGATCTTCCCCGGCATCCAGGGGGGGCCCTTGGAGCACGTGATCGCCGGCAAGGCGGTGGCCTTCTTCGAGGCGCTCACACCTGAGTTCGTGGAGTACTCGAAGAGGGTGGTGGCAAACGCCAAGGCGCTGGCCGCCCTGCTGGCCGAGCGGGGCTACCGCATCGTCTCCGGCGGCACCGACAACCACCTCTTCTTGGTCGACCTCCGGCCCAAGGGCATCAGCGGCAAGGAGGCCGAGGAGCGGCTCGACGCGGTGGGCATCACGGTGAACAAGAACGCGATCCCCTTCGACCCGGCCCCGCCCCGGGTGACCAGCGGCATCCGCATCGGCACCCCGGCGATCACCACCCGGGGCTTTTCCCCGGAGGAGATGCCCCTGGTGGCCGAGCTGATCGACGAGGCCCTCACCCAAGGACCCTCGGAGGCACTCCGCGAGCGGGTGCGCGCGCTCGCCCTAGCGCACCCGATGCCCTAGGGCAGGATCCAGAGATAGGTCTCGGCCCGGTCGCCCTCGACCCGCTGGTCGATCCGGATGCCGGCGACGGCGGGGCCGCCGGAGCGGGCGATGAAGGAGAAGCGGACCGCGCCCCGGGTCTGGCTGTAGTAGAGCGTGGCCCGGTGGCGGCCGGTGGGGTAGGTGGCGGTGTAGCGGTAGCCGGCGCCGGGCGGCGGCAGCTGGCTCCACCCGGCGGGCAGCCAGCGGTCTTCCTCCAGCGGGTAGCGCCGGCCGTCGGGGTCGCTGACCATCAGGGTGACGTAGCCGGGCTGGGCCAGCCAGACCAGGAAGCGGACCTCCTCGCCGACGCGGTAGACCGCCCCCGGCCCCCGGTCGGGCTCGAAGCGCTGGATGACGCCGCCGGCGCGGTAGCCGAGGTCGAACCGGGTCTCGGCGTCGGTGAGCACCACCCGGCAGGCGGGGAGCAGGAACAGGAGGATCAGTCCGAGCGCTAGCTTTCGCATCAAGCCCAGGCTAGCCCGGGGGCCGGCCGGGGCGGTGAAAGCCGGCTTAAAGGAGCTTCACCCGGGCGACCGGAGCGAAGCGGCGGCGGTGGAGGGGGCTGGGGCCGTAGGCCGCCAGCGCCGCCAGGTGTTCGGCGGTGCCGTAGCCCTTGTTCTTGGCGAAGCCGTAGGCCGGAAAGCGGGCGTGGGCGGCGATCATCAACCGGTCCCGGGTGACCTTGGCCAGGATCGAGGCGGCCGCCACCGTGGGGCTCTGGGCGTCGGCCTTGGCCGGGGCCAGCACCGGGTAGGGGAGCTCCAGGGTCAGGTAGTCGGTGATCAGGAGGTCGGGGACGGTGCCCAGCCGGGCCAGCGCCCGGTAGGCGGCCTGCCGGGTAGCCTCGATCACCCCCAGCCGGTCCACCTCCCGGTTGCTGGCGAAGCCCAGGGCCCAGGCCCAGGCGGTTCGCCGCAGCTCCCGGGCCAGCCGCTCGCGGGCCTTCGGGGTCAGGGTCTTGGAGTCGCGGTAGGGGTGGTCCCCGGGGGGCAGCACCACCACCGCCACCGCCACCGGTCCCGCCAGCGCGCCCCGCCCCACCTCGTCGAGGCCGGCGACGAGGTAGCCCTTCCTCCAGTACCGGCGTTCAAGACCCCACTCGGGCACCGTACTCCCGGATGCGGGCCACCGCCTCCTCGGGGCGGTCGGCGAGTTCGAGCAGCTCGACGTCCTCCGGCGAGATCGCCCCCTGGGCCAGGAGCACGCCCTCGATCCAGCCCTTCAGGCCCTGCCAGTAGGCGCGGTCGAGGGCGATCACCGGGAAGCGGTGGACCTTCTCGGTCTGGATCAGCACCAAAACCTCGGTGAGCTCGTCCAGGGTGCCGTAGCCGCCCGGCAGGATGACGAAGCCGTGGGCGTAGCGGACGAACATCACCTTGCGGACGAAGAAGTAGCGAAAGGAGAGGGCGTGGGTCTGGTAGGGGTTGGGCTTTTGCTCGTGGGGGAGCTGGATGTTGAGCCCCACCGAGACGCCGCCGGCTTCAAAGGCGCCGCGGTTGGCGGCCTCCATCACCCCGGGACCGCCGCCGGTGACCACCCCGTAGCCGGCCTCCACCAGCCTCCGCCCCAGCTCGTAGGCCATTTGGTAGGCCGGGTGGCCCTCGCCGAAGCGGGCCGAGCCGAAGACGCTGACCAGCGGCACCTCGATCTGGGAGAGCACCTCGAAGCCGTCGACGAACTCGGCCAGGATGCGAAAGAGCCGCCAGGCGTCCTCGTGGTGGAGCTGGTCGATGATGCGCTTTTCGCTCACGGCTCCACCGTCCACTCCTGGTAGAGGTAGTCGCCGACGTAGAGCCGGAAGTGGGCCCGGCCCTTGATCGCCACCTCGCCCTCGAGCCGCCAGCCCTTCTGGGTGGGGCCCTCGTAGAGCACCCGGGTGCCGTTTTCGTCCTGGACCAGCAGGCGGACCTTGCGGCCCTCGAGGTCGGGCGGCAGCCGGACCTCGAGCGGGACCCGGCGCTCCCCCTCGGCCAGGGGCGGGGCCTCGGTCGCGGGCGGCGTTCCCGGAGGGGGCGGCGTGGTCTCGGTCGGGGTGGGGCCGGGGGGCGGCGTCGCCGGAGCTTCCGGGACCAGGACCTCGGGGTGCACCGCCCGGGCGGTCACCACCGGGGCGCCGGTCTCGATCACCGTCCCCGGCTTGGGCGACTGGGCCAGCAGGGTGCCCTCGGGCAGGGGGGAGGGGAGCCGCTCCTCCTGGCCGAGCTGGAGCCCCGCCAGCTCGAGGAGCGCCTTGGCCTCCTCGGGGTCGGCGTCCTCCAGGTCGGGGACCAGGGTGCGCCGGGGCAAGGGGCCGCGGGAGACCAGGAGCCGCACCGTCTCGCCGGCGGCCAGCGGCGTCCCCGCCGGCGGGTCGCTGGCCAGCACGGTGTCGACCGGGGCGGCGTCGTAGGTTTCGGCGGGCGGGGCCACCCGGTAACCGAGCTCGCTCAGGGCAGCCTCGGCCTCGGCCCGGGTCTTGCCCGCCAGGGCCGGGACCTGGCGGAGCTCGGGTCGGTTGTAGACGAGCTGGACCCGGCGCCCGGGCTTCAAACGGGTCCCCGGCGGCGGGTCCTGTTCCAGGATGACGCCGGCGGGGGCGTCGGGGCGGCTGTCGGGAACGAACTGCAGCACCAGCCCGGCGTGGCGGAGGGCGCGCCTCGCCTCGTCGGCGGTCTTGCCCACCAGGTTGGGCAGGGTCACGCTGGGGGGGTTGAAGTAGCGCTGGGCGCCGGCCAGCAGCAAGAGGGCCCCGAGCGCCGCCAGCACCAGCCCCGGCAGCCAGGCGACCGGCGCCCGCCGGCGGCGCGGCGGCGCGCTGGGGGCGGGCTCGGCCGGGGCGCTGGGAAAGGGGTGGAGTTCCAGCACCCGGGTCCGCCCCCCCTCGCTCCCCACCACCGCCTCGGAGAGGCGGTAGCCGAAGGGGCGGAGGGCGGCCTCGATCTCGGCCAGCTGCCGCCGTGCCCGCCGTCCCTTGGGCGGGGCGACTTCGCCGGCGGCGGGCCAGAAGACGTAGTAGCGCCCGGGCTTGGCGCTGATCTCGACCCCCGGGGGCAGCGCGCCCAGGCGCTCGAGCCTTTTGATCGCGTTGCGGTACTGGAAGAAGGCGGCCCGGGCCTCGGGGTCGTGGACCTCGAACCAGTAGAGCCGGCCTTCGCCGCCGGGACCGCGAACGCGCAGCGTTTCCAGGAAACCTTCACGCGCTTCGGTGGTTAGGACTTCGTACTTCCCGCCCCGCTCGGGCACGGCTCGATTATACGGGTGTAGCATGAAAACGATGCGGGAATCGGTGGCCGATGTCCTGGTGGTGGGCGGCGGCCCGGCCGGGGCGGCGGCGGCGCTCTTCCTGGCCCGCGCCGGTCTCCGGGTGTCGGTGGTGGACGCCGAGGCCTCGCCGCTCTTCCGGGTGACCCGGGTGGCCAACTTCCCCGGCCGGCCCGATGCCCCCGCCGGTCTGGAGCTGCTCGCCGACCTGCGCCGCCAGGCCGAGGAGGCGGGGGCCGGCTGGACCCCGGGCTACGCGGTCGACGTCGAGGACCAGGGGGGCGTCTTCGCGGTCCGGCTGCGCCAGGGCCGGGTGCGCTTCGCCGAGCGCCTGCTGCTGGCCACCGGGGAGGATCTGCGTCTGGTGGGGATTTTGGGCCTCGAGCGCGAGGGGACCTTCGTGGCCACCGACCGCGCCGGCCGCACCAGCTACCCCCGGGTCTACGCCGCCGGCAAGCTCCGGGGCCTGGTTCCCGAGCACGCCGCCACCAGCGCCGGCGACGGCGTCTGGGTGGCGGTTCACCTGATCTCCGACCTGCGCGGCGAGCCCTACCGGGATCACGCATAAAATCCAGGATTTGGAGCGTTTGCGGGTCTTCGGTATGATACCCCCGAACATGGAGCCCGCCGCTGGCCGGGTGGCCTTCGCCTACGACCGCATGCGCTACCATCCCCCCGAGGTCTCGGGGCGGATCGCCACCGCCATCACGGCGCCGGTGGAGGCCCGGTTCAAGGACCCGCACTTCCTCGAGATCGGGGTGGGCACCGGTCGCATCGGGGTGCCGGTGCTGGCCCGGGGCTACCGCTTCACTGCCGTCGACACCGACCCGGCGATGCTGGCGGTCTTTCGCTACAAGATCGCCGGGGTGGCGCGCAAGGTCCGGCTCTTGCAGGCCGACGCCCGCGAGCTCCCCTTCGAGAAGGGGAGCTTTCAGGCGGTGATCAGCGTCCACCTCTGGCACCTCATTCCCGACTGGCAGCGGGCGCTGCTCGAGGCCCTCCGGGTGCTGGAGCCCGGCGGCTTCCTCTTCGAGGGTTGGGACGAGAGCCTGGGCGAGAGCGAGGACTGCCGCATCCAGGAGCGCTGGCGGGAGATCCTGGAGGGGATGGGGTTTGCCCTCGAGCGCGGGCGGCACCGGGCCCGGCTTTTGGAGGTGGGGCGGGCGCTCGAGAAGCTGGGCCTCGAGCCCGAGGTGGAGGCGGTGGCCGAGTGGACCGAGGAGCGCACCCCCAGGCAGAGCCTCGAGGCCATCGCCGAGCGCCTCTACTCCTACACCCGGCAGGTGCCCGCCGAATTCTTCGCCCGCTCGCTTCGGGAGCTCTACGCCTGGGCCGAGAACCACTACCCCGACCTCGACCGGCCCTATCCCATTCGCTGGCGCTTCGTGCTGCGGAGGACCGAGCGGTGATCGTCCTCGAGGTCGAGACCCCGAGGCGGGAGGCGCTGGTCAACGTCACCGGCCTGCTGCAACAGGCGGTGGCCGAGCTCGGCCTCGCCGAGGGGGCGATTCACGTCTACTCCCCCCACACCACCGCCGGCGTGGTGGTGCAGGAGGGGGCCGACCCCGACGTCGCCCGCGACCTGCTCTTGCGCCTTTCCGAACTCGCCCCCCAGGACCACCCCGCTTACCGCCACCTCGAGGGCAACTCCGACGCCCACATCAAGACCGCCCTGGTGGGCAACTTCGCGGTGCTGCCGGTTTCCGGCGGGCGGATTCGGCTGGGCACCTGGCAGCAGGTCTTCCTGGCCGAGTTCGACGGTCCCCGCCGCCGCAAACTCTGGCTTACCCCGCTTCGCTAGCACAAAGCCAGCGCCACCCCCGCCCCCACCAGGGTGGCGGCGGCGTTGGTGAGGTCGTTGGACCAGAAGGCCAGGCGCTCTTCCAGCAGCAGCCCCACCAGGGTGTCGGCGAAGGCGCCGGCGACGGCGCCGGCGAAGACCGCCCCCGGCGGGGCGGCGAAGAGGGGGGCCGCCAGGGCCATGCCCCCGGCGGTTAAGAGGAGCGCCAGCGTGCCCTGGGGGCTGACGGCGGCGTTGGTCCCCGGGGGCACCCGCCCCCGGTCGGGGCGCCAGGCCCAGGGGGCGCGGCCGCCCACCCCGGTGGCCACGGTGTCGGCGGCGGCCGCCCCCAGCCCGCCCAAGAACCCGGCCGGGTGCAAAAAGAGGGCGAGCACCGGGATCAGCCCGTTGGCCAGGACCTGGCTGGCCCGGCGCCGCTCCGCCGCCCCCGCCAGGTTTCCGGCGGCGACGAAGGCGAAGAGCAGCAGGGCGGCCGGCAGCCCCCCCGCCCGGCTGGCCAGCGCCCCCAGCACCGCCGCCGCCGCCGCCCCGCCGGCGGTGAGCCAGCCCAGCCGGTAAAGCAGGCCGCCGGCGGCCAGTCCCAGGGCGATCGCCAGCGGCCAGCCGAGCGGGCCCACCTCAACCCCGCGGCCAGCGGCGGTAGCCCGCCTTCAAGAAGTAGAGCCCGTGGGCAGGGGCGGTGGGCCCGGCGTCCTGGCGCTCGCCCCCGGAGAGGAGCTCGGCGATCCACCCCGGCGGCCGCTTCCCCCGGCCGACCTCGAGGAGGCTCCCCACCATCGCCCGCACCTGCCCCCGCAGAAAGCCCGAACCGACGAACTCGAGCCAGGCCTCCGTCCCCTCGCGCCGGAGCCGGGCGGCGTAGATGCTTCGCACCGTGCCCCGGGTCTCCTTGGTGGCGAAGGCGCGAAAGTCGTGCTCGCCGAGAAAATGCCCCAGGGCGTCTGCGACGGCGGAGAGATCGAGCGCCTCGGGCAGCCAGAGCGCCCGGTGGCGAAGGAGCGCGCTGGGCTCCGGCCGCAGCAGCAGCCGGTAGCGGTAGGCCCGCCAGCGGGCGCTCTTCCGGGCGTGAAAGCTCTGGGGCACCCCCTTCGCCCAGAGCACCCGGAGGTCTGGAGGCAAGCGGGTGTTCAGCGCCATCGGCACCCGCTCGATCGGGATCGGGTCCTCGGTGTCGTAGTGCACCACCATCTCCAGCGCGTGCACGCCGGCGTCGGTGCGGCCGGCGGCGACCACCTTGGGCACCGCCCCGGGAAGCTCACCGAGCGCCGCCTCCAGCACCCCCTGAACCGTGCGCTCGCCCCGCGCCTGCCGTTGGAAGCCGGCGAAGGCGGTGCCGTCGTACTCGATCGCCAGCATGACCCTTCGCACCCCCCCACGATATCGCCGGCGGCGGGCTAGGGGAGGGCCTCGACCAGGAAGTCGTCGAGGCAGCCGCCCGGGGCCCAGTTCGATTTGAAGAGCACCATGCTGCCGTCGGGGCTGGGCAGGGCGTGGGGGCTGAGGTCGGTGTAGCGGTAGCCGCAGTCCGAGTTGTCCTTTCGCATGTAGCGGGCGTTGGCGAAGCGCTCCACCACCCGCTCGCCGCCGCGGTCTCCCTCGGGGCCGAGCTGGATGGCGAAGATGTCGCGGTAGCGGTAGGGGGTCTCGGAGTCGGTTTCGATCCTCTTCTTGTAGCCGATGTAGGCCCAGCCGGGCCGGAGGTAGTTGCGGCAGGAGACGTGGCCACCGCCGTGGTTGGCCACCAGCCGCACCCGGGCGCCGGTCTCCAGGTCGTACTGCCAGACCCCCGAGGCCCTCTCCTCTTCGCCGGTGTAATGGTCGAAGGCCCCCGGGCCCTGGTTTTCGAACTGGACGTAGTAGTCGCGGGTGCCGTCGCTCGCGACGCAGAGGTCGCCGTGGTTGCCCTTGTAGGCCAGGGTGCGAAGGTGGTTCAGCTCGAGGTCGTAGACCTCGACCGTCTTGGTGTTGTCGCTGGGCACGCCGCCGCGCAGGTCGCTGTACTTGTGCACCAGCACGTAGCTGCCCGTGGGGGTGACGCTGGCCCAGTCGAGCCGGTCGTTTTTGGCGGTCTTGGTCAGGTAAAGCCGGTGGCCGGGGTCGTCGAAGTCCTTGATGACGGCGCGGTCCTCCCGCAGGTCGTAGAGGATCAGGGTGGCGATCTCGTCGTCGTGGTGCTCGACCCTGCGACCGGTGAGGACCAGGTAGCGGTCGTGGAAGTCGAGGTTGCCCTCGTACTCGCCCAGGGTCATCCGTTCGTACGTACCGGGAATTTCGTAGAGAAGGGCGATCTCGCCGGTGGCGACGTCCTCGCGGGCGACGCAGTAGTGGCCCTCGTCGCCGCAGGGTTGCAGCCCGTAGCGCAGGTTCGGCCGGGAATGCGACCAGCGCTTGTAGGCGCTCACCCGTCGGATCCGCTCGAAGGTGTCGGCCCGCACCAGCCAGCGGCCGCCCAGGACCATCAGGGTCTGGTCCCGGTTCCAGGCCTGGTCCTTGGGGTAGTGGTGCACCGGGCTGCTCTCGCCGCGCTCTCCCACCGTCACCGCGGCGTCGGTAACGCGGGTGATGCGGGTGGCGAAGCGGCCCGATTCCCGGACCCACCGCCCCAGGCCCGGGCGGGGGGTTTTCGGGTCTCCCTCGTAGCCCCGGGTTTCGAGGTCGCCCCCGACCGTCCGGGTGTCCGGGGGGTAGCGGGGTCCGCTCGCGCCGCCGGGGGCGCTGCAGGCGCCCAACCCCAGCAGCAGGACCAGCCAACCGAACCGTCGCAGTTCGTGCACCGGACCTCCCGCCCCTGCCATAACACAGCTTCCCCGCCGCCGCAAGCCTACCGGCGCGAGGCGGTCTGCGCTTGCAATCCCCCGGCCCTCCTTTCTATACTTAGAAAGCTTGGACGGCCCGGGGCGCCCCTGGCCCCGGGACTGGCCGCCTCCAAACCGCTTTACGAGCGGCGCGGGGGCGGTTAAAATCGGGGCTTGGGCTTTGCCGCCCCGAACGGTCTTTGAAAGACGGGGGCTTTTGGAAGGAAGGGAGTGGTGCTTTGCCGACGATCAACCAGCTGGTCCGCTACGGCCGCAAGGTCAAACCGAAGAAGAGCAAGGTTCCGGCGTTGAAGGGGAGCCCGTTCCGCCGGGGCGTCTGCACCGTGGTGCGCACCGTGACCCCGAAGAAGCCGAACTCGGCGCTCCGGAAGGTGGCCAAGGTGCGGCTCACCTCGGGCTACGAGGTGACCGCCTACATCCCCGGCGAGGGCCACAACCTGCAGGAGCACTCGGTGGTGCTGGTGCGGGGTGGCCGTGTCAAGGACTTGCCGGGCGTGCGCTACCACATCGTGCGCGGGGTCTACGACGCCGCCGGCGTGGAGGGGCGCAAGAAGAGCCGCTCCAAGTACGGCACCAAGCGGCCCAAGGGGTAAGCCATGGCTAGGAGAAGAAGAGCAGAGATCCGTAAGCTGCCGCCCGACCTCGTCTACGGCGACGTGGTGGTGACCGCCTTCATCAACAAGATCATGCGCGACGGCAAGAAGAACCTGGCCGCCCGCATCTTCTACGACGCCTGCCGCATCATCCAGGAGCGGACCGGCCAGGAGCCCCTCAAGGTCTTCAAGGCGGCGGTGGAGAACACCAAGCCGCGCATGGAGACCCGCTCCCGTCGCGTCGGCGGCTCCAACTACCAGGTCCCGGTCGAGGTCAGCCCGCGCCGTCAGCAGTCGCTGGCCCTTCGCTGGCTGGTGCAGGCGGCCAACCAGCGCCCCGAGCGCACCGCCGCCGAGCGCATCGCCGCCGAGCTGATCGAGGCGGCCGAGGGCAAGGGCGGGGCGGTCAAAAAGCGCGAGGAAGTCGAGCGCATGGCCGAGGCCAACCGGGCCTACGCCCACTACCGGTGGTAGCGATGGCGCAGAAGACCTTCGACTACACCAAATTCGACCTGAAGAAGACCCGCAACATCGGGATCGCGGCCCACATCGACGCGGGCAAGACCACCACCACCGAGCGCATCCTCTTCTACACCGGGCGCATCCACAAGATCGGTGAGGTCCACGAGGGCGCCGCCACCATGGACTTCATGGAGCAGGAGCGCGAGCGGGGGATCACCATCACCGCGGCGGTGACCACGGCGTTCTGGAAGGAACACCGCATCAACATCATCGACACCCCCGGCCACGTCGACTTCACCATCGAGGTGGAGCGCTCGATGCGCGTCCTCGACGGCGCGGTGGTGGTCTTCGACGCCTCCCAGGGCGTGGAGCCGCAGTCGGAGACGGTCTGGCGCCAGGCCGACAAGTACCGGGTGCCCCGCATCGCCTTCGCCAACAAGATGGACAAGACCGGCGCCGACATCTGGCTGGTGATCAACTCGATGAAGGAGCGGGTGGGCGCCCGGCCGGTCCTGATGCAGCTCCCCATCGGCCAGGAGGACAGCTTCTCCGGGATCATCGACCTGCTCCGGATGAAGGCCTACACCTACGGCAACGACCTGGGCACCGACATCCGCGAGGTGGAGATCCCCGAGGAGTTCCGGTCGCAGGCCGAGGAGTGGCACGAGAAGCTGATCGAGACCGCCGCCGACTTCGACGAGGAGATCATGATGAAGTACCTCGAGGGCGAGGAGATCTCCGAGGACGAGATCAAGGCGGCGATCCGCAAGGGCACCATCTCCCTGGACATCACCCCCGTCTTTTTGGGTTCCGCCCTCAAAAACAAAGGCGTGCAGTTGCTTTTGGACGCGATCGTCGACTACCTGCCCTCGCCCCTCGACATCCCCCCGATCAAGGGCACCACCCCCGACGGTCGCGAGGTCGAGCGGCGCCCGGACCCGAACGGCCCGCTGGCGGCGCTCGCCTTCAAGATCATGGCCGACCCCTACGTCGGCCGGCTGACCTTCATCCGGGTCTACTCCGGCACCATCCGGGCCGGCTCCTACGTCTTCAACTCCACCAAGGGCAAGAAGGAGCGCATCGGCCGGCTGCTCCGGATGCACGCCAACCACCGCGAGGAGGTCGAGGAGCTCCAGGCCGGCGACCTGGGCGCGGTGGTGGGGCTCAAGGACACCGTCACCGGCGACACCCTGGTGGGTGAGAAGGACGAGCCCATCATCCTCGAGTCGATCGACATCCCCGAGCCGGTGATCGACGTCGCCATCGAGCCCAAGTCCAAGGCCGACCAGGAGAAGCTGGCGATGGCGCTGCAGCGGCTCTCCGAGGAGGACCCCACCTTCCGGGTCCACACCGACCCCGAGAGCGGCCAGACCATCATCTCGGGGATGGGCGAGCTGCACCTGGAGATCATCGTCGACCGGCTGAAGCGCGAGTTCAAGGTCGAGGCCAACGTGGGCAAGCCCCAGGTCGCCTACCGCGAGACGATCACCGTCCCGGTGGACGCCGAGGGCAAGTTCATCCGCCAGACCGGCGGCCGCGGCCAGTACGGCCACGTCAAGATCAAGGCCGAGCCCCTGCCCCGCGGCGGCGGCTTCGAGTTCGTCAACGCCATCGTCGGCGGCGTGATCCCCAAGGACTTCATCCCGGCGGTGCAGAAGGGCGTCGAGGAGGCGATGCAGTCCGGGCCCTTGATCGGCTTCCCGGTGGTCGACCTCAAGGTCACCCTCTACGACGGCTCCTACCACGAGGTCGACTCCTCCGAGATGGCCTTCAAGATCGCCGCCTCGATGGCGCTCAAGGACGCGGTCAAGAAGGGGCGGCCGGCGATCCTGGAGCCGATCATGAAGGTCGAGGTGGTCACCCCCGAGGACTACCTCGGCGACGTGATCGGCGACTTGAACTCCCGCCGGGGCCAGATCCTCGGCATGGAGCCCCGCGGCAACGCGCAGGTGGTGCGGGCCTACGTGCCCCTGGCCGAGATGTTCGGCTACGCCACCGACCTGCGCTCCAAGACCCAAGGTCGGGCCTCGTTCGTGATGTTCTTCGACCACTACGCCGAGGTTCCCAAGCAGATCCAAGAGAAGCTGATGAAGGAGTGAGGTGAGGGCCATGGCGAAAGAGGAATTCAAACGAACGAAGCCCCACGTGAACGTCGGGACGATCGGGCACGTGGACCACGGGAAGACGACGCTGACGGCGGCGATCACCTACGCGGCGGCGGCGGAAAACCCCAACG
>JAMOVS010000173.1 GCA_027061845.1 Thermaceae bacterium
TGAGGCCGAAGACGCTGGAAGAGTACGTGGGCCAGAGCGGGCTCAAGGAGAAGCTCCGGGTCTATCTCAAGGCGGCCAAGGAGCGGGGCGAGCCCCTCGACCACCTCTTGCTCTCGGGGCCGCCGGGGCTTGGCAAGACCACGTTGGCCCACGTGATCGCCTATGAACTCGGGGTGAACATCCGGGTGACCTCGGGCCCGGCGATCGAGAAGCCCGGCGACCTGGCGGCGATCCTGACGAACAGCCTGGAAGAGGGCGACATCCTCTTCATCGACGAGATCCACCGGCTCTCCAAGACCGCCGAGGAGCACCTCTACCCGGCGATGGAGGAGTTCAAGATCGATCTCGTCCTGGGCCAGGGACCGGCGGCGCGGACGCTCAGGCTCGAGCTCCCCCGCTTCACCCTGATCGGCGCCACCACCCGCCCGGGGCTGCTCTCGGGGCCGCTTCGGAGCCGTTTTGGCATCCACGAGCGGCTGGAGTTCTACGCCCCCGAGGAGCTGGCCGAGGCGATCCGCCGGGACGCCGAGACCCTGGGGGTGGCGATCGAGCCCGAGGCCGCCCTGCTCATCGGCAAGCGCAGCCGGGGGACGATGCGGATCGCCAAAAGGCTCTTCCGCCGGGTGCGCGACTTCGCCCAGGTGGCGGGCGAGGAGCGGATCACCGAGGAGCGGGCGCGGACCGCCCTGGACGCCCTCGGGCTCGACGAGCTCGGACTCGACCAGAAGGACCGCCGCTATCTCGAAACGCTGGTCTTAAAGTTCGCCGGCGGGCCCGCCGGGCTCGCCACCCTGGCCACCGCCCTCGCCGAGGACCCGCTGACCCTCGAGGAGGTGGTCGAGCCCTACCTGATCCAGATGGGCCTGATCAAGCGAACCGCCCGGGGCCGGGTGGCCACCAGGCGGGCCTTCGAGCACCTGGGGGTCCCGATCCCCGAGGCGCTCTTCTAGCGGGCGAGCGCCCCCTCCAGCGCCAGCGTCAGGAACTTTCCGGTTTCTTCCTTGAGGTTCTTCCCCGCCCCGTAGGCCGACCAGCGCAGCGAGGCGAGCAAGAAGTTGTCGGCCAGCACCGCGCTGATCCGCTCCAGGCTCAGGTCCTCCCGCAACCGCCCGGCCTCGGCGAGCGGCAGCAAAAGCCGCCGCACCCGGTCGGCCAGCGGCAGCATCTTGTAGGCGTAGGCGGCCCGCTCGGGGTCGGGGTTCAAAAGTTCGTAGGCCAGCCGGGAGAAAAGCTCGGGACCGAGCTCCACCTCGGAGAGCTCGGCCAGCCGGTCCCAGAAGTCGCGCAGCACCGAGAGCGGCTCCGCCCCCTGGGAGAGGCGACGGTCGGCCTCGGCCCAGGCCTCGTCGAGGAGCTCGGCGCCGTATTCCAGGAGCACCGCCTCCTTGTAGGGGTAGTAGTTGAAGAAGGTCCCCCGGGAGACGTTGCTTTTCTTCGCGATGTCGTCGGCGGTGGTGCGGTCGAAGCCCTGGTCGCGGAAAAGCTGCAGCGCGGTCTTGTAGATTCGCTCCCGGCGCCGCTGCTTTTGCCGCTCCCTGAGCCCGGCCACGGCGAAAATTATACCGGGTACTGTTTTTCCCAGGTGAGATCCCGCAGCAGCGCCCCCCGGCCCTTCGGCCGCATGCGGCGGCTCCTGAGCTCCTCGATCAAGAACTCCCGCACCCGCTCCTCCGAAAGGCCCTCCCGGATCAGCTCGCCCAGGGTCTTCTCGCCGGTCAGCCGGCGCACCACGTCGGCGAAGGGGTGCCGGTCCAGGGGCTCCCAGGCCAGGGGGTGGCGGATCCGCATGGGGTACCAGCGGTACTGCGCCAGACCCACCAGGTCGCCCTCCCTGAGCCCCTGCCAGACCCGCTCCATGGCGATGATCAGGGGCACGCCCCAGCGCCGGGCCGCCCCCCGGATGGAAATCGGTTCGGCGAAGACCTGGTAGACCCCGCGGCCCCGGGGAGCCTCGTAGACCCGGCTCGGCGGGCCGACCTCGGGCAGGAAGCGGCGCCACTCGTCGGTGAGCCGGGCCCACTCGGTGACCAGGGCGTGAAACGGCATCAGCGGCTCGGGCTCGCCGACCACCGCCTCCTCCCGGAAGACGAACAGCCCCTCGGGGTTTTGCAGGTCGAAGGCGGTAATGGCCTCGAAGCCGGTCCAGTCGAAGATGCCGCCGCCGATGACCTCGCCCTCGTGAAAGCGGAGCACCAGGGGGACCTCCGCGCTCACCGAAAGCTGCCCGCTCTTCTTCCCCGCGTGCAAAAGCTCCAGCGTGTCCGCCAAGGGGATGCTGGCTAGATCTCCTTCCACGTGTACCCTCCCGCCGATTCCATGACCATGACCTCGCCGTCGCCGGCGTAGTCGCGAAGCGCCTCGGCCACCGTCGCCGCCTGCGTCCGCCGGCTGAGCGCCGCCACCGCCGGGCCGGCGCCGCCGACGAAGGCGGCGAGCGCTCCCTGGCGGTAGGCGGCCTCCATCGCCTCCCCGGCGCCGGGCAGAAGCGACGCCCGGGCGGGCTGGTGGAGCCGGTCCCGGGCGGCTTCTTGCAAGAGGTCGTAGCGGCCGGTAAGGAGCGCCGCCGGCCAGAGCGCCGCCCGGGCGAGGTTGAAGACCGCGTCCTCCCGGGGCACCACCGGCGGGAGCACCGCCCGCGCCCGCTCGGTGGGCACCTCGAAGGGGGGCACCGCCACCACCGCCAAGAGGTCCTCGGGAAACGCCAGCGAAAGCGCCCGCCAGGGAGGACCGAAGCCCACCACGAAGCCGCCGTAGGCGGAGGCGCCGGCGTTGTCGGGGTGCCCCTCGAGCTCGGCGGCCACCTGGAAGACGCCGTCCCGGCCCAGCCGACCGCCGCTCTCCAGGTCGGCGAGCGCCGCCCCGGCGACGATCGCCGCCGCCGAGGAGCCGAGCCCGCGGGCGAGCGGGATCGGGTTTCGCACCTCGACCCGAAGCGGCGGCGCGGCCTCGCCGAGCGCCTCCCAGGCCCGGCGCCAGGCGCGGTGGAGCAGGCTATCGCCGGGACGCTCGAGGACCACCTCGCCGTCGCCCTGGTAGTCGAAGGCGTCGGCCTCGGCGCGCCCGCCCTCGACCTCCAAAAAGAGCGAAAGCGCAAGGCCCAGGGCGTCGTACCCGCTTCCCAAGTTCGCTACGCTGGCCGGAACCCGAACTCGCCACACCTTCCGCCGCCCATCCTACCGCGTGCCCTGCAGGAAAAAATAGGCCAGGGCGGCGAGCAAAAACCAAAACCAAAAGCGGGTGTAGATGGGGGCCACCCCGCCCCGCCGGCCGCGGCTCTCCTGAGGCGGGTACATGGTGAGCCGCTGGGCCCGCTTCAGGTGGCGCACCATGCGATCCAGGTCGCCCTTTTTCTTGTAGGCGGCGGCCAGGTTGTGGTGGGCGTCGGCGAGCTCGGGGTCGAGCTTCAAGGCCTCCTGGTAGCGCTCGATCGCCTCCTCGACCCGGCCGGCCTCGAGCGCCAGGTTCCCCAGGTTCACGATCGCCCGGGGGTGCTGGGGGTCAAGGCGGAGCGCCTTTTCGAAGGCCTCCCGGGCCGCCTCCTTCTCGCCCGCCTCGGCCAGCGCCGCCCCCTTTCGCACCCAGGCCTCGGCCCGCACGAAGGCGGGGCCGGCGGAGAGCCAGGGGTCGAAGCGCTCCGCCTTCAGGTCGGCGAGGAAGCGTTCGAGCTCCCCGGCGTAGGGCTCGCCCTCGGGAAGGAGGGCGCGGGCGTCCTCGAGGTTCCGGCGGTAGAGCGCCTTTTTAAACGAGATCAGCCGGGAAAGCGCCCAGGCGTCGGGGCTTCCCTCGGCCAGGGCCTGGGCGTAGGCCTTTTCCAGCTGGTCGGGAATCGTCTTCAATAGTGCCTCCCCGGCTCGGACCACCCGGTATAGGCGTGGTAGTGCCCCGGCTCCCCCGACTCCAGGTAGTAGATGAGCGGCTCGAGGAGCGGCAGGTGGGTCTTCAGGCGTTCCTTGATGGCGTCGACGTCGAAGAAGCGGGCCTCGACGATGTGGCCGTCGGGGTCGTGGGGGTTCAAAAGCCCCTCCCAGCGGACC
Organism: Thermaceae bacterium; assembly: GCA_027061845.1. Classification (GTDB taxonomy): domain Bacteria; phylum Deinococcota; class Deinococci; order Deinococcales; family Marinithermaceae; genus WFXV01. The sequence goes on from JAMOVS010000173.1 coordinate 4,035, forward strand.
TTGAAGGCCATCGCGATGGTGCGCTCGCGGCGGCGCTTGTCCTCCACCTGGACCACGTAGGCGAGGTGCTCGATCTCGGTGACCGAGAGCCCGGTCTCCTCGCGCACCTCGCGGACCACCGCCTCGGCGGCGGTCTCGCCGGGCTCGACCATGCCCCCGGGCAGGGTGTAGCGGATCCGCCCCCGGCGGCCCCAGTCGTTGGCGACCAGCAAGACCCGCCCCTGCCGGTCCATCAGCACCCCGGCCGCGACCAGAAGCTGGCGCCTTAGCTCAGCCATCGGCCATCGCCGCCAACATGCGCTCCTGCTCGGCCCGGCGCAGCGCCTCGTGGAGCTCGTCGAGCTCGCCCGAGAGCACGCCCTCGAGGTCCTTGGTGGTGTAGTGGATGCGGTGATCGGTGACCCGGGACTGGGGGAAGTTGTAGGTGCGGATCTTCTCGCTGCGCTCGCCGGTCCCGATCTGGGCCAGCCGCGCCTGGCGGAGCTTTTGCTCCTCCTCCGCCCGCTTCATCTCTAAGAGGCGGCTCCTCAGGATCATCAACGCCCGCTCGCGGTTTTTGATCTGGCTCCTCGACTCCTGGCTGGTGACGATGATCCCGGTGGGCAGGTGCACCACCCGCACCGCGCTGTCGGTGGTGTTCACCCCCTGGCCCCCCGGACCCGAGGCCCGCATCACGTCGATGCGGATCTCCTCGGGCTTGATCTCGAGGTCCTTCTCCTCGGCCTCGGGGAGGACCGCCACGGTGGCGGTCGAGGTGTGGATCCGCCCCTGGGTCTCGGTGGCCGGGACCCGCTGCACCCGGTGCACCCCGGACTCGTACTTGAAGACGCCGTAGGCCCCCGGCCCGATCAACTGGAAGGCCACCTTGGAAAAGCCCCCGAGGTCGGTGGGGTGGGCGTCCAGCATCTCGAGCTTGTAGCCGAGCCGCTCGGCGTAGCGGCGGTACATCTCGAAGAGGTCGCGGGCGAAAAGCGCCGCCTCCTCGCCGCCGGTGCCGGCCCGGATCTCGACGATGGCGTTCTTCTCGTCGGCCGGGTCCTTGGGCAGAAGCAGCCGGCGGAGGGCGTTTTCGAGCTCGCTGCGGCGGGCCTCCAGCGCCTCCACCTCGGCCTCGGCGAGCTCGGCGAGCTCGGGGTCTTGGAGCATCTCCCGGGCCCCCTTTAGCTCCTCCTCCACCCGGCGGTAGTCGCGGAAGGCCTCGACGATCTCGGAGAGCTCGGCGTAGCGGCGGCTCTTCGCTTGGAAAAGCACCGGATCCGAGACCACCTCGGGGCGGGCAAGGTCGGCCTCGAGGCGGGCGTGTTCGGCTTCCAGGGCTTTGAGTTTGGCTTCCATCTCCATCCGTGTTCTCAGGATACAACGCCGGTCTTGCCCAAATTTAGGCTTTCCTAAATAATGGACAGCGTGACTTTAGGCTCGGCGAAACCGCCGCTGACCGAGGCCCAGGAGGACTACCTCAAGGCGATCTACCAGCTCGCCGAGGAGGGGCCGGTGACCACCCTGGCGCTGGCCGAGCGCGTCGGCGTGCGTCCCGCCTCGGTGACCGGAATGCTGAAAAAGCTCGCCGAGCTGGGGCTGGTCGAGTACGCCCCCTACCGCGGGGTGCGGCTCACTCCGGCGGGGCAGCGGGTGGCCCTCGAGGTGGTCCGGCACCACCGCCTGCTCGAGGCCTTCCTGGCCCAGGCGCTGGGGTTCTCCTGGGAAGCGGTGCACGAGGAGGCCGACCGGCTGGAGCACCACATCTCGGAGACGCTGGAGGCACGAATCGCCGAACTGCTCGGCCACCCCGAGCGCGACCCCCACGGCGACCCCATCCCCACCCCCGAGCTCACCCTGCCCCAGCGCCCGGGGCGGCCGCTTTCCCAGGCGGGGCCGGGGAACTACCGGGTGCTCCGGGTGCGGGCCCAGGACGCCGACGCCCTCCGGGTCTTCGAGCGGCTTTCCCTGGTTCCGGGAAAGGCGCTGACGCTGCTGGAGCGTACCCCCCTGGGGGTGCGGATCGAGGCCGAGGCGGGGCGGTTCTTGCTGCCCCTCGAGCTGGCCGAGGCGCTGGAGGTGGGGACGTGATCGAGCTCCTCTCCGGGCTTCACCCGGTGACCCAGGCCCTCCTCGCCGGGCTCTTCACCTGGGGCATGACCGCCTTAGGGGCGGCGGCGGTCTTTTTGGCCAAGGAGCCGCCGCGCGCCTTCCTCGACGCCTCCCTGGGGTTCGCCGCCGGGGTGATGATCGCCGCCAGCTTCTTCTCCCTCCTGCTCCCGGGCATCGAGCTCGCCGAAGCCCAGGGGGTCCCGGCCTGGATCCCGGCGGTGACCGGGTTTTTGGCCGGCGGCGCGTTTTTGCGCCTGATCGACCGCTACCTCCCCCACCTCCACCTCTTCGCCCCGCCGGAGGCGGCCGAGGGCATCTCGACCAGCTGGCGCAGGACCACCCTCTTGGTCATCGCCATCACCCTGCACAACCTGCCCGAGGGGCTCGCCGTCGGCGTCGCCTTCGGCGCCGCCCACTTGGAAAGCGGGGCGGCCGCCAACGCCCTGCTCGCCGGGGCGGTGGCGCTGGCGGTGGGCATCGGGCTGCAGAACTTCCCCGAGGGGGCGGCGGTGAGCATCCCCTTACGGCGCGAGGGGCTTTCCCCGGCCAAGGCCTTCTTCTTCGGCCAGCTCTCGGGGGCGGTGGAGCCGGTGGCGGCGGTCCTGGGAGCGGCGGCGGTGCTCGCGGTCCAAGGGTTCCTCCCCTACGCCCTCGCCTTCGCCGCCGGCGCCATGATCTACGTGGTGGTCGAGGAGATCATCCCCGAGGCGCAGTCGGCGGGCAACAGCGACATCGCCACCTTCGGGGTGATGCTGGGGTTCGCCCTGATGATGCTGCTGGACGTCGCCCTAGGCTAGTCCTCCCGCAGCCGGGGCAGGTCCGGGTTCAAGAGGGCGAAGAGCAGCAGGATCAGCGGCAAGAGCCAGCCGCTCGGGACCCCGAGCCAAACCAGGGCGGCGGTGAAGAGGGCGGTCGCCAGCACCACGTAGGCCAGGGCGGCCCAGAAACGGTGCGGCCGGGGCACGCGAAAGAAGGGCAGCAGCAAGAGCCCGAGCAAGAACCCCGCCACCGCGCCCCGGACCGCGCCCTGGTCGAGCACCGCCCCGGCGTAGGCGCCGTAGAGGGGCAGGATCGCGGGTCGTTTGAACTCCTCCGCCCTCCACCCCCAGAAGAGGGCCAGCGCCGGCAGGCTGCGCAGCAGCGCCGAGAGGGGATCGCTGATCCCCTGCCAGTCGGCGCCCAGGGCCCCGGCCAGGAAGCGGAAGACCAGCGCCAGGAGCGCCGGCAGAAGGGCAAAGATCGCCCCCGCGTTCATCGGGATCGGGCCAGCTCCACCAAACGGGTGAGCAGCTCGGGGTAGGAAACCCCCGAGGCCGCCCAGAGCCTCGGGAACATGCTGGTGGGGGTGAACCCGGGCAGGGTGTTGAGCTCGTTCAGGTAGAGCTCGCCTTCGGTGTAGAAGAAGTCCACCCGGGCCATGCCGTGGACGCCGATCGCCTTGTAGGCCTTGACGGCGAGCTCCTGCACCGTCTCCTGGGTGCCGGGGTCAAGGCTGGCGGGTACGTCGAGCTCGGCGAGACCGGGGGTGTACTTGGTCTGGTAGTCGTAGAACTCGGCCTGGTAGCGGATCTCGCCGACCACGCTGGCCTCGGGCCGGTCGTTGCCGAGGACGCCGACCTCGAGCTCGCGGACGCCCTCCAGGGCCTTTTCCACCACCGCCTTGTCGTCGTAGCGGAAGGCCTCCTCCAAGGCGGCGTCGAGGTCGAGCACCCGCTCGACCCGGCGGATCCCCACCGAGCTGCCGGTGTTCGCCGGCTTGACGAAGTAGGGCGGGTCGAAGGGTACGAGGGGCATCTCCCCCTTTCGCACCACCGCCCAGGGCACCACCTGGATGCCGTCGGCGACGAGCACCCGCTTGGTGAAGTCCTTGTCCATCGCCACCGCGCTGGCGGCCACGCCGGCGCCGACGTAGGGGACCTCGAGCAGCTCCAAGAACCCCTGCAGGGTGCCGTCCTCGCCCCAGCGGCCGTGGATCAGCGGGAAGACGGCGTCGTAGTCCCGCCAGGAAACCGGCGGCGGGAAGGGGTAGGCGCCCAGCTCGGCGACCCCGGCCCGCACCGCCCGCTCGGCCTCCTCCGCCAGCAGCCAGCGACCGTCCTTGGCCACCACCGCCAGGTCCACCTCGAAGGGGGCGGCGGCGAGGACGCCCTCGGCGGACTTGAGCGAGACCTCGTGTTCGGCGAAACGGCCTCCGGCCAGCAGCAGTACGCGAAGCGCCATGGCCCGAGCATACCCCACTGACCCGCCGGTCAGTTTTGCGGTAGAGTGAGGCCATGGACGCCAAGACCGCCTACCAGGAACTGCTCGAACGAAGCCGCGAGCGGGCCTACCTTTCCTCGCCGGCCCGGCTGGCGGCCTGGGACCTGCGCACCTACATCCCGAAGAAGGGCCACCCCCACCGGGCCCAGGCCCTCGCCGCCTTTTCCCGGATGATCCACCAGAAGGCCACCGACCCCAAAATCGGCGAGCTCTTGGCCGCGGTCGAGGGCTCCACCCTGATGGAAGACCCCGACGTGGCCGCCAACGTCCGCGCCTGGCGCAAGGACTACGACCGCACGACGAAGGTTCCGGAGTCGCTGGCCGCCGAGATCGCCGAGGCCGCGAGCCGGGGCGAGAGCGCCTGGGCCGAGCTCCGGAAGAAGAACGACTGGGAGGGGTTCGTTCCCTACCTCAAGCGGAACATCGAGCTCAAGAAGGCCTACGCCGAGGCGGTAGGCTACGACGAAGAGGTCTACGACGCCCTGCTCGAGGACTACGAGGAGGGCCTCCGCACCCGCGAGCTGGTGCCGCTCTTCGAGGCGCTGAAAGCGCCCGCGATCCAGCTGGTGCGGGAGATCCAGGCAGCGCCTAAAAAGCCTCCGGTCGAGATCCTCCACCGGCACTACCCGAAAGGCGCGCAAGAAGCCTTCGTCCTCGAGGTCCTCCCCGAGCTCGGCTACGACCTCGAGGCCGGCCGGCTCGACGAGACCGCCCACCCCTTCGCCATCCGCATCCACCCCGGCGACGTGCGCATCACCACCCGCTACTTCGAGGACTTCTTCAACGCCGCCTTCTTCGGCTCGGTGCACGAGGCCGGCCACGCGATGTACGAACAGGGGCTTCCGGAAGAGCACTGGGGCACGCCGCTGGGGGAGTCGGTGAGCCTGGGGGTGCACGAGAGCCAGTCCCGCATGTGGGAGAACCTGGTGGGCCGCTCCCGGGGCTTTTGGCAGCACTACTTCCCCCGCGCCAAAGAGCGCTTCGAAGCCCTCGCCGACGTCGAGCTTTCCGACTTCGTCTTCGCCGTCAACGAGGTCAAGCCCTCGCTGATCCGGGTCGAGGCCGACGAGGTGACCTACAACCTCCACATCCTGCTCCGCTTCGAGCTCGAGCTCGCGCTCTTTAGGGACGAGCTTAAGGTGGAGGACCTGCCCCAGGCCTGGAACGAGAAGATGGAGGCCTACCTGGGCCTCCGCCCCAAGACCTACGCCGAGGGGGTGATGCAGGACGTCCACTGGGCCGGCGGCGCCTTCGGCTACTTCCCCACCTACACCCTGGGCAACGTCTACGCCGCCCAGCTCTTCGCCGCCGCCGAGCGCGAGCTGGGGGCGCTCGAGCCCCGCTTCGCCGCGGGCGAGTTCGCCGTCCTGCTCGGCTGGCTCCGGGAAAGGGTCCACCGCCAGGGACGGCGCTACCCGCCGAAGGAGCTGATCGAACGGGCCACCGGCGCCCCGCCCGACACCGCCTTCCTGCTCGACTACCTGAACCGGAAGTTCCGCCCGCTCTACGGCCTCACTTGAGCGCCGAAAGCAGCGCCCGGTAGTTCGCCTCCCAGGTGGCCAGGTAGTCGGGGTCCTGCTCGCCCAAGAGGTCGAGGTAGACCGCCCGCACCCCGAGGTTCTTCGCCACCCGATCGGCCTCGCGGCGGAGCTGGTAGGGAGCCACGATCGCCTTAAGCCCCAGCCGGGCCAGCACCTTCCGGGCCTCCACCAGCTCCCGGGCGGTGGGCTCGGCGGCGGGCGTCTTGCCGATCAGGTAGGCCCGCTCGAGGCCCAGCCGGGCGGCCACGTAGGTAAAGGGGTTCTTGTAGGCGACGAAGGCCTTCTTGGGCGCCCGCCGGACCTCGCCCTGGGCCGTTTGCAAAAGCCGCACCAGCTCGATCTTGAGCGCCCGCGCCCGCTCCAGGTAGCCGGCCTTCCCCTCGGGGTCGAGCTCGCCGGCCGCCCGCGCCAGGTCACAGACGAAGAGCCCCATCGCCAGCGGATCGGTCCATAGGTGCGGGTCGGGCTTGCCGTTCGGCGCCGGCAACACCAGCCCCTCCGCGCTCTCGGCGGCGGCGAGGATCCTCGCCTTGGCCCCGGCGGGCTCGACCAGCTTCTCGAGCAGCCAGTCGTCGAAGCCAAGCCCGTTTTGCACGATCAGCTTGGCCTGGCGCACCGCTTTCATATCGCTGGGCCGGGGGGCGTAGACGTGGGGGTTCGCCCCCGGCGGCACCAGCGCCCGCACCTCCCAGCCCTCGCCGAGGACCCGCTGCATCAGCGAGGCGTAGGGGGGAATGGTGGCCAGCGCCAGCGGCCGCTCGGCGAGCGCCAAAGCCGACCACAAGAGGAGAACCATCCAAAGGCCGCGCATCTCCCTTAGCCTACGGCCTTCCCTTGGGAAGGCGGTGAGACGCCTAGCCGCCGGCGAGCCCGAGCCGCTCGGCGTCCTTTTGCATCGCCTCGATCACGAAGGCGGCGTGCTCCCAGAGGTCCACGCCGAGGAGCTCCGCGCCCTTTTTCAAGATCTCCCGGTCCACCCCGCGGGCGAACGACTTGTCCTTGAACTTCTTCTTGAGGCTCTTGACGCCGAGCGAGTGAATGCTCTTGTCCGGCCGCACGTAGACCGCGGCGGTGACCAGGCCGGTGATCTCGTCGGAGGCAAAAAGCGCCCGCTCGAGGAGGCTTTCGGGCTCGATCCCGGAGCGCTCCGGGGCGTGGGCGAGGACGGCCCGGACGATCTCGGGCGGGTAGCCCTTTTCCTCCAGCACCCTGGCCCCCACCTTGGGGTGCTCGTCGGGGTGGCGCTCGTAGTCGAAGTCATGGAGGACGCCGGCGATCGCCCAGGTCTCCTCGTCCTCGCCGAACTTCCTGGCGTACGCCCGCATCACCGCCTCAACCGCGTACATGTGACGGCGCAGGGCCTCGGACTGGGTCCACTCGTGCATCAGGCGAAGGGCATCGTCGTAACTGGGCATGCCCCCAGTCTATCGCCGGATCTTAAACTTCCAGACGGCGGCGTCGTAGTCGCCCTGCGCACTGGCCATGCGCCCCCCGATCCAGAGCGTGCCCCCTTCGTACACCAGGCTCGCGCCCCAGTCGTTGCCGTGGCCGCTATCCCAAAGGCAGGCGTTCCCGCCGCAAAAATCCGGGTCCAGCTTGCCCTCCGGGAGCACCCGCCAGATGGCGAGGTCCAGGTCCCCGTTTTCCTTCTTGACGCCACCGACCACCAGGATGCGGCCCTCCTCGTCCACGGCCAGGCCGAGCCCGTAGACCCCGAAGCGTCCGCGATCATCGTAGTAGTAGAACGATTCCCCGGGAAGGACCAAAAGCCCCTGGTCGCCAAAGGCAGGGTCGAGCGCTCCCGCCGCGGTCACCCGCCAGAGGACCGGGCGCACCTGGCCAAGCCGCAGGAATCCGGCGACCAGGTAGCCGTCGTCCATCTCTAAAATCGATCGCACCAAACCGGCGTCGGCCCTCCCCATTGGCAACGCCAGTTCGCCCTGGTTGCCAAAGGTGGGGTCGAGGCCACCCTGGGGCAAGAGCCGCCAAAGCAGGGGATCGAATCCGCCGCCGAACACCGGCCGGCCGGCACGGTCCACGACCATCGCTATAGCCCAGCGGTTCGGTTGTGCGCTGGTCCAGATACCGTCCCCATCGAACCCCGCGTCCAGGCTGCCATCCGCTTGGATGCGCCAGGCGGCGGCGTAGTGGTTCGTCCCCGCGGGCGACGCCCCGCCCACCAGCCAGAGCCGATCGCCGTCCGGCCAGAGGCGGGTGGCGTACTCGTCGCCACCGGAGGCGAGGGTGCCGTCCATGATCCAATAGCCGCGGCCGCCAAAAAGCCCCGGGGCCGGCATTCCGCCCTCGTCGATGGCCCAGAGCGCGAGGTTGGTATCGCCGCCGAGGGATTCGACGGTGCCGGCGAGGACCGCCGCTCCCTTCCAGAAAGCGAGATCAAAGACGAGGTCGATGTTGCCCCTCCCGATCCCGTCCACGACCCAGGCTCCGTTTTGGGCGAAGTTCGTATCCATCTCCCCGCTGGCGAGGAAGCGCCAGAGGGCAGCGGCGGTGTGCTCCCTGGCACAGGGGCTTTCCGCCGCGGTGCAGGTCCGCCCCGCGAGCCAAAGCCGGCCGGCGCTGTCGCGTTTCAAAACCACGCCGGCGTCGCCGCCCTGTGCCCGCTGGTTGCCGACCTCGACCCAGCCGGCGACGCCGAAGTCCCTGTCCAGCACCGCCCGCTCCCCCGCCGGAGGGTGGGAGCAGGCGGCCAAGAAGAACACCAGTGCGATCCCGCTTACGATCACGATCCTGCGCATCGCAAACCTCCCGGGAACAACCTCGCCCGCCCGGCGTCACCGGGGCGTCACCGGCGCGCATCGGCTACGGCGAGGACGCCCACCGGATGGCGGAAGCGGCTGGTCCCGGGCGGGGTGGCGACGCCCCGCTCCCGGCGCCCGCGCTCCGGTTCAGCGGACGCCATCCCGCGTTAACGCAGCTCCAGCCCCCAGAGGGTGGCGTCGGCGTCCCCGTCGGGGCCGGTAGACCAGCCACCGAGGAAGAGGCGGCCCCCCTCCCCCAGGACCAAGGCGGTGGCCCAGTCGTCCCCCCCGGCGCGGTCAAAGGTGCAGGGGCCACCCTGGCAGAAGTTGGGGTCCTCCCGCCCGTCGGGAAGCACCCGCCAGACCGCGGCGTCGAGGTCCCCGCCCTCGCCTTTCACCCCGCCGGTGAGGAGGTAGCGCCCCTCTTCGTCCCGGGTAAGACCCTGCGCCGAGTACCAGCGCCCGTATCCGGTCGGCTTTTGGGTCGCCCCGGGAAGGACCGCCAGGCCCTGGGTGCCAAAGGCCGAATCCGGCGTCCCGTCGGGGTTCAGACGCCAGATCGCAGCCCGCCAGCCCTCGGGGGTCTCCAGCAACCCCCCGACGACGATCCGCTCGCCGTCGAGGAGCACCGCCCGGGCGATCGTGGTCGCGCCCTGCAAGGTGACCCGGCCGCCGCCGAAACCGGGGTCGAGTCCGCCGGCGGCGGCGAGCCGCCAAACCTGGCCCGTGTCGCCGCCCTGGCCCACCACCACCGGGCGACCCTCGCCGTCCAACACCAGGGCGTGGGCCCAGCTCCGCTCCCTCCGGGCCGAGGACCAGACTCCACGGGGGTGAAAGGAAGCGTCCGCGTTCCCGTCCTTGTCAAGCTTCCAGACGGTCACCCGGTAGTCCGGCGCGCCTGCGCTCCGGGAAGCGGCGCCGGCGAGCCAGAGGGACTCGCCCTGCACCCAGAGGGTGGAGAAGAACTCCAGGCCGCCGCCCACAATCGCGCCGTCGTAGTCGGCGCTGCCGGTGCCCCCGAGCAGGTCGGGGTGGGCCCGCCCATAGGGATCGAGGGCCCAGAGGTAGGCGTCCAGGTCAAGCGGGGCGGTCTGGGTCTGGACCGCGCCGGCAAGCAGGTACCCGCCGGGCACCGCGGCGGCCCCGAAGACCGCCTCCAGGTCGCTGCCCGCCACCCCGTTCGCGAAGTAGAGGCCGCTACGGCCGAACCCCCCGTCCAAGCCCCCCGAGGGCAGGAACCGCCAGGCCGCCGCCGCCCAGTGGCTCTCGGTGCAAACCGGGTCGGCGACGTCGCAGGCGATTCCCGCCAGCAATAGCCCCCCATCCGGGTCCCGTACCAGGGCCAGCCCGAAGTCGGCCCCGCCCGCCACCCCGGCGTCGGCGGCGAGGGCGACGCCCCCGTGGCCGAACGTAGGATCGAGCACCAGGCGCTCCTTCGCCGAACCGGCAGGCCCGGAGCAAGCCGCCAAGCCAAGCACCGCCAGCAGGCCGAGGATCGCCTTGCCGCAGGGTCGCATGGTCACCTCCAACCGCAGGCTAGGCGGCCGGCGTCACCGGAACGTCACCGGTTAGCATGGGCCCGTGCGCATCGGTTACGGCGAGGACACCCACCGGATGGCGGAAGGGAAAAAGCTGGTCCTGGGCGGGGTGGCGATCCCCTCCCCCCGGGGCCCCCTGGCCCATTCCGACGGCGACGCCCTGCTCCACGCCCTCACCGACGCCCTGCTCTCGGCGATCGCGCTCGGCGACATCGGGGCGCTCTTCCCGGACACCGCCCCGGAAAACGCCGGGAGGAACTCGCGGGAGTTCTTAGAGGCCGCCCTCCGGGCGGTAAGAGAACGGGGCTATCGCGTTTTCCAGGTAAGCGCGGTGATCGTCCTGGACCGGCCGAAGCTCGGCCCCCACCGCGGCGCGATTCAGGAGAACCTCGCCCGCCTCCTGGACCTGCCCCTGGACCGGATAGGCCTCACCTTCAAGACCAGCGAGGGCCTGGCGCCGGAGCACCTGCAGGCCCGGGCGACGGTGCTACTCCTTCCCCTGGGCCAGGGCGAGGCCTAGGTCCCAGAGCGCGGACTGGGCGTCCACCACCTCGACCAGCACCCGGGAGGCCCCGCCGACGCCGAGTTTATCGATCGCCGGTTCGGCCATCTCCTCGAAGTCGTAGAGGAAGGCCTCGACCACCGGGGAGGTGCGGCGCTCCAGGTAGCTCCGGGGGAGCTCGTCCTCGGGGGCGAGGGCCCGGAGGGCGTCGTACTGCAGCCGGGTAGCCAGCCAGACCGCGACCATCAGGCGGTCCCCGCCCTGGGCCAGGTAGTCGTGCAGCCGGCCGGCCCAGGCCCGGACCTCCCCCTCGCGCGGCACCGGCAGGGCGTTCACCTCCAGCCAGTCGAGCTCCTCGGTGAGCAGCATCAACGCCTGGGCCAGCACGTAGCGATGGCGCTTGGGCACCTCGGAAAGCAGGCAACCGAACGAGGTCAGCGCCCCCTCGAACCAGTAGGCCTCGTACCCCAGCCAGCGGCGAAACGCCTCCTCCGAGGGGGGGCGCTCGAGCATCCGCAGGAACGGGTGTCGCAACGTGCGGTCCCAAAGCGGCCGGTGGGCCGCGAGAAGTCGGTAGGTCGAGCGCATCAACTCAGGTTAATGCCCGCCCGGGCCAAGCGGTAACGATTCGCCACATTGGGATCAGGCCGGCGGCCGGGTGACCTCTTCCAGCAGCGCCTCGACCTCGGCCATGAACGCGTCTTTGGGCACCAGCTCGTAGCCTCGCGATCCCCGGGCCGGGTAGTAGTTCCGATCGAGGTCGAGCGGGTCGCGGATCTCCCGATGGCGGCGTACCAGGGCCACCGGGGTGCGCGCCGAGGCCATCACCCCCCGAACCAGCGCGGTCACCAGCAACAACCCGGCGCGAAGTCCTTTCACCGTCTGAATTCTACCGGGACCCCGGCGGGTGCTAAGATACCTACCGGTAGGTATGGAGACCCGCGAGAGAATCCTCACCGCCGCCCGCGAGATCTTCGCCGAGAAGGGCTACGGCGCCACCTCGCTCGACGAGATCGCCCAAGCGCTGGGCCTGACCAAGGGAGCGATCTACCACCACTTCCCCTCCAAGCGGGCCCTCCTCGAGGCCCTGCTCGAGGAGGGCCTGGCCCGGGCGGAAAGGGCGCTAGAAAGCTCCGCTCCCCTGGAGGAACGGCTCCTGGCCTACGCCCGGGCCTGGCGCGAGGGGGTCGAGCTGCTCACCGCCCTGATCTCCACCCGCTCGGCCCGGAGGAGCAGCGACCAGCTCGCCCTGGAGGTGGCCAAGGCCGGGCTGCGCCGGGTGCTCGGGCTCTTGAGCGACTTCCTGGAGGAGTACTCCCCGGGGCGGGGCCGGGAGCTGGCGGCGGTCTTCTTCTCGATCGTCCACGGCGCCTACGTGGTCTCGCGCCAGGTCTCCAGCTACCGGCTCGACGAGCTGCTCCGCACGGGCATCCGGGTCTTCGTGCGGGGATTGGAGGGTTGCGATGAAAAAGCTGGCGGTGGCACTTTTGATCCTGCTCTTCGCCGCCGGGGCGAAGAGCCCTGACGAGGTCTGGGAGATGCTCGCCGCCCACCAGGAGGTCCGGGGCTACTCCGCCACGGTGAGCCAGGGGCCGGTGGTCTACAAGGTCTACTTCCTCAGGCCCAGGATCCGCATCGAGTGGGTCGAGGGACCCCCCTACCTGGTCGGCAACGTGATGATCTCGGACGGCCAGTGGGTCTGGAGCCGGGGCAAGGAAGGTGGCTGGAAGAAGACGCCGGCCCGGCCCCCGAGCGACCCCGCCCACCTCTTCTTCTTCGACCTCGAGAAGGCCCGAGAGCTCTACCGAATCGAGGAGGTCTCGGAAGAGGGCGGGGTGCTGACCTTCGCGCTGGTGGCCAAGACGCCGCCGGCGAAGAGCAACCGCCCCGCCCGCTGGGTCTTCACCACCGACCCCAAGAGCCACCGGCCGCTCGCCTACCGCACCTACTCCAAGGCGGGGAAGCTCCTCGGCGAGGTGGTCTACCGGGAGCTCGACCCCACCCCGCCGGACCCCGCGCTCTTTGAGGTCAAGCCTTGAGGACCGGGCTGCTGGTCGCCCTGCTGCTCGGGGTCCTGATCGGCGCGCTGGCCAACGCCATCCTGGCCCCGGCGCTGGGGGCGATGAGCGTGGACCTCGGGGTCACCCCCGACCGCCTGACGCTGGCGTTTTCGGTCTACGCCGTGGTCTACGCCGCCGTGGTCCCGCTCCTGGGAAGGCTCGGGGACGTGCTCGGCTACAAGCCGGTCTTCGCCTTCTCCGCCGGGCTCTTCGCCCTGGGGAGCCTGCTCGCCGGGGCCGCGGGGAGCCTGGCCACCCTGGTGGCCGCCCGGGCGGTGCAGGCGGCCGGCGCCGGGGGGCTCTTTCCGGTAGCCCAGGCGGTGGCCGGGGCGATGCTCACCGGCCACGAGCGCAGCAAGGCGCTGGGGATGATCATGGCGGCCTTCGCCCTGGGGAGCGTGCTCGGCCCCAACCTCGGCGGCTTCCTGGTCGAGCACCTGAGCTGGCGCTGGGTCTTCTGGGTCAGCGTTCCCCTGGGGGTGCTGGCCCTGGCCCTGGTCCTGCCCCAGCGCCTGCCCACCCCCGGGAAGCGGGAGGCGATCGACTGGCTCGGGGGGATCCTGGTCGCCGGCACCCTGGCGGCGTTGGTCATGGGCATCCAGGGGCTCGAGCAGATCGACCAGGTGGGATTCTTCTCCGGGCCCATCGCCGGCCGCTTCGCGCTCGCCCTCCTGGGGGGAGGGCTGCTCTACCTCTGGGAACGCCGCCAGCGGGAGCCGGTGCTGGACATGGAGCTGGCGCTGGGCCGGGCCTTCCTGCCCATCTGGTGGGTCTCGATCCTGCTGGGGTACGCGCTGATGGGCGGGCTGGTCTTCGCCCCCCTCTACGCCCAGGTGACCTTTCTCTTTACCGCCTTCCAGTCGGGGCTGATCCTGAACGCGCTGGCGCTCGCCATGGTGGCGGCGAGCGGCTTCGCCGGGGCCACCGCCCAGCGGCTCGGGGCCCGGCGGCTCACCCTCTGGGGGATGGCGCTGGTGGCGCTGGGGCTCGGGGCGATGACCTTCCTGGGCTCGGCGCTGGCCGGGCTGCTCGCCGGGCTGGGACTGGTGGGGCTGGGCATCGGGCTGGCCCAGCCGCCGCTCTCGCACCTGGCGCTGGGGCTCGCCCCGGCGGGAAAGGAGGGGCAGGTCTCGGGGCTGGCCTCGCTGACCCGGAGCCTCGGGGTGGCCGCCGGAATCACCATCTCCGGCGTCCTGCTGGCCCGGCGGAGCCGGGAGCTGGCGGAGCTGGGCGGCGGGTTCGGCGCGATGGATCCCACCGCGAGCCTGAAAGACGCCCCGGTCTTCGTCCAGGAGATGCTCAAGCACACCCTGGGCAGGGGAATCCAGGAGGGCTGGGAGGTGGCCTTCGTGGCAGCGCTCCTAGGGCTCGTGGCCGCCTTCCTGATCCGCCCCGACCCCCGCTAGCGCCCGGGCTCGAGCACCAGCCGGGCTTTGGGCCGACCGAGCCCCATGGGCAGGTACTCGCCCCGGGCCCAGGGCAGCAGCAGATCGCCGTAATGCCGGCTGAGGACGTTCCCCGACTGCCCCGGGGGGTGGACGAAGCGGCTCTTCTCGGGGGCCGAAAGGTCGACCAGCTGGCGGTAGGAGGGGCCCCAGTACATGTGGAAGTCGGCCGGCCGGTAGATGCCGACGTTGACCGTGTAGCGGTCGCCGCCGCGGGCCACCCGCCGCTCGAAGAAGCGGCGGACGCGGTCGTCCTTGCTCATCACCAGGTGCTCGAAGACCGCCGGGTGGAGCTGGCCCCAGGGGGGCACCTCGTCCCCCAGCCGGCGCAGGGCGGCCTCGAGCGCCTGGGCGGCGAAGTCGAGGCAGGTCACCCCCCGGCGGGTACAGGCGGGGTCGCCCCGGGTGAGGGCCTTTAGGAGGTAGCGGGGTTCCTGCCAGTAGCGGGTGCCCACCTCGGCCTCGGGGAGCCGGGTGAGCTCGGTGTACCAGGCCTCGAAGACGCTCGCCTCCTCGCTCTTGGCGCCGGTGCGGCCGTCCCAGGCCAGCAGCCGGTCCCGCCAGGTGCGGGCCCGCTCGCTCTTCGGCTGGATCTTCTCCAGCACCGGCCGGAAGTCGAAAAAGAGCAGGCTAAGCTCGTCCATCTGAATGGCGGCGAAGCTTTCCAGGTCGTGCTTTTCCCGCCCCCGGATCAGGGCCTCGATGCGGCGGGCGCGGTAGGGCTCGGCCCAGTCCACCCCGAGCAGGTAGGGGTAGTCCTTCGGCACCGGCTTGTGGTTGGCGGTGACGACGTAGCCCTCCTTCGGGTTCTTCACGTGGGGCAGCGCCTCGAAGGGCACCCATCCCTGCCAGTCCCACTCCCCGGTGCCGGGCACCGGATAGGCGCCGGAGTGGCCGGGCTTTCGGATCGGGATCCGCCCCGGGGCGTAGTAGCCGATGTTGCCCGCGCGATCGGCGAAGACGAAGTTCTGGCTGGGGGCGACGTAGTAGCGGAGGGCGTCCACGAAGGCCTCCCAGCTCGCCGCCGTTTGCAGGCGGAGGAAGGCCTCGAGGGTGGTGTCGCCGTCGTCCAGGCTGACCCAGCGGAGCGCCAGCGGCCGCTTGCCGGGGACCTCGACCGCGTCCGAGATCACCGGCCCGTAGACCGACTCCCGCACCGAAAGCTTCACCGCCTCGCCGCCCTTGACCCGGATCACCTCCTGGCGCACCCGGTAGGGGCGGACCTCGCCCTTATAGCGGTAGCCGCCCGCGACCTCCTCGAGGACGTAGAGGTCCTCGACGTCGGCCCCCATGTTGGTGACCCCCCAGGCGATCCGGTCGTTCCTGCCGATCACGATCCCGGGGACCCCGGGGAAGCTGGCGCCCACCGCGTGGAAGCCGGGGGCCTCGAGCTCCATCAGGATCCAGATCGAGGGGGCGGTGAGGCGGAGGTGGGGGTCGTTGGCGAGCAGCGCCCCGCCGCTTTTGCTCCGCCAGGGCGCCACCACCCAGTTGTTCGAGGCCTCGAGGCCCGCCCCCAGCGTCCGGGAGAGCGCAAGCAACCCCGCCGCCACCCCCTCCTCCGCCGGCTCCGGCCGGGCGGCGACGCTTCGCACCACCGTGGGCGCGTCCTCGGGGTAGGGGGGCATGAGCTGGTTGATCCGCTCCTTCGTAAGCCCGCGGGCCAGCAGGCGGTAGCGGCGGAGCTCGTCCTTGTAGTTCTTGGAGAGCTCGTAGCTCATCACCTTGGCCCAGACCAGGACGTCGGCCGGCTTCCAGGGCTCGGGGCGGAAGCCGAGCAGGCGGAACTCCAAGGGAAGCGGCGGCTTGCTCCCCAGGTAGGCGTTGATCCCCGCCACGTAGGCGTCCACCCAGTCCCGGGCCTCGGGGCTCAGCGCCCGGTAGGCCCGCTCGGCCGCCCGGTAGAGCCCCAGGGTGCGCATGAAGCGGTCGGTCGCCAGCGCCTCTGGCCCCAATACCTCGGCCAGCCGGCCGGCCCCGAGCCGCCGCTGGAACTCCATCTGCCAAAGCCGCTCCTGGGCGTGGGCCACCCCCTGAGCGAAGTAAAGGTCGGCCAGGCTCTCGGCCCGGACCCGGATGACGTCGTGTTCGTCCCGCAGGACCTCGGCGGTGGCGGAAAGTCCCGAAAGCAGGAGCCGGCCGCTCGTGCGGGGCAGGCTGGTGGTCTTCAGGTAGTAGTAGCCGCCGACGGCGAGCAGCACCGCCAAAAGCACCAGCCCCGCGACCAAGACCCGCAAACCGCGCCAGAGCATCGTCCCCCCTTTCCTTCACTCTACGCCAAGGAAATCTCCCCCGCTCCGGCGGGAATTGCTGTTAAAATGGCCCGGTCCCAGGAGGTCGCATGCCCAAAGGCCTGCCACTTACCATCGGTATCGAAGAGGAATATCAGCTCATTGATCCCGAGTCGCGGGACCTGACCCCGATGGCGAGCAAGGTGCTCGCCGACGCGCCCGCCTACCTCACCCGGCTTCTAAACCCCGAGCTGCACCAGTCGATGATCGAGATCGGCACCCCGCCGGCGGAGAACATCCGCCAGGCCTACAAGTTCCTAAAGGACATGCGGCTGGTGGTCGCCGACTTGGCCCAGCAGCACGGGGTGCGCATCGTCGCCGCCGGCACCCACCCCTTCGCCCTTTGGGAGAAGGTCCCGATCACCGAGAAGGAGCGCTACCAGGAGCTCCTCGGCGAGTTCCAGGACGCGGTGCGGGCGCTTTTGATCTTCGGCACCCACGTCCACATCGGGGTGGGGACCGACCTCGAGTTCCGCATCGACGCGATGAACGTGCTCCGCTACATGCTCCCCCACCTGCTCACCCTCTCGGTCTCGAGCCC
>JAMOVS010000174.1 GCA_027061845.1 Thermaceae bacterium
AGGCTGCCCGCGGTGGCGGCGATGGCCACGATCCAGGCGAAGGTTAAGAGCACGAGCACCTTGGTTTTCTCGTTCATGCCGCTTCCCCCAAAAGGGCCTCGGCGTAGGCGGCGGCGTCGAAGGGCTGCAGGTCGTCCGGGCCCTCGCCGACGCCGATGAACTTGATCGGCACCCCGAGCTCGCGCACGATCGGGATCAAGACCCCGCCCTTGGCGGTGCCGTCT
Organism: Thermaceae bacterium; assembly: GCA_027061845.1. Taxonomy (GTDB): domain Bacteria; phylum Deinococcota; class Deinococci; order Deinococcales; family Marinithermaceae; genus WFXV01. The sequence continues at coordinate 225 of JAMOVS010000174.1, forward strand.
AGCTTGGTGACGATCACCCCGGTGAGGCCCACCGCCTCGTGGAACTTCTTGGCCTGCTGAATGCCGTTTTGGCCTACGGTGGCGTCGAGCACCAGCCAGACCTCGCCGGGCTCGTTCGGGTCCGCCTTCTGGATCGCCCGTTTGACCTTCTTGAGCTCTTCCATCAGGTTGTGCTTGGTGTGGAGCCGGCCGGCGGTATCGACCAGAAGGAGGTCGTAGCCCCGGGCGGCACGGGCCTTGGTGGCGTCGAAGGCGAGGGCGGCGGGGTCGGCGCCCTCGGGGGCGGTGATGACCGGGATGCCGAGCCGGTCGCCCCAGAGTTTGAGCTGGGCGCCCCCGGCGGCGCGGAAGGTGTCGCCGGCGGCGAAGAGGACCTTCTTGCCCGCCTGCTGGTAGTAGCGGCCGAGTTTGGCGATGGTAGTGGTTTTGCCGACGCCGTTCACTCCCACCATCAGGATCACGTGGCCCTTGGGCTCGATAAGGCGCTTTTTGACGTCGGGCTTGAAGCCGAGCTTGCGCAGCCGGCGGCGCCGCTCGTCGGGCTCGAGCTGCAGCATGATCGCCTGCTTCACCGCCTCGCGCAGGTCCTTGGGCTTTTTCTCGCGCACCTCTTGGAGGATCTCCCCGGTGGCTTCCAGCCCCACGTCGGCGGCGATCAGGGCGTACTCGAGTTCCTCCAGCACTTCCTCGGGGTCGCCGCCCCAGGGCACCGCTTGGTTGATGCGGTCGGCGGTTTTTTTGAGGCCGGTCTTGATCCGGCTAAGCCAGGACATCGTCTTGATTGTAGCCTCCGATCATGAAAATTCCGCCCCGCGGGGGGCTTTTGCCGGCGTGTGTTAAAATCCCTCTCGAATCCCACCCCTTCCGCGGAGCCTTCCACGGATCGGGAGAAAAGGAGGCATTGGGTATGAGGAAACGTTTTTGGGTTCTTTTAGCGCTCCTGGGAGTATTGGCGATGGGGATGGCTTCCGCCGAACGCATCGTGATCGAGAGCTGGCGGAGCGACGACCTGAAGCTCTGGCGCGACGTCATCATCCCCGCGTTCAACAAGCACTATCCCGACATCGAGGTGGTCTTCGCCCCCACCAATCCGGCGGAATACAACGCCGTGCTCGACAGCAAGCTCCAGGCCGGGACCGCCGGCGACCTGATCACCTGCCGGCCGTTCGGCAAGTCGCTGGAGCTTTACAACAAGGGCTACCTGGTGCCCTTGAACGACCTCCCCGGCATGGAGAACTTCACCGACTTCGCCAAGTCGGCCTGGTCCACCGAGGACGGCAGCGTCACCTACTGCGTCCCCATGGCCTCGGTGATCCACGGCTTCCTTTACAACAAAGACCTCTTCGAGAAGTACGGCTTCGAGCCGCCCAAGACCGAGGAGGAGTTCTTCGCCCTCTTGGCGCAGATGAAGAAGAAGGCCCCCGCGCTCGCGCCCCTGGTCATGGGCACCAAGGACCAGTGGGAGGCCGCCACCATGGGCTGGCACAACATCGGCCCCAACTACTACCACGGCGAGGAGGGTCGTAAGGCCTTCCTGGCGGGTAAGGAGGGCTTCCACACCGACGGTTTCCTGACCACCTACAAGGTCCTCGCCAAGTGGGCCCCCTACCTGCCCCGGGGCTACAAGTCGGTGGCCTACTCCGACGCGCAGCAGATGTTCACCCAGGGCCGCGGCTTCATCTACCCCGCGGGCTCCTGGGACATCGGCGTCTTCCATCAGATGAACCCGAAGCTCAAGATGGGCGCCTTCCCGCCGCCGGCGCCGGCCGGGGCCGAGAAGCGCTACATCAGCGACCACCAGGACATCGCCCTGGGCCTGAACTCGGCGAGCAAGCACAAGGAGGCGGCGAAGAAGTTCCTCGAGTGGATGACCACCAAGGAGTTCGCCGAGCTCTACGGCAACGCCCTGCCCGGCTTCTTCCCGCTGCATAACTTCCGCATCGAGATCAAGGACCCGGTGGCCAACGAGTTCCTCTCCTGGCGTCAGGATCACGAGAGCACCTTCCGCATGACCTACTACAAGCTCTCCGACCAGAAGCCCGACGCCGAGACCGACCTCTGGACCGCCTCCGCCGGCATCTTGAACGGCACCATGCAGCCCGACGAGGCGGCCAAGTGGATGGAGTGCCGGCTCTCCTCCTGGTTCGAGCCCCACAAGCACTTCCACCAAGAACTCGGCTGCGGCAAGTAACCAACGCGGGCCCGGGGAGACCCCCGGGCCCTTTCCTTTCCCAAAACCCATAAAGCGATGAAGCGAAAACCCTTTCCCTGGCACCTGTTCGTCTTTCTCGGCCCGGCGGTGCTGGTCTACACCCTGTTCATGATCTATCCCATGGTGGCCTCGCTCGCCTTCTCCCTTTTTCAGGAGGGTGAGGGGGGGCGGCAGGTCTTCGTGGGCCTCGGCAACTACGTCCGCTTGCTCACCGATCCCCTTTGGAGCGAGCCCTTCTGGAACGCGTTTAAGAACAACGTCGTCTTCTTCCTCATTCACATGACGGTGCAGAACCCGCTCGCCCTCCTCTTCGCCGCGCTGCTCGCCACCAACATCCGGGGGGCCTGGATCTACCGCACCATCATCTTCACCCCGGCGATCCTCTCGGCGGTGCTGATCGGGTTTGCCTGGAAGCTGATTTTGAGCCCCACCTGGGGGATCTGGTTTCCCATCCTGGACCGCTTGGGGCTGGGGGACAACGAGGTGGCGATCGCGCTGCTCGGCAACGAGTCCTCGGCGCTGATCACCCTCTCGCTGATCTCGGTCTGGCAGAACGTGGGCATTCCCATGATGCTCTTCTTGGCCGCGTTGATCCGCATTCCGAAAGAGCTGATCGAGGCGGCCCAGGTGGACGGCGCCAGCGGCTGGCGGATCTTCTGGCAGATCCAGTTCCCCCTGATCCTGCCCACGGTGGGGATCGTCGCCATCCTGACCTTCATCGGCAACTTCAACGCCTTCGACCTGATCTACGCCACCCAGGGGGCGCTGGCGGGCCCGAACTTCTCCACCGACATCATGGGGACCTTCTTCTTCCGCACCTTCTTCGGCTTCCAGCTCCGCCCCGGTGACCCCCACATGGGGGCGACGGTGGCCGGGGTGATGCTGCTGATCATCCTCTCTGGCGTGATCCTCTACCTCTACGGCTGGCAGCGCCGCATCGAGGAGGTGCAGTACTGATGCTTCGTCGCCTTTTGAGTGCCCTGACCGCGCACGCGATTCTGGCGGGCTACAGCCTGCTGGTGCTTTTTCCCATCCTGCTCGTCTTTTTGAACTCCTTTAAAGACCAGATGGCGATCTTCGCCGAGCCCTTGAAGCCGCCGACCCCGGAGACCTTCTCGCTGGACGGCTACCGCACCCTTTTGGAGGTGGCGAACTTTCCCCGCTACTTCATGAACAGCCTCACCGTCACCGTGGTGGCGATCTTCCTGATCGTCTTCCTGGGGGCGATGGCGGGCTTCGCCCTGGCGGAGTACCGCTTTCGCCTCAACACCTTCCTCGGGATCTACCTTGCGCTCGGGATCATGGTGCCGATCCGCCTCGGGACCGTGGGGCTCTTGCGGATGATGGCCGAGTGGCACCTGGTCAACACCCTGACCGCGTTGATTTTGGTCTATACCGCCATGGGGCTGCCGCTCTCGGTCTTCATCCTGAGCCGGTTCTTCGCCCAGCTACCCCCGGACTTCAAGGACGCCGCCCGGGTGGACGGGGCCAGCGAGTACCGGGTCTTTTGGATGGTGCTGCCGCTGGTGCGGCCGGCGCTGGGGACGGTGGCGGCGATCAGCATGATCCCGATCTGGAACGACCTCTGGTTCCCGCTGATCCTGGCTCCTTCGGAGCGGACCAAGACGATCGTGCTCGGGGCCCAGATCTTTTTGGGGCAGTTCATGAACGACTGGCAGGCGGTGCTGGCCGCTTTGAGCCTCGCCATGATTCCGGCGGTGCTCTTGTACCTGGTCTTTTCCAAGCAGCTGATCCGCGGCCTGACCGCGGGGGCGGTGAAGTAGGGGGACGCGATGAGGATCGGTTTGGTGGGCGCCGGCACCATGGCCCGGGTGCACGCCGAGGCCTACCGCCGGATGGGGGCGGAGCTGGTGGCGGTCTACGCTCCGGACGCCGGGGAGCGGGAGGCCTTTGCGGAAAGGTACGGCCTCGAGCCCTTTTCGGACTACCGGGCGTTTTTGCGGGCGGTGGAGGTCGTTGACGTGGTCGCCCCCACCGACGTCCACGAGCCGTTGGCGGTGGCGGCCCTCGAGGCCGGCCGCGACGTGATCCTGGAAAAGCCGATCGCGCTGGACCTCGCTTCCGGCGAGCGCATCGTGCGGGCGGCCCGGGAGCACGGGCGTCGGCTTTTTGTCGCCATGGTGGTGCGCTTTTTCCCGCAATACCGGCGGGCGGCCGAGCTGGTCCAAGCCGGGGAGCTCGGCCGGCTCGGGGTGGTGCGGCTGAAGCGGGTCTCCTTTTTGCCCAAGATCCCCTGGTACCGCGACCCCGCCCGTTCCGGTGGGATGGTGGTGGATCTGATGATTCACGACCTCGACTACGCCCGCTGGCTGCTCGGCGACCCGGTTCGGGTCTTCGCCCGGCGGGCGCGGGTGGGGGAGGGGGAGCACGTGCAGGCGGTGCTCGGCTTTGAAGGCGGGGCCACCGCCTTCATCGAAGGCGGCTGGGCCTACCCCGAGGGCCACTTTCGCACCGCCTTCGACCTGGCCGGGGACCGGGGGCTTTTGGAGTGGAGCTCGGACGCCCCCGGGCCGATTCGGACGATCCTGCCGGCGGGGGCCGAAGTGGGGGCGGTGGGGCTGCCCCTTGGGGGCCTCGAGGA
>JAMOVS010000175.1 GCA_027061845.1 Thermaceae bacterium
AGGGGCTTGGGAGCTCGACGGTGACCTTGTCGGTCATCACCTCGACCAGGGGCTGGTCTTTCTTGACGTAGTCGCCCTCCTCGACCAGCCACTTGACGATCTCGCCCTCGACGATCGACTCGGCGAGCTCCGGGAGCAAAACTTCCTTGGGCATGGTTCCCCCTTAGTAGTCGAGCGCTTTCTTCGCGAAGTTCAGGATGCGCGTCACCGTGGGCATGTACTGGCGGTCGGGGACGTAGGGGTAGGGGGTGTCGAAGCCGGTGACCCGGTAGACCGGGGCGAGGAGCTGATCGAGGAGTTCCTCCATGATCGTCGCCGCCACTTCGCTCGCAAAGCTCGCGGTCCGGGGCGCCTCGGCGATCACCAGCGCCCGGCCGGTCTTGGCCACCGACTCGAGCACCGCCTCCTTGTCCCAGGGGACGAGGCTCCTGAGATCGACCACCTCGGCCGAGACCCCGGCCTTTTCCAGTTCGCCCGCGGCCTCGAGGGCCTCGACCGTGGGCCCACCGTAGGCGATCAGGGTGAGGTCCTTGCCCTCGCGGCGCACCCGAGCTTTACCGAGGGGGATGGTAAACTCCTCGTCCGGAACCTCCTCCTTGATCGCCCGGTAGAGCCTTTTGGGCTCCATGAAGACCACCGGGTCGTCGTCCCGGATCGCGGTCTTCAAAAGGCCCAGGGTGTCGCTCGGGGTCGAGGGAATGACCACCTTGAGCCCGGCGGTATGGGCGAAGTAGGCCTCGGGGGACTGGGAGTGGTGGTGGCCGCCCTTGACGCCGCCGCCCGAGGGCATCCGCACCACCATCGGGGCGGAGAACTGCCCCCCGGAGCGGTAGCGGAGCTTGGCCCCCTGGCTCACCAGCTGGTCGAAGCCGGGGAAGACGTAGTCGGCGAACTGGATCTCGGCCACCGGCCGAAGCCCGTGCGCCGCCATTCCCACCGCGGCGCCGATGATCGCGGCCTCCGCCAGCGGGGTGTCGATCACCCGGTCGGGGCCGTATTTCTGGTAGAGCCCTTCGGTGGCGAGGAAGACCCCGCCGCGCTTGCCCACGTCCTCGCCCAGGACGACGACCCGCTCGTCCCGGGCCATCTCCTCGTCGAGGGCGCGCTTCACCGCCTGAACGATGTTCATGACCGCCATGGGAGCCTCCCTTAGAGCTCGGAGAGCAGGATCTGGCGCTGTTCCTCGAGCAGCCAGTAGGGGGTGCCGTAGACGTCGTCGAACATCCACTCGGGCGGCACCGGACCGGCGGCCTCGGCCTTCTCCTCGGCAGCGAGCAGCTCGGCCTTGATCTCCTCCCGGAGCCGTTCGCCTTCCTCCGGGGTCCAGAGGCCCTGCTTTTCCAGAAAGCGCTCGAAACGGGGGATCGGGTCCTTCTTCTTCCAGAACTCGACCTCTTCCCGGCTGCGGTAGACGCGGTCGTCGTCGGCGGAGGAGTGGGGGCCGTAACGGTAGACCAGGAACTCGACCAGGCTCGGCCCCAGACCCTCGCGGGCGCGCTCGACAGCTTCCTTGGCCACGTAGTAGCTCGCGAGCACGTCCATGCCGTCGACGTGGTAGCCGGGGAAGCCGTAGGCGTGGGCCTTGTCGGAGATACGGGGCGACCCCGACTGCTTTTCGAAGTTGACGCTGATGGCGTAGCGGTTGTTCTCGGCGGCGAAGACGATCGGTGCCCCCTGGGCGCCGGCGAAGTTGAGGGCGGCGTGCCAGTCGCCCTCGCTGGTGGCGCCGTCGCCAAAGGTGGTGAGCACCACCTGTCCGGTGCCCTGGATCTTCATGCTGATCGCCGCACCCACCGCCGGGGGCACGTGGGAGGCGATGGGGGAGGCGACGGTGTAGACGTTGAGCTCTTTGAGGCCGGGGTGCTCGGGCATCTGCCGGCCCTTGTTGGGGTCGAGCCGGGTGGCCATCATTTGGGCGTAGAGCATCTCCACCGGGTAGCCAATGGCGGCGAGCAGGGTCTTGTCGCGGTAGTAGGGGAAGAGCCAGTCAGACCCCGGGCGGATCGCCATCGCCATGCCCGCCTGGGCGGCCTCGTGGCCCGCCGAGGGGGCGACGAAGCTCGCCTTCCCCTGGCGCAGGATGATCTGGTAGCGCTCGTCGAGCAACCGGCCGCGCACCATGTCGCGGTAGAGCTTTTTGAGCGCTTCCTCTTTCAGGTCTAGGGGAAAGTCCGCGATCCAGTTGCCCGCTTCGTCGATGAGCCGTATCGGCTCCTCGGTGAAGGGTTCGAACTTCCAGGTGTCCTTGATCATTCCGTCCCCCTTTCCCCGGACCGGGGTCACCGCGTCCGGGCTTGGCCGTCCTGGGTAAGGACCGGCCGCCTTCCTCGGCGGGTCGCGCCTTGGAAGGCAAAGGCCCCGGTGCGCTGCACCGGGGCCGGGGCAGCGGTGCCGCGTAGGATAATCGCGAACGCCTTCACGGACCGCTCCTTCGTTCAAATTATACCGGGGGCGGTGGGGGTCGGGATGAAAGTGGAAGTATTCACGATCGGGAAACCGAGGCTCGGTTTCGTGCGCGAGGGGGTCGAGGAATATACGAAGCGTTTGCAAAGGTATACGCCGGTGGCGCTTCGCTTTCTGGCCACCCCCGAGGAGCAGCTGCGGGCGAGCGAGGGGGCCTTCCGGGTGGTGCTCGACGAGCGGGGCGAGCTCCCCACCACCGCCGAGTTCGCCGAGCGGGTAAAGCGCTGGAAGCTTTCCGGAGTCAAGCGGGTGGCCTACCTGATCGGGGGCGCAGAGGGCCACCCCGAAGCGGTGCGCCGGGCGGCGGACTGGACGCTCGCCCTCTCCCGGCTCACCCTGCAGCACGAGCTCGCCCTTTTGGTGCTCTTAGAGCAGCTCTATCGCGTCGAGACCCTGCTCGCCGGACACCCGTATCACCGCGCCTAAGGAGCCTCGGTCTCGGGGCCGACCAGGGCGGCGAGGTCGCTGGGGCCGATGCCGCTCTTGCCGCTCAGGGTGAGGAGGTTGTCCTCGGGTCGGGCCTCGACGCCGGCGGCGGCGAGCTGGGCCAGGGCGGCCTCGAGGCTCACCCCCTTTTCCGCCGCCAGCGCCGCTACCGTGAGCTTGCCCCAGCCCTTCCCGCCCGTCCCGGCCTCGTCGCCTTCCTCGTGGGCTTCCTCTTCGCGGGTGACGTAGTACCCGTGGGCCTCGCCCCAGCGTTCCCAGTAGTCGGTCATCCCTTCCCCGAACGCCATGACTTGCTGCAAGGGGGGAAGGTCGAAGACCGCGATCAGGGCAAAGGCCAGCGTGAGGACGGTGGCCCAGGCGAGCTCGGCCCGGAGCTTGAGCGCTCCAGCGAGCTTTCTCCGGGCGTAGGCCAGGATGGAACGCCAGTTGTACTTCAAGTGAAGGCTAAAAAGCACCAAAAAGACGATTCCGAACGCCGTGTGCAATGCCTCCCACTGGTCCTTGTCAAGGCCAAAGAGCCGCCATTCGATGGTCTTGGCCACCCGCCCCGAGGGAGCGAGGTAGAGCACCGAGCCCGAAACCAAGAGCATCGCCCCCGCGCCCAGGAGCAAAAGCGCCACCAGCGCCCGCCACTGAAATGGCCGTTTGGTCATCGAAGCCTCCTTCGGCCCCAGGTTCCGCCCCACCTCGTGAAGGAGGGCGCAAGAAAAGGTGAAAGCCCTGTGAAGCCGCGGCGTAGACTAAGGTCGTGATCTTCGGAGAGGAAGCGGCGCCTTTGGAGCGGGCGCGGGTGGTGGTGCTGCCCGTGCCCTACGACCTCTCGCTTTCCTGGCTGCCGGGGGCAAGGAGGGGGCCGGAGGCGATCCTCCGGGCGAGCCCCGAGCTCGAGCTTTTTGACCTGGAGCTCGGGGTGGACCCGAGCAAGGCCGGGATCTACACCGCGCCTTCTGTGCCCATCGTTGCCGGGGACGCGGCCCTCTCGCACCGGAAAATCGAGGAGGCGGCGGGGAGGTACCTCGAAAAGGGGAAGTTTTTGGTGGCGCTCGGGGGCGACCACTCGATCACCCTCCCCCTGGTGCGGGCGCACCGCGAGGTGCTGGGAGATTTCGCCGTGCTCCACATCGACGCCCACGACGACCTCTACGACGCCTGGCAGGGCTCGAGGCTCTCCCACGCCTCGGTGATGCGCCGGGTGGTGGAGCTCGGCGTGCCCGTCGTCCAGGTGGCTCAGCGGGCCTACGCCGAGGAATCCCTTCGCTTTGCAAGAGAGGCCGGCATTTCGGTTTTCCCGGCGCACCAGATCCACCAAAAGGGGATGCCGACCGAGGCGATCCTAAAGGCCCTGCCCGATCGGGTCTATTTGAGCTTCGACTTCGACGCCCTGGACCCCGGCGAGATGCCGGCGGTGGGCACGCCCCTGCCCGGGGGCCTTGGCTTTCGCCAGGCGGTGGACCTGCTCGCCGCCGTGGCCCGGGAAAAGACGATCGTAGGGGCGGATTTCGTGGAGCTCTCGCCCATCCCCGGGCTCTTCTACCCCGAGATGACGGCGGCGAGCCTCGTCTACCGTTTGATCGGCCTGAAGGCAAAAGCCGCCGGCTGGGTGTAGACTGGGCGGCCGGTATGAGCTGGACGACCCCGAAAAAGGCCATTTTGCTCTCGGCGAGCGCCGAGGGCGGCACCCCCTTGAACGCCTTCGACAACGCCCTTTTGAAGATGGGCATCGGCAACGCCAACCTGGTCAGGCTCTCGAGCGTCATCCCCGCCCACCTGGAGTGGCTGGAGCGGCTGCCCGAGGTCCCTATAGGCATGCTGCTGCCCACCGTTTACGCCGAGGCCACCGCCAGCGAGCCCGGGGAGCAGATCGCGGCGGCGCTCGGGGTGGGCTTTCGCCCCGACCACGCCGGCGGGCTGATCTACGAGTACTCGGGCCACGGAGACCGCGCCTTCGCCGAGCGCATGGTGCGCCAGATGGTGGAGGAGGGCTTTGCCATGCGGGGTTGGGAGCTCGCCGAGTTCTCCCTGGGCGTGGCCGAGGCCCGGGTCAAGGACCGCCCGGTGGCGGCGGTGGCCGCGGTGG
>JAMOVS010000176.1 GCA_027061845.1 Thermaceae bacterium
CCGCACCGCCTTCGAGGTGCACCACCACCGGCTCGGGGCCCAGGCCGCCCTCGGCGGCGGCGGCCGTTACGACGGCCTGACCGCCCTGCTCGGCGGCCCCAGCCTGCCCGGTGTGGGCTGGGCGGTGGGCAGCGACCGGGTGGCACTCGCGCTTAAAGCCGAGGCAATCCCCGCTCCTGAGCCCCCCGAGCTCGACCTCTACCTCATTCCCCTGGACGAACCGGCGGTGGCCGAGGCCCTCGCCCTTTCCAAGGAGCTCCGCCCCGAGCTCCGGGCCGAGCTCGCCTACCAGCCGAAAAGGCCCGGCAAGGGCATCAAGGAGGCGGAAAAACGGGCCGCCCGCTTCGTCGGCTTCCTCGGCGAGGGGGAGCGGGAACGCGGTACCATCACGGTAAAGCGCCTGGCCACCGGGGAGCAGACCGAGCTCCCCCGCGCCGCGCTCAAAGGCTGGTTGGAGGCGACCAAGCGGTGAAACGAACCCATTACTGCGGCGAACTGGGAAAAGAGCACGTAGGCCAGCAGGTGGTCCTCGAGGGCTGGGTCAACCGGCGGCGCGACCTCGGGGGCCTGATCTTCCTGGATCTAAGGGACCGGGAAGGCCTGGTCCAGGCGGTGGTCGACCCCGCCTCCCCCGCCTTTGCGGAGGCCGAGCGGGTCCGGGGCGAGTACGTGGTCCGGGTCACCGGCGTGGTCCGTGCCCGCCCCGAGGACCAGAAGAACCCGAGGCTCAAAACTGGCGAGGTCGAGGTGGCGGTGGAGAATCTCGAGATCCTCTCCGAGGCCAAGACCCCGCCCTTCCCACTCGACGCCGGCTGGCGCGGCGAGGCCGAGCCCGAGGTCAACGAGGATCTGAGGCTCAAGTACCGCTACCTGGACCTCCGCCGCAAGGCGATGATGGACCGGCTCCGCCTGCGCCACAAGGTAGAGAAGGCGATCTGGGACTTCCTCGATCAGGAGGGCTTTTACTACGTCGAGACCCCCGAGCTCACCAAGAGCACCCCGGAGGGCGCCCGGGACTTCCTGGTGCCCTCCCGGCTCGAGCCCGGGAAGTTTTTTGCCCTCCCCCAGTCCCCCCAGCTCTTCAAGCAGATGCTGATGATCAGCGGGGTGGACCGCTACTTCCAGCTCGCGAAGTGCTTTCGCGACGAGGACCTACGTAAAGACCGCCAGCCTGAGTTCACCCAGCTCGACATGGAGCTGAGCTTCGTCGAGCCCGAGGACATCTACGCCCTGAACGAACGCCTCCTCGCCCACGTCTTCAGGGAGGCGCTCGGGGTCGAGATCGAGACCCCCTTCCCCCGCCTCCCCTACCGCGAGGCGCTGGAGCGTTTCGGCTCGGACAAACCCGACGTCCGCTTCGGGCTTGAGATCCAGCCGGCCGAGGACCTTTTTAAGGAAAGCGAGTTCCGCGCCTTCAAAGGCGTCCTCGAGGCCGGCGGGGTGGTGCGGGCGCTGGTCGCCCCCGCCGCCCTCTCCCGCAAGCAGATCGAAGCGCTGGAAGAGGAGGCGAAGCGCTACGGCGCCAAGGGCCTGGCCTGGGCCCGGGTCGAGGAAGAGGGCCTTTCGGGCGGGATCGCCAAGTTCCTCCCCGAAGACGCGGCCGAAAAACTCGGCGCCAGGCCCGGCGAGACGTTGCTCTTCGTCGCCGACCGCTGGCAGACGGCGCTCGAGGCCCTGGGCGCGGTCCGGCTCGAGCTCGCCGAGATGCTCGAAATCCCCCGCCAGGGCTGGGCCTTCCTCTGGGTGGTGGACTTTCCCCTGCTCGAGTGGGACGACGAGGCCGAGGGCTGGACCTACATGCACCACCCCTTCACCATGCCCCATCCCGAGGACCTGCCCTACCTCGAGACCGACCCCGGCCGGGTGCGGGCGCTCGCCTACGACCTGGTCCTAAACGGGGTCGAGATCGGCGGCGGCTCGATCCGTATCCACCGCATGGACCTGCAGAAATACATGTTCCAGGTCCTCGGCATCGGCGAGGAGGAGGCCCAGGCCAAGTTCGGCTTCTTCCTCGAGGCCCTCACCTACGGCGCCCCGCCCCACGGCGGCATCGCCTGGGGGCTCGACCGGCTGCTCGCCTTGATGACGGAGAGCCCCTCGATCCGCGAGGTCATCCCCTTCCCCAAGAACAAGACCGGCAGGGACCCCCTCACCGGCGCCCCCAGCCCGGTCTCCGAGGAGCAGCTCAAGGAGCTCGGCCTTAAGGTGGTGGTATGAGGCTCCCCTACCTCCTGGTGGACGCCTTCACCCGCACCCCGGGGACCGGCAACCGGGTGGCGATCTTTCCCGACGCCCGCGGGCTCCCCGAAGAGCTGGCCTCACGGCTGGTGGAGATGCTCGGGGTGCGGGAGGCGGCGCTGGTCACCGGAGGCGAGGGGGACGTCTTCGACGTCCGCTACCTCACCCCTAAGGGAGAAATCGAGTTCGCCGGGGCGGCCACCATCGCCCTGGCGCTGGCGCTTTTGTACGAGGGCATCGCCCGCGAAGGGAGCGAACGGCTCTTTTTCCGCACCCCGGGCGAGACCATCCCGGTGGAGATCCGCTACCGGGACGCGGAGCCGGTGGAGGCGGTGATGCGGGAACCCGCGCCCCGCTTCCGCAACCCGCCCACCTACAGCGAACTCCGCAAGGTCATGGAGGCCCTGGGCGCCGACGAACGCTACCTGCACCGGGGGCTCCCGGTGGGGGTGGCCTACGCCGGGCTCTGGTCGCTTTTTTTGCCGGTGGTGGCGCCCGGGATGGTGGACGCCCTGGAACCCGATCTCGACCGCCTGATCGAACTTTCCAAAAAGCTGGCGGTGGCCACCTTCCACCCCTACGCCCCGATGGGGCCGCGTACCTACTACGCCCGCGACTTCGCCCCCGCCCTTGGCATCCCCGAGGACCCGGTGACCGGGAGCGCCAACGGGGCGCTCGCCGCCCTCTTGGCTCGGGCCGGGGTGGTGCCCCGCTGGGAGGGCGAGGTGGTGATCACCATCCTGCAGGGCCACCACCTCGGGGTACCCGGTGAGGTGCGGGTGCGGGTGGTCTACACCGCTAGCGGGGAGCCCTACGCGGTCTACGTCGGCGGCAGCGCGGCGATCGCTGAGCGGGGCCTGCTCGAGCTATGATCCGCCTGGTCTTCGTCGACGCCGACGGCACGCTGGTGGGAAGCCAGGGGGTCCCGGACTGCGCCTGGGAAGCGGTGGAAGAGGCGCGAAAAAAGGGCCTCACCCTGGCGCTTTCCACCGGCCGGCTGGCCCGGGGCAAGACGCTCGAGTACGCCAAAAGGCTCGACCCCGAGGGCTACCACATCTTCCAGTCGGGGGCGGTGGTCCTAAACGGCCGCGGCGAAGTGGAGCGAGCCTGGCGGCTGCCCCAGACCCCCTACCACCAGGCGGTGGACCTTTCCCGGCGGGAGGCGGCGGCGCTCGAGGCCTACGCCGCCGGTGGCGGCTTTTACGCCGAACGAAGCTCCCGCCTCCTCGACGCCCACGCCGAGCTGATCGGAGTCGCCCCCGAGCCCCGTGACCTGCACCGGGTCTTCTTCGAAGCCCCGGTGGTGCGGGCCCAGTTCGTGGTCGAGGCCGAGCGCTGGCCTCGGCTTCGCCCCGCCGTCCTCGCCCTAGGCCTCGACCTCCACGAGGCCACCAGCCCGGCCACCCCGGGGATCGTCTACGCCTCCCTCACCGCCCCCGGGGTGGGCAAGCTCAGGGCCGCCCGCTACGTCGCCGAGCGGCTCGGCGTCGACCTCGCCCGGGAGGCGGCGGCGGTGGGCGACGGCAAAAACGACCTGGAACTTTTAAAGGCGGTGCGGCTCGGCATCGCCATGGGAAACGCCCCGGAAGAAGTTAAAAAGGCCGCCGACCTCGTCGTGCCCCCGGCCGACGATTGCGGATTGAAGGAAGCCCTGGAAACGATATGGCGCTTAAAGGACTCGTAGCCTTCGACCTCGATGGAACGCTCCTCGATCGCGAGGGGCGCTTTCTGCCCGACGCCCCTAAGGTCATCGAAGCACTCAAAAACGCGGGCTACAAGCTCGCGGTGAACACCGGCCGCCTGGGAGCGGGCTTCGCCCTGGAGGCCGCCCGTCGCCTCGACGAAGAGGGCCTGCACCTCTTTTCCGACGGCGCCCTGATCGCGGACGCCCTGGGCCGGCCCGAGCGCCTCTACCCCTATTCCAAAGAAGCCACCGAACGCCTTTACCGGGTACTGAAGGCGCGCCCGCTCCCCGCCGATATCATCACCCAAAGCCGGGTCCGGCTCTACCTGCCCGAAAGCCCACCCGCCTACCTCGAGTGGCACGTGGAGCGGACCGGCACCCCCGCCTTCCCCGCCCCGCCGGAGGCGGTGCTCCGCTCGCCGCCGCTGGTGGTCTGGCTCGCCGGCGTGCCCGAGGCCGAGTGGGAGGAGGTCAGAGGGGAGCTCGACGGCCTCTTTCACACCGAGCTCCACGGCCCTTACGAGGGCAAGCTCTTCGTAGGGCTCAAGTCGAAGGAGCGGAACAAGGGCACCGGCCTCCTCGAGCTCGCCGAGCTCTACGGCATCCCGAAAGAACGCACGGTGATGGTGGGCGACGGGGTGAACGACCTCACCGCCCTAAAGGCCGCGGGACTCGGGATCGCGGTGAAGGGCGGCTCCGAAGCGGCCCAGGCGGCGGCCGACCGGGTGGTGGCCTCCCCGGAAGAGGGCGGCCTTTTCGAGCTTTTGGACGCGATCCGCTCGCGGCTTGGGTAAAGCACCCTTGACATTTTGTCGAACGTCCTTTACCTTCGTGTAAAGGGGGTTTGACATGGTCGTCTGGGACGCCGAGCTTTTGAAAGCCATCTACCGGGAAAAGCGGATCGAGGCCCAAGCGGCGCGCCTGGGCCTTTGGAGGTGGGAAGCGATGAAGAACCGGATCCGTGAACTTCGGGCCCGCATGGGCTGGAGCCAGGCCGAGCTCGCCGA
>JAMOVS010000177.1 GCA_027061845.1 Thermaceae bacterium
ACCAGCACCTCGACCTCCCGGCCCACCCAGGCGCGGTTTTTCTTGAGGCTCCATTCCTTTTGCTTTTCGATCAGGCGCTTTAGCCGCTCCACCTTGACCTCGCGGGGCAGGTCCTCGAAGTGGATCGCCGCCGGGGTCCCGGGCCGGGCGGAGTAGATGAACATGTAGGCGTGGTCGAAGCCGACCTCGTCGTAGAGGGAGAGGGTTTCCTCGAAGTCCGCCTCGGTCTCGCCGGGGAAGCCGACGATGAGGTCGGTGGAGAGCACCGCGTCCGGCAGGTACGTTCGGATGGTCTCGATGCGCTTGAGGTAATCGGCGCGGCGGTACTCCCGGGCCATGCGCCTTAGCACCCGGTCCGAGCCCGACTGCACCGGCAGGTGGATGTAGCGGGTGATCGCCGGGGTCTCGGCGATGGCGCGGACGATCTCCTCGGTGAAGTTGACCGGGTGGCTGGTGAGAAAGCGCACCCGGGGGATGCCGAGCTCCCCCACCTGGCGGAGGAGGTCGGCGAAGCTCGGGTAGTCGGGGCGGTCGTTGCCGTAGGAGTTGACGTTCTGGCCGAGCAGGGTGACCTCGACGACGCCGGCCTCCTTGAGCCGGCGGATCTCCTCCAGGATCAGCTCGGGCGGCCGGCTCACCTCGACCCCGCCCCGGGTGCTGGGGACCACGCAGTAGGTGCAGCGGTGGTTGCAGCCCCGGATGATGGGCACGTAGGCGGAAAGCGCCCCCTCAGGCGGCGGCGCCACCACGCGGTTCAGCTCCTCGTGGAAGGCGACGTCCCAGAACTTGGAGTCGGAGGCGATCGCCTTTTCGATGTTCGTCAGCGCTCCGGGGCCGAGGAGGACGTCGACGTCGAAGCGCTTTGCGATCTGCTGGCCCTCCTCCAGCTGGGCCAGGCAGCCCATCATCCCGACGCGAAGCCCGCGGCGGGCTTTCTCCTTTTTGAGCTTGCCGAGGAGGCTTTTCACCTTCTCCACCGGCTTGCCGCGGACGGCGCAGGTGTTTACGAGCACGAAGTCGGCGTCCTCGATCGAGTCCACGATCTGGGCGCCCAGGCTGACAAGCTCCGAGGCCACCAGATGGCTGTCGTACTCGTTCATCTGGCAGCCGTAGGTGAGGATGTGGACCCGCATCTTACTCCGTGAGCAGGCCGAGCTCCTCGATCAGCCCGCGGTAGATCTCGGCGGCGAGGCGGACCACCTGCTCCGCCGCCTCGCTCCCCTTGTAGCCCTGGGGCACGCGCTGGTGGGCGACCCGCAGGGACTCGACCAGGAGCTCGGGGAGGACCGGCGGGGCCGGGGCCTCCGGCTCGCTCTTGCTCCGCTCCCGACCCCGGCGCCCCCGCCGCTTCTTGCGGCTGCCCTCGGGGTCGCCGTGGCGGGAGCGCAGGGCCTCGAGGGCCAGCTCCGCCGCCACCCGCTCGGCCTCGCGGCGGGTCGGCCCCTGGCCGGTGGCCACCACCTCGTCCCCCACCACCACGTCGCTGATGAAGAGGGGATCCTTGTCGTCCCCGGCGTTCTTGGTGTCGTAGCCGGGCTTGGGAAGCCCCAGCTTCTGGCAGTACGCGTTAAGGGCGTTCTTGGGGTGTTGCGTCATCGTGAACCTCGGGATCTTCGGCCCTTGGGCCGCGTTCGATTTTAGCACGCCCGGGGTCAAATGTCCTAAAATGGGGGCGATGATCCGTATCCTACTGGCCGACGATCACGCCCTCTTCCGGGAGGGGCTCAAGAGCCTGCTCGAGGCCGAGGGCGACCTGCGGGTGATCGGCGAGGCGCGGGACGGCCGGGAGGCGCTCCGGGCGGCCTTGGAGACCAACCCCGACGTGATCCTGATGGACATCCAGATGCCCGGCCTCGACGGCGTGGGCGCCACCAAGGAGATCCTCAAGGAGAAGCCCGACGCCAAGGTGGTCATGCTCACCATGTACCGCCAGGACGCCTACGTCTTCGAGGCGGTCAAGGCCGGGGCGCGGGGGTACCTCTTGAAGGACGCGAGCGCCGACGAGCTGATCGACGCGGTGCGCCGGGTGGCCGCCGGCGAGGTGCTTTTGGACGCCGAGCTCGCCGAGCAGATCATCCAGGACTTCCGGGCCAAGGAGGCCGAGATCCCGAAATCCCGCCGCGCCGACCTCACCGACCGCGAGGTCCAGATTCTGAGGCTCCTGGCCCAGGGGGCCACCAACCAGGAGATCGCCGACGAACTGGGGATCAGCGAGAAGACGGTGCGCAACCGGCTTTCCGAGATCTTCGCCAAGCTGCACCTGAACAACCGCACCCAGGCGGCCCTCTTCGCCATCCGCGAGGGGCTCGCCGACTTCGAGGACTGAGTGGAGCCGAAAGCGCTGCTCGCCCGCTTCGCCCCGCTGGCCAGCGAGGAGGCGCGGCGGGCGTTCATCTTCGAGACCCTGCGGGAAAAGGGGCTTTCCCCCCGGGTGGACGCGGTGGGCAACGTGCTCGCCGGCGAGGGGCCGATCTGGCTCGCCGCCCACTACGACACCGTGCTCCCCCCGGGGCCGGTGGCGGAGCGGGAGGGGCGCTGGTACGCGCCGGCGATCGGCGACAACTCCAGCGGGGTGGCGGTGCTCCTCTCCCTGGCCGAGCCCGAGCCCGGCGTCGGCTACGCCTTCACCGTGGGCGAGGAGGGGCTGGGCAACCTGCAGGGGGCCCGTGCCCTGGTGGCGGCGGTGCGGCCCCGGACCTTCATCGCGGTGGACGGCTACCTGGGCACGGTGGTCCCCTGGGCGGTGGGCTCGGAGCGGCTGGAGGCGGTCTTTAAGGGGCCCGGCGGGCACGCCTGGGGCGACCGCGGCCGTCCCAGCGCCAGCCACGCCCTGGGGCTCGCGATCGCCTGGCTCTACGGCATGGACCTGCCCGAGGAGGCCAGCCTCAACGTCGGCCGGGTCTGGGGCGGGCAGGCGATCAACGCGATTCCCGCCGAGGCCGGGCTCTGGCTCGACCTGCGGGCCACCCGCCAGGACCGGCTCGACGGGCTGGCCCGGGAGGCCCGGCGGGGGTTGATGGAGGCGGCTTCCCGCGCCCAGGTGGAGGTGGAGGTGCGGCCGCTGGGGAGCCGGCCGGCCGGCCGCACCGCCCCCGACGCCCTGCTCGAGGCCGCCCGCGAGGCGGTCCGCGCCGCCGGCGTCGAGGTGCAGGAGCGCGCCGCCTCCACCGACGCCGCCGCCGCCGTGCCCCACGGGATCCCCGCCATCGCCGTCGGCGCCTACCGGGGCGGGGGCGCCCACACCGAGGAGGAGTGGGTCGACCCCGACTCGCTGCTCCAGGGGCTTTTGGTGCTCCAGAACCTGCTGGCCAGGCTACGATAGAAACCGTGGACCCGCTTTCGCGTATCCGAGAGGAAGGGCTTTTCTACCTCTTCGAGGAGGGCCCCGAGGGCCCCAGCTACGCCACCTTCGAGCTCGACGACGGGCTCTACCTCTACGCCTTCGGCGACGAGGCGAGGGCCCGGGCGCTGGCCGAGCGCTGGCACGCCGAGGTCGGCTACTTCCCCGACCCCGAGGCCCTGGCCGAGGGGTTGCCCGGGGTCCGCGGCCTCCTGCTCGACTACGACCCCGAGACCGAGGAGGCCTACCGGGTGCGCTGGGAGGAGCTGTGAGGATCGGCGTCCTCGACACCTGGCTCCCCCGCCGCTACCAGCCCTTCTGGCTGCCGTTCTTGCGGGAGCTCGGGGCCGAGCTGGTGGCCCCCGAGCGGCCCTTTGCCGAGGCCCTGGCCTTCGAGGCGCCGGAGCTCGGAACGAGCGCCCGGGCGGTGCTCGGGCGGGTGGCCGAGCTCAAGGAGCGGGGGGTGGACCGGCTGCTCTTCCCCGACGTCCAGCTCGGGGTCGAGGCCGAGCGGGGCAGCGGCGCCTGCCCCTGGGTGCGGGACCTCGCGGCGCTCTTGCCGCTCTACCTTCCCGGGCTGCCGCCCCTGATCTCGGTGCCCGGCGAGCTCGGCGAGGGGACGCTCTCCCGCGCCGCCGAGGTGGGGGCCCAGCTGGCCGAGCACCCGCCCAAGGTGCGCCTCGCGCTCGAGCGCACCCGCACCCTGGCCACCCCGCCCGGCCCCTTCCGCCCCGAATGGGCGGCGAAGGAGGGCCCCCTGGGCCTGGCGGCGCCGCCCTATCTGCTCGAGGAGGAGCGGCTCTACCCCGAGCTCCGCGAAGCGCTCCTCCCCTTCGGCCTGACCCTGGCCGACCGGCCCCCGGCCGAGCTCCGGGCCGAGGGGGCGCGGCTCGGCCTCAGGCTGAAGCTGCCCACCGACCTGGAGTGGGCGGGGGCGGCCCACGCGCTCGCCCGCCGGCACGACGTGCGGGCGGTGGTGCTCCTCTACGAGCCCGAGTGCCAGGGCAGCGCCCGGGTGGCCCGCTGGCTGGCCGAGCGCCTGCCCAAGCCGGCGATCCTCGCCACCCTGGCGGATCCCCCGACCCGGGTCGCGGAGCAGGCTAAAATAACCCTCGGTGAAAACTGACCGGTCGGTCACCTCCTTCGTTCGGCCCTACGCCTGGAAGTACGCCGTCGGCCTCTCCTTCGGCTTTCTCGCCATGGCCGGCTCGGTGGCCGCGCCCTTCTTCCTGCGGCACGCGGTGGACGCGATCCGGGCGGGGGCGCCCTACCTGGGCTACGTCGTCGGCCTGGTCCTGGTCAGCGCCGCCGCCGCCCTCTTCTCCTGGGGCCAGCGGCGGCTCTCCATCGTCGCCAGCCGCGAGGTCGAGGCCGACCTGCGGCGGGCGCTCTTCGCCCATCTGCTCACCCTGGACGTGCACTTTTACCGGAATCGCTCGGTCGGCGACCTGATGAACCGGCTGAACACCGACCTCCAGGCGGTGCGCAACATGCTGGGCCCGGGGGTGAACATGGGCTTTCGGGTGGCGCTCTTTCTGGTGGCCGCCTTCGCCGCCATGTTCTGGGTCAACGCCCGGCTCGCCCTCTGGGTCTCGCTGGCGGCGGTGCCCGCCCTGGTGGCGGCCCGCATCTTCATGCGGCTGGAGGAGCGGCGCTGGTTCGAGGCCCAGGAGGTCTACGACCGGATCGCCGGCCGGGTGGAGGAGGACCTCGCCGGCATCCGGGTGATCAAGGCGTTCGGCCTCGAGGACCGCGAGCGCGCGCGCTTCCTCGCGATGAACCAGGAGTACATCCAGAAAAACCTCCGCCTGGCCCTGGTCGAGGGGCCGATGCACGCCACCATGAGCCTCTTGATGGGGGTGGCGGCGCTGGTGGTGCTCTTCCTCGGCGGCCGCGAGGTCATCGAGGGGCGGATGAGCGTCGGCGAGTTCGTCCAGTTCAACGCCTACCTGGCGCTGCTCACCTGGCCGGTCCTGGGGATTGCCTGGGTGCTCGGGCTCTTTCAGCGGGGGCGGGCCTCCTACCGGCGCCTGGTGGAGCTCTTCGAGGTCGAGCCCGCGATCAAGGACGGGCCCGAGACCGACTTCGCGATCCGGAAGGTGGACGGCCGGGTGGCGTTCGAGGACGTGGGGCTCGTCCTCGAGGGCCGCCCCCTCTTAGAGGCGATCCGCCTCCGGCTCGCCCCCGGCCAGACCCTCGGGGTCACCGGCCGCACCGGCAGCGGCAAGACGATGCTGGCCAACCTGGTGCCCCGGGTGCTCGACGCCACCTCGGGGGTGGTGCGGGTGGGCGGCCACCCGGTCCGGAGGATCCCCCTCCGGGTGCTCCGGGGCGGCATCGGCATGGCGCCCCAGGAGCCCTTCCTCTTCTCCGAGACGATCTTCGAGAACATCGCCTTCGGCCTCGAGGAGCCCGACCGCGAGCGGGTCGAGTGGGCGGCGAGGCTCGCCGGCATCCACGAGGAGATCCAAAGGCTGCCCCAGGGCTACGACACCGTGCTCGGCGAGCGCGGGGTCACCCTCTCCGGCGGCCAGCGCCAGCGCATCGCCCTGGCCCGGGCGCTCGCCCGCCGGCCCGAGATCCTGATCCTGGACGACGCCCTCTCGGCGGTGGACGCCGAGACCGAGGCCCGCATCCTGGAGGGCCTAAAGGACGTGCTCGGCCGCCAGACCACGCTGCTCATCAGCCACCGGGTCACCGCCTTGAAGCACGCCGACTGGATCGTGGTCTTGGACCGGGGGCGGATCGTCGAGGAGGGCACCCACCAGGAGCTCTTGCAAAGGGGCGGGCTCTACGCCGAGCTGGAGCGCCTGCAACGGCTGGAGGAGGGGCTTTGAGCCGGCGCCGCTTCGACCCCCGCCAGGTGCGCCGCATCCTCGCCTACGTGCGGCCCTACCTGCCCCAGGTGGCGCTGGCCCTCTTTTTCATCCTGGCGGTGACCCTGCTCGCCAACCTGATTCCGCTCGTCTTCAAGTACGCGGTGGACGCGGCCCTGGCGCCCAAGGAGCCGAAACCCCTCGAGGCCCGCTACCAGGCGCTCGTCCTCGCCGCCTTGGTCTTCCTCGGGCTCAAGCTCGGGGAGTCGCTCTTTCGCTTCGCCGAGGCCTACCTGCTCGCCTGGATCGGTCAGAAGGTGCTCTACGACCTGCGGCGGGACCTCTTCGACAAGCTGATGCGGCTGCACGTCGGTTACTTCGACCGCACCCCCACCGGCCGCGTCCTGACCCGGATGACCTCGGACGTCGACGCCATCCACCAGTTCATCACCGGCGGCCTGGTGGGGTTTGCCGCCGACCTCTTCATGCTGGTCGGGATCCTCGGCTTCATGTTCTGGCTCGACGTGCGGCTCGCGCTCATCGCCTTCTGGGTGGTGCCGCCGCTCTTCGTGCTCACCACCTGGCTGCGCGCCCGCATGCGGGCGGCTTACCGGGTGATGCGCCGGCGGCTCTCCGAGATGAACAGCTTCCTGGCGGAGAACCTCGCCGGGGTGCTGACCATCCAGCTCTTCGCCAAGGAGGAGCGCCAGCTTGAAAAGTTCGAGGAGAAAAACCAGCGCTTGCTCGCCTCCCACGTCGAGGTGATCCGCTGGTTCGCCCCCTTCTTCCCGGTGGTGGCCTTTTCCGGCGAGCTGGCGGCGGCCTCGGTGCTCCACGCCGGCGGCGGCGAGGTGATCCGGGGGGCGGTGAGCCTGGGGCTCCTGGTCGCCTTCCTCGACTACACCCGGAACTTCTTCGAGCCCCTCCGCGACCTCTCCGACAAGTTCAACATCTTCCAGTCGGCGATGGCCGCCGCCGAGCGGATCTTCGAGCTTTTAGACGCGCCTGAAGAGGTAAAGGACGCCCCGGACGCGCTCCCGGTCGAGAAGCTCAAAGGCGAGATCCGCTTCGAGGACGTATGGTTCGCCTACGAGGACGAGAACTGGGTCCTCAAAGGGGTCTCCTTCGCGGTGCGGCCGGGGGAGAAGGTGGCGCTGGTGGGCCACACCGGGGCCGGCAAGACCAGCGTGATCAACCTGATCGCCCGCTTCTACGACGTGCAAAAGGGGCGGGTCCTGCTGGACGGGGTGGACGTCCGCCGCTACCGCCAGCGGGACCTGCGGCGGGCGCTCGGCATCGTGATGCAGGAGCCCTTTCTCTTCTCCGGCACCATCGAGGAAAACCTGCGTCTCGGGGACGACTCCATCCCCGAGGGGCGGATCTGGGAGGCGCTCGAGCTGGTGGGCCTGGCCGAGGCGGTCCGCCGCCGGGGCGGCCTCAAGGTCGAGCTCGGCGAGCGGGGGGCGGGGTTTTCCACCGGCGAGCGCCAGCTCTTAGCGCTGGCCCGGGCGCTGCTTCATAACCCCGACCTCCTCCTCATCCTCGACGAGGCCACCGCCAACGTGGACAGCGAGACCGAGCGCAAGATGCAGGAGGCCCTCCGGCGGGTCTCCCGGGGGCGGACCACGGTGGTCATCGCCCACCGCCTCTCCACCGTCCGGGACGCCGACCGCATCCTGGTCTTCCGCCGCGGCGAGCTGGTGGAGGAGGGCAGCCACGAGGAGCTCCTCCAAAAGGGCGGCTACTACGCCCGGCTCTACCAGCTGGCGCTGGCCTCCTAGCGGGCGAAGGCGCGGGCGAGGAGCTGGCCCTCGAGGTCGTAGAAACGCACTTCCTCGACCGGCCGGAAGAGCTCCAGGATCAGGTAGGGGCTGGTCAGCGCCTGGGTGGTGAGCGCCCCGGGGGGCGGGGCCTTGAGCTCGAGGGTGAACTCGGCGAGCCCGCCCTCGACCTTGCCCGAGCGCACCTCCACCCGGTAGCCGCCGGTGGGCTTCAGCCCCCAGAAGAAGCCGGCCAGGCAGTGGCCGGGGGCGACCTCCGGCGGCGCCGGCCGGGGAAGCTGGTTGCCGAAGGCCAGCGCCCAGAGCTCGGCGATCCCCTGGCGGCTGCAGGCCAGCAGGGCGTAGGGCTCGCGGTCGCGGTAGGCGGCGTAGTTCCCCGCCTTGACCACCCGCCAGGATCGAATCGGGATTTCCACCTTGGGAATCTCCTTTTGTACCCGTAGCGAGCTGGTGAGGTAGAGCCAGGGACGGGGCTCGAAGCGGTAGGGGGGATGCAGCGGGCGGGCCCGTTCGAAGAGGACGAAGGGCTGGCCGTGGGCGCGGGCCCGGAGCTCGGACCGGACCACCCGCAGCTCGCCCGCGTTCAGGAAGGCGAGCTTGAGCTCCTCCCGGGTCGGCCGGACGACGGCGGTGGTGTCGGCGGCGAGCTCCTGGGTGAGTCGGTACCAGTGTTCGCCGTCGTGGTACCAGCTGGAGCGGAGGCGGGTCTCGCTCACGATCCGGAAGGCCTCGCTATAGGGGTCGTAAAGGGCCTTCACCTGGGGGGCCGCCGGCGGCAGCACCTCCCGCCAGAGCGGCATCCCGTTCACCCAGAGCGCGTCCGGCACCGCCCAGGGCGAGGGCGCGCTCCGCCGGGGCTCGAGCACCAGCGCCTGGCCCTCGAGCACCACCGTCATCGGGTCGCCGTAGAAGTAGAGCCAGCGCTCGCTGGACTCGGGGAAGAGAAACTCGATCTCGTGGACGTTGAAGTAGGGGCTCTCGGGGAGCAGGTAGCGGCAGCCGGAAAGCCCCGCGAGGGCGAGCAGCAAAAGGATCAAGTTCCGCGTTTTCATCGCTTCATTCTATCGGGCGGGGATCCCCGGTCAGGTGAGGGGTGGCCGAAGCCGCCTTAAAGTTTCGCCGTGCGCGGGTCGAGGGCGTCCCGGAGCCCGTCGCCGAGCAGGTTGAACCCGAGCACCGCCAGCATGATCGCGAGCCCGGGGAAGAGGCTGATCCAGGGGGCGGTGGTGAAGTACTGGAAGCCGCGGGCGATCATCACCCCCCACTCGGGCGCCGGCGGCTGGGCCCCGAGGCCCAAAAATCCGAGCCCGGCGGCGTCCAGGATGGCGGTGGCGATCGAGAGGGTGGCTTGCACGATCAGCGGCGAGAGGCCGTTGGGGAGGACGTGGCGGAAGAGGATGCGGCCGTTGGTGGCCCCGAGCGCCCGGGCGGCGGTGACGAACTCCTGCTCCTTAAGGGAGAGCACCATGCTCCGGGTGAGCCGGGCGAAGACCGGGATCTGCACCACCCCCACCGCCAGCATCGCGTTCTCGATCCCCGGCCCGATCACCGCCACGATCGCGATCGCCAGCAGGATCGAGGGGAAGGCCAGCAGGATGTCGATCAGCCAGCTGATCAGGGTGTCCACCCAGCCGCCGAAGAAGCCAGCCACCAGGCCCAAGAGGGTGCCCGCCAAAAGCGCCAGCCCCACCGCCACCACGCCGACCCTAAGGCTGATCCGGCTCCCGTGCCAGACCCGGATCAGGATGTCGCGGCCGAGCTCGTCGGTGCCCATCGGGTGCTCGATCGAGGGCGGCTGCAGCCGGGCCCTCAGGTCCCGGTCCTTGGCCGGGTCGTAGGGGGCGAGGAGGGGGGCCAGCAGGGCCAGCAGCACGAAGACCCCGACGATGAAGAGCCCCGCCTTGCCCGAGGACGAGCGCAGGAAGCGCCGGAGCGCTTGCTGGGTGGGGGTGCGGGCGAGCGTGGCCACGGTTTCCTCCTAGCGGTACTGGATCCGGGGGTCGAGGAGGCCGTAGGAAAGGTCGACGAGGGCGTTGACGATCACGTAGATGGCGGCGATGAAGAGGGTACCCCCCTGCACGATCGGGTAGTCGCGGGCCTGGATCGCGTCGTAGAGCCACTTGCCGATCCCCGGCCAGTTGAAGATCGTCTCCGTGAGGATGGCCCCGGTGAGCAGGGTGCCGAACCAGAGGCCGATGATGGTGATCACCGGCAGCATGGCGTTTTTGAGCGCGTGCTTGTAGACCACCACCCGCTCGGGCAGGCCCTTGGCCCGGGCGGTGCGGACGTAGTCCTGGGAGAGGACCTCGAGCATCGAGGAACGCATCATGCGGGCGATCACCGCCGCCGGGATCGAGCCCAGCGCCAGCGAGGGCAGGATCAGGTGGCGGAGGGCGTCGGCGAAGACGTCGAGCCGGCCCCGGAGCAGCGAGTCGAGCAGGAGGAGCCCGGTGATCGGCTGGAACTCGGTGCCGATCCCCAGCCGGCCCGAGGGGGGCAGCCAGTGCAGGTGCACCGCGAAGACGTAGATCAAAAGGAGGCCGAGCCAGAAGATCGGCATCGAGACCCCGATCAGCGCCCCGGTCATCACCGCCAGGTCGATCGCGCTATTTTTCCGGATGGCCGCCAGGATGCCCGCCGGGATGCCCACCAGGAGGGCCACCGTCATCGCCCCCAGGGTGAGCTCGAAGGTGGCGGGAAAGCGGGCCTTGAGCTCGGCGGCGACGTCCACCTTGGTGAAGATCGAGCGCCCCAGGTCGCCGTGCAGGATCCGCGAGAGGTAGGCGGGGTACTGGGCCTCGAGGAGCTTCCGCGGGTCGCCGGTCTCGCGGTAGGCCTGCCAGTTGACGAAGAGGGGCTTGTCGAGGTTGAGTTCCTTGCGCAGCCGCTCCAGCGCCTCCGGGGTGGCCCGCTGGCCCAGCATCACCCGCGCCGGGTCGCCGGGGATCATGCGCACGAAGGTGAAGACCAGCAGGCTGACGCCAAAGAGCACCGGGATCAGCCCCAGGAAGCGGCGGAGGGCGTAGGCGGCCACGGCATCGAGTATACGAAAAGGCCGGGGCGAGGAGCCCCGGCCTTTTCCCTAGGCGGCGCTACTTGACCTCGACCATGTAGAGCTCTTCCGACCCCAGGGGGCTCGGGATGTAGTTCTTGACGTTCTTCAGGGTGGCGTGCAGCGGGTTGTTGTGGGCCACCGGGATCGAGAGCACGTACTCGTGCACCAGCCGCTGGGCCTCGGCGTAGAGCTTCTTGCGCTCCTCCAGCGAGGCGGTGACCCGGGCGGTCTGGATCAGGTCGCCGATCTTCTTGCAGTAGTCGGTCTCGCAGCCGAGGTTGGTCTTGATCGAGGTGGGGCCGAAGAAGGTGTAGAGGTAGTTGTCGGGGTCGGGGTAGTCGGGGCTCCAGCCCAGCATGTACATGGGGAACTTGCCCTTGTCGTAGTCGTTCAGGTAGGTGCCCCAGTCCTCGGTCTTGAGGCTGGCCTTGATGCCGATGTCGGCCAGGTAGGTGGCGATGGTCTCGGCGATCGGTTGCGGCGCCGGGAAGTAGGGGCGGGAGACCGGCATGTACCAGAGCTCGGTCTCGAAGCCGTTCGCGTAGCCGGCCTCGGCCAGGAGCTTCTTGGCGGCGTCGGGGTCGTAGGGGAAGGGCTTGATGTCGCCGGCCCGGCCCCACATCGCCGGCGGCACGAACTCGCTGGCTCGCTCGCCCAGGCCGCCGTAGAAGGCGTCGACGATCGCCTGCCAGTCCACCGCCAGGGCGATCGCCTTGCGGACCTTGAGGTTATCCAGCGGCTTGTTCTTCTGGTGGAAGGCGACGTAGCCGATGTTCAGGCCCTTCTGGATCACCGGCACCAGGTTGGGGTCGGACTGGATCGTCTTCAGGTCCTCGGGCGAGAGGTTGTTGGCGATGTGGATCGAGCCCGCGCGGAGCTCGGCCAGGCGGCTGGTGGGCTCGGGGATGCCCCGGAAGACCAGGGTCTGGACCCGGGCCTTGTTCTTCTCGTTCCAGTAGTTCTCGTTGCGCTCCAGGACGACCTTGTCGCCGATCGTCCAGCTCTTGAAGACGAAGGGGCCGGTGCCCACCACCCCGACCTCGGGGGTGCCGTACTTCTCGGGGTTGGCCATTACCGCCTTGGGGCTGTCGAGGCCGAAGTAGCTGGCGGCGACCATCTGGGGGAAGAAGCCCACCGGCTGGGTGAGGTAAAAGCGCACGGTGTACTCGTCCACCGCCTCGACGTGGTCGATCACCTTGCCGGGGCCGCCGAAGACCCAGTCGAAGGGAACGAACTCTTTACCCCCGCGGTAGGGGTTTTGGGGGTCGTTCCAGCGGTCGAAGTTGAACTTCACCGCCTCGGCGTTGAAGGGGGTGCCGTCGTGGAACTTGACGCCCTTTTGCAGGTAGAAGGTCCAGACCTTGGAGTCCTCGCTGGCCTCCCAGCGCTCGGCCAGGCCGGGAATCGGGTTCACCGTGCCGGGCTCGAAGGTCACCAGCGTCTCCACCACCTGCTTGGCCACCCGGAGCGAGTTGCCGTCCTGGGCGTCGGCCGAGTCCAGCGTCTTGGGCAGGTCGGACTGGCCGTAGACCAGGGTCTGGGCCAGCGCCAGCCCCCCGAGGGCCAAAAGCACGATGCTAAGGATCGTCCACTTCTTCATAGCCACCTCCCAAAAATGGCGTTGTTACCGTAATAAGTATACGCCGCCCCGAAAGGGGGCGGCAAGCAAGGCGGGTTTTCGCTAGCCGCCGAGGTAGGCCCGCTTGACCTCTTCGTTCTCGGCCAGCTCCTTGGCCGGCCCCGAGAGGGTGATCTCGCCGGTCTGGAGCACGTAGCCGCGGTGGGCGATCTCCAGCGCCTTGAGCGCGTTCTGCTCCACCAGCAGGATGGTCTTGCCGCGCTTGTTGAGCTCGGCGATGGTCTCGAAGATCAGGTCGACGAGCACCGGGGCCAGGCCCATCGAGGGCTCGTCCATCAGCAGGATGCGGGGGTCCTGCATCAGCGCCCGGCCGATCGCCAGCATCTGCTGCTCGCCGCCGGAGAGGGTGCCGCCGAGCTGCCGGCGGCGCTCGGCCAGCCGGGGGAAGAGCTCGAAGACCTCGGCCTTGCGTTCCTCGACCTTGTGGCGGTCGTTCTCCAGGTAGGCGCCGATCTCGAGGTTCTCCTCCACCGTCAGCCGGGGGAAGATCCGCCGCCCCTCGGGGACGTGGCCGATGCCGCGCTTGACGATCAGGTGGGCGGGGAGGTGCTGCACCGCCACCCCCTCGAAGAGCACCTCGCCCTCCTTGGGGTGGATCATCCCCGAGATGGTGCGGAGGGTGGTGGTCTTGCCGGCGCCGTTGGCCCCGATCAGGGTGACGATCTCGCCTTCGAAGACCTCGAGGTTGATCCCTTTGAGGGCGTGGATCTTGCCGTAGTAGGTGTGCACGTTCTTGAGCTCGAGCACCTTCTTCATGACGCCTCCTCCGCCGCCCCCCGGCCCAGGTAGGCCTCGATCACCCGCGGGTCGTTCTGGACCTCTTCCGGGGTGCCCTCGAGGATCTTGGAGCCGTAGTCGAGCACCGCGATCCGCTCCGAGATGCTCATCACCAGCTTCATGTCGTGCTCGATCAGGAGGATCGTCACCCCCAGGTCGTCCCGGATGCCCACGATCCGCCGTTGCAGGTCCTCGGTCTCCTGGGGGTTCATCCCCGCCGCCGGCTCGTCGAGCAGGAGGAGCTTGGGCTCGAGCGCCAGCGCCCGGGCGATCTCCAGCCTCCGCTGCTCGCCGTAGGGGAGGTTCTTGGCGAGCTCCTGGGCGCGGTGGGCGAGCTGCATGTACTCGAGCAGCTCCATCGAGCGCTCCAGCGCCCTCTTCTCCTCCCGGTGGAAACGCGGGGTGCGCAAAAGGGCGTCGGCGTAGCTGGTCTTGGTGTGCACGTGCCGCGCCACCATGACGTTCTCCAGGGCGGTCATCGAGCCGAAGAGGCGGATGTTCTGGAAGGTCCGGGCCATCCCCCGGGCGGCGATCCAGGCCGGGTCCTTGCCGGTGATCTCCTCGCCGTCGAAGACGATCTTGCCCTTGTCGGGCTTGTAGATGCCGGTGAGCAGGTTGAAGAAGGTGGTCTTGCCGGCGCCGTTGGGCCCGATGACGGCGAAGATCATGCGGCGGGGGATCTTCATGCTGACGTCGTTCACCGCCACCAGGCCGCCGAAGGTCTTGGTCACGCGGTCGACCTCGAGGATCGGGGCCTCGCTCATGACTCCTCCTTCTTCATCTCGAGCACGTGCCGGCGCTCGGGGATGATGCCCTCGGGCCGGTAGATCATCATCAGGATCATGATCAACCCGAAGACCATCCGCTCGTACTTGGCCGGCTCGAGCTGGTTGGGGAGGTTGGCGAAGTTGTACTTAAAAAAGCCCAGGTTCAGGGTGTAGCCGGCGTTCCGGAGGTCGTTTAAGTAGTCCGAGGCCGACTTCAGGAGGTCCACGTTCAGGATCGTCACCGTGGCCGCGCCCAGGATCGCCCCCGGAATCGAGCCCATGCCGCCCAGGATCACCATCACCAGGATCATGATCGACTGGATCAGGGTGAAGGACTCCGGCGAGACGTAGAGCTGCTTGGCGGCAAAGAGCGCTCCCATGGCGCCGGAGAAGCTGGCGCCGGTGGCGAAGGCGATCAGCTTGGTGGGGAAGAGGGGGATCCCCATCGCCCGGGCGGCGGTCTCGTCCTCGCGGATCGCGATCCAGGCCCGGCCGAAGCGCGAGCGGTCGAGCCGGATGTTGACCAGGGTGACGATGCCGATGATCACCAGCACCAGGAGGTAGAAGTAGAGCGGGTAGGCCTCGGCCTTGGACATCTGCAGCCCGAACTTGTCCAGAAGGCCGATGAACCAGTCGATCGGCGGCCGCTGGATCGGGGTGATGCCCTGGGGGCCGTTGGTGAAGTTGATCGGCTGGTCGAGGTTGTTGGCCAGCACCCGCACCACTTCGCCGAGCCCCAGGGTGACGATCGCCAGGTAGTCGCCCTTCAGCCTGAGCGCCGGCGAGCCGATCACCACCCCGGTGATCGCCGCCACCACCACCGCCACCAGCATGAAGAGGTAGAAGTACTCGCCGGGCAGCGGGAAGATCTTCCAGGGCATGAACTCGTTGGCCTGGGGCGAGCCGAAGATCGCCCAGGTGTAGGCGCCGACCGCGAAGAAGGCGGCGTAGCCCAGGTCCAGAAGGCCGGCCAGACCGACCACCACGTTGAGCCCGAGCGCCATGGCGGCGTAGATGCCGGTCTGGATCCCGAGCTCGAAGAGGAAGGAGTTCTTGAACCCGGCGGCGGGGATGACGAGCAGCAGGATGGCGCCCCCGATCAGGACCTTGAGCCATTTGGGGATGGGCTGGAGGAGGGCCGCCAAGAGCGAGCCCAGGGTCAGCAGGAAGGGAATGGTGCTGCGGGGGTTGGCGAGGAGCCAGAGGCTCGCGACGATCGCGGCGACGGCGATCACCAGGCTCAGGAGTGCAGGGTTTTCGCGGAGCTTCTTCATACCTTCTCCCCCAGCTGCTGGCCGATGATGCCCTGCGGCCTAAAGAGCAGGATGAAGATCAGGATCAAGAAGGCCAGGATGTCCTTGTACTCGGTGCCCATGGCGCCGTTCGTCAGGAAGGTCAGGTAGGTGCCCCCGAGCATCTCGAGCATGCCCAGCACCAGCCCGCCGACGGCGGCGCCGGTGATGTTGCCGATGCCCCCGAGCACGGCGGCGGTGAAGGCCTTGATGCCGGGGATGAAGCCGACGTAGGGGTGGACCAGGGTGTAGAGCAGGCCGAAGAGGACGCCGGCGACCCCGCCCAGGAAGCCGCCGATCAGGAAGGTGCGGGAGACGATCACGTCGGGGTCGATCCCCATCAGGCTGGCGGTCTGGGCGTCCTGGGCCACGGCGCGGATGGCGATGCCCAGCTTGGTTTTATGCACCAGCCAGTTGAGCCCGTAGAGCATCGCCAGGCTGACCACGATCACCAGGATCGACTTCATCTGGATGGTCATGCCCAGGTCGGCGAAGATCACGTGGCGGTAGAAGAAGGCGAAGACCAGCGTGAGCCCCGCCGCCACGATGCTGAGCGTCCGTCCCGCGGCCCGCTCCTTCTTGCTGAAAAGGCGAACCAGCCAGTCGCCGAAGTAGGCGATTACCCAGAACGCGAGCCAGAGCGTGGCCAGGATGGTGAGCACGCCGATCCAGTTGGGCAGGGTGTAGGTGGCCTCGAAGACCGAGAACGAGGGGTAGCGGCGGTAGAAGGCGTTGTGCCACAGGCCCTCGATCAGGCGCACCAGGTCCTGCAGGAAGAACGAGACCCCGATCGCGGTGATCAGCGGCACCAGCCGGTTGGTGGTGCCCCGCTTGCGGAGCGGCCGGTAGGCCAGGCGCTCGACCAGGATGGCGACGATCGCGGCCACGGCGCCGCCGATCAGGATGGCCAGCGCGAGCAGCAGGAAGGGGTTCCCGATCACCCCCTTCAAAAGTATGAAGACCTCGGCGCCGGCCACGGCACCGGCCATAAAGATCTCCGAGTGCGCGAAGTTGATCAGCTCGAGCACGCCGTAGACCATGGTGTAGCCCAGCGCGATCATGGCGTAGACGAAGCCCAGGATCAGGCCCTCGAGCAGCACGCTGGGGAGGAGCTGGATCAGGATCTCAAGCAAGGCGCACCTCCTGGCAGGTTAAAACCCACATGACGTTGAATAACTTAGCACAGTCTTGCGGGGTTGTCGCCCAAAAGCGAAGGGGGCGCGCGGAAGCGCCCCCTTCGCTCAGCTCCAGAGGGAAGCTACTTGATGGCCTCGCACTTGGTCGCCGGCGCCGGGAAGGAGATGACCTTCACGACCTCGCCGGGGTACTTGGCCTCCTTGAGGTGGACCACGAAGTAGTCCGCCTTCTTGCGGTCGCCCTTGTAGTCAAAGGCGGTGTAGCCGGTGACCCCGTCCAGGGTGGTCTGGCGGACCAGCATCGAGAGCTCGGCCCGGGTCGGCGCCCGCTTGGCGTAGGCGACGAAGTCCTTGAGCGCCTTGATGACCAGGTTGGCGGAGTCGTAGGCGTAGATGGCGAAGGACTCGGGGGTCTTGCCGAACTTCTTCTCGAACTTCTCGGCCATGGCCTTGGCCTTGGGGTACTTCTCGATGGGACCGGCGACGGTGGTGTAGTACGCGCCCTTGGCGGCCTCGCCGGCGATCTCGACGAACTTCGAGGAGTCGAGGCCGTCGGGGCCCATGAAGGTGGCCTTGATGCCGCGCTCGCGCATCTGCTTGAGCAGCACGCCGGCCTGGTGGTAGATGCCGCCGAAGTAGACGAAGTCGGGCTTCTTGGCCTTCATCTGGAGGATCAGGGCCTGGAAGTTGGCCTTCTCCTCGGTGCCCACGAAGCCGACCACCTGGGCGCCGAGCTCCTCGGCCTTCTTCTTGAACTGCTCGGCCACGCCCTGACCGTAGGTGGTCTTGTCGTGGACCACGAAGATCCGCTTGGCCCCGAGCTCCTTGACCGCGAACTCGGCCCCGGCCGGGCCCTGCACGTCGTCACGGCCGACCAGCCGGTTGACGTTCAAGTAGCAGCGGTCGGTCACCGCCGGGCCGGTGTTGGCCGGGGAGACCATGGCCAGCTGGTAGTCCTTGTAGACCTCGGACGAGGGGATGGCCACGCCGGTGTTCAGGTGGCCCACCACCGCCACGATCTCGGGGTCGGTCACCAGGCGCCGGGCCACCGCCACGCCCACGTCGGGGTTGGCCTGGTCGTCCTGGGGCGCCAGCTCAAGCTTGAAGCCCAGCTTCTCGAAGTAGGGCTGCGCCTCCTCGATGGCCAGCTGGGCGCCGAGCTTGATCATCTCGCCCAGCGCCGCCTGTTCCCCCGAAAGGGGCGAGACCGTGGCGATCTTGATGACGTTGCCCTGCGCCAGGGCGGTCGCGCCAAAGGCCAGTGCCAAAGCCAAGAAAACCTTTTTCATATCCCCCTCCTTCTCTGCGAGTTCGAAGCGTCTCGCAACGATATTTTACAAAAAAATGCACCGCCTTTGTCAATAAAAACCCCCTTCGAGGCGAAGTTTATGCGTAAGCACGCCCGGGGACCTCTCCCCGGGCGTGCTCGCCGGTCGGCTTCCGCTCAGTACTTGATCAGGTAGCGTTCGAGCTCCCAGGGGTGGACGGTGATGCGGTAGTCCTCCCACTCGAGCCGTTTTGCCTTGACGAAGTGGCGGTAGATGTGCTCGCCCAGCGCGTCCTTGATCACCGGGTCCTTCTCCAGGGCGTCGAGGGCCTCCCGGAGGGTGCCCGGGAGTTCCTTGATCTTGTGACGCCGGCGGTCGCGCACGCTCATCTCGAAGATGTTGCGCTGGATCGGCGGCGGCGGGGTGAGGTCCCGCTTGATGCCGTCGAGGCCGGCGGCCAGCATCACCGCCAGCGCCAGGTAGGGGTTGGTGCTGGGATCGGGCATACGGAGCTCGGCCCGGGTCCCCACCCCCCGCCGGGCGGGGATGCGGATCATCGCCGAGCGGTTGGAGACCGACCAGGCGATGTTGGTGGGCGCCTCGTACCCCGGCGTGAGTCGCTTGTAGGAGTTCACCAGCGGGTTGGTGATCGCCACCATGCCGGCGGCGTGGGAGAGCAGCCCGGCGATGAAGTTGAGCGCCGTCTTCGAGAGCTGGTACTCGCCCTTTTTGTCGTAGAAGGCGTTCTTGCCGTTTTTGAAGATCGAGAGGTGGGTGTGCATCCCGGAGCCGTTGATGCCCACGATGGGCTTGGGCATGAAGGTGGCGTGCAGGTCGTGGAGGAGGGCCACCCGCTTGACCACGAACTTGAAGGTGGCGATGTTGTCGGCGGTCTTCAATGCGCCGGCGTACTTGAAGTCGATCTCGTGCTGGCCGGGGGCCACCTCGTGGTGGGCGGCCTCGATCTCGAAGCCCATCTCGACCAGCGCGTTCACCATGTCGCGCCGGGCTTCCTCGCCCTTGTCCAGCGGCGCCAGGTCGAAGTAGCCGGCGTCGTCGTGGGTCTCGGTGGTGGGCAGGCCCTCGGGGTCCCGCAGGAAGAGGAAGAACTCGGGCTCGGGCCCGGCGTACATCTCGTCGAAGCCCAGCTTCTTCAGCTCCTCGATCTGCCGCTTCAGGGCCTGCCGGGGGTCGCCTTCGAAGGGCCGGCCGTCGGGGTAGGCGACGTCGCAGATCAGCCGGGCCACCCGCCCGCGGGCGGAGTCCTCGATCAGATCGGGGAAGATGGTGAAGGTGGCGTAGTCGGGCTTTAGGAGCATGTCCGACTCCTCGATGCGGGTGAAGCCCTCGATCGAGGAGCCGTCGAACATGATCTCGCCGTCCAGCGCCTTCTCGAACTGGCTCGCGGGGACCTCGACGTTCTTGCCGATGCCCAGGATGTCGGTGAACTGCAGGCGCAAGAAGCGAACGTCGTTCTTCTTGAGCTGTTTCAGGATCTCCGCCTTGGTCAGTGCCATATTTATACCCCCTTCGGGCGAACGCGTACGTGCAAAATGTACAGGGAAAACCGGCAGACCGTCAAGCTTTCGGGGCACGCTTGGCCATAAGTAGCGGTGGATGAGGCTGGTGTTGGCGCTTTTGGCCGGTCTCCGTACAGCAAAAAGGAAAGCCGGCGCCTGGAGGCGCCGGCGCATAATTCTGGCGGAACTACTGGCCGACGATGACGATCCGGCCCTCGACCTTGGGGGCCACCGGGGAGTGGGCCTTGATGTAGTCGATCACCACCTGGGCCAGGAGCTTGCCGTTGCGCTCGTCGATGATCCGCGGGGCGTTCTTGAACATGTGGTAGCCGTCGCCGCCGCGGCCGATGTAGTCGTTGATGGCGCAGGTGTAGGTCTTGTTGGGGTCGAGCGGCTGGCCGTTCACGTAGACCTCGAGCACCCGGTTGCCGGGCTCCCGCCGCGGGTCAAAGACGTACTTGATGCCCGAGACCTGGGGGAAGCGGCCCTTGGTGCGCTCCCACTGGGAGACGCCGTTTTCCAGCGCCGCCTTCAGGGTCTTGCCGTCGATCTTGATGCTAATCACGACGTTGCCGAAGGGCAGAATCGAGAAGATGTCCTTCTTGGTCAGGGGGCCGGGGCCGTAGATCCGGTCGGTGCGGATGCCGCCGCCGTTTTGGATGGCGCAGTCGGTCCCCGCGTACTCCCGCATGGCGTCGGTGATCAGGTTGCCGAGGTTGGACTCCTGGCGGCGGACCACCTTGCGGCGGGCGTCGAGGGGCACCTTGGTCTCGCCGATGACCTCGTTCATCGCCTTGTCCAGGGCGGCGGCGTACTTGGCCACCACCTCGGCCATCTCCGGGTCCTCGGGGATCTTGCTGTCGACCACGTACTCGGTGGGGATGACCACGGGTTTCAGGCCGGGGATGGTGTAGACCTTGAGGTGCCCGAGCCAGATCCAGTTGGCGCCGGTCTTCCAGATCAGGGTGCCGTT
>JAMOVS010000178.1 GCA_027061845.1 Thermaceae bacterium
CGCGAGCGGGCGCGGAACAACCTCTACGTGCAGCTCAATCACCTGCGGAAGCTGCTCGAGCCCTGGGGCGTCCCCACCTACCTGGACGAGGCCGGTCTGGTGCGGGTGGAAAGCGACCTCGCCCGGCTCATCGAGGCCCTCGAGGCCGGCGACGCCGCCACCGCCGGCCGGCTCTACCGCGCCCCGATCTTCCCCGGGGTAGATAACCCCCGGATCGACGCCTTCCGCGAGGAGATCCGGGAGCGCGTGCGCCGGCTGCTGGTCGAAAAGGGCGAGGAGCGCGGGCTCTTTTCCCTCTTCCTCGAGGACCCCGCCGACCCCGAGGTGGCCCGCGCGCTCTACCGGCGGCTCTTGGAGCTGGGCCGGGAAGCCGAGGCCGAGCGGGTGGCCGGCCGCTTCCGGGACGCCTTCGAAGCCGAGCTCGGCGAAAAGGCGCCCGACCTGGGAACGATTTAAGACCGGATTAAGCCCCCCGGGGCTACAAACCGAGGCGAAGGAGGTGCAACGGTGCAACGCCTGGGAGGGACTCTTCTTTTCCTGCTGGCGCTCGCTTTTGCCCAGTTCGCGAACCCGCCCGCGCCCGGGGCCCCTGCTCCCCCGCTTCCTGCGCCCGCGATGCCGCCAAGCGGCCCGGGCGGTGGCCTTCTACCGCTTCCCACCCCCGCCAAACGCTACCCCCTGCCCGACTGGATCCGCCCCGGCGTCGCCTTTCTCTACCAGGACATGAGCGGCCGGATCACCCAGGCCTACCTGGTCACCGACCTCGCCCCGGACGGCGCCTACGGGCTCGTGCTGACCCTGGTGCAGTCCCCGGGTTCGCCGCCCATGTACCAGCTCGAGGCGCTGCCCCTGGTGCAAAACGGCGCCGGCTTCTTCTACCTGCACCCGGAAGCGGTCGCGGACGCCGTCCGCGAGGCCCAGGCGAACCCCACCCCGGGGCTGAAGGTCGTCGGGGGCAGCGGCTGGTTCGCGGTCGAGAGCCAGGGTCCGGCCGGGACCACGCAGTACGCCTTCCGCTACGACCCCGAGACCGGCCTGGTTCAGGAGGCGGCGGTCAGCGAACGCTACCCTAAGGGCACCCAGGCGGTGAGCTACCGCTACCTGGGCTACCAGACCTTCGACTGGCAGAGCCCCGCCGAGTTCCCGCCGGCGGCGCACGAGCCCCACGCCTACGAGCTCGCCACCGCGGTGGCCGGCTTC
The DNA here is from genome assembly GCA_027061845.1 of Thermaceae bacterium. Classification (GTDB taxonomy): domain Bacteria; phylum Deinococcota; class Deinococci; order Deinococcales; family Marinithermaceae; genus WFXV01. The sequence goes on from JAMOVS010000178.1 coordinate 1,201, forward strand.
GGCAACCCGCTGGGCCTGCTCGAGATCCAACCGCTCCAGCTGACCAGGCCGCTGGCCCTCTTCCAGCTCACCGCGAACCTGGGGGGATATCCCCAGAGCGACCGCGCCGGCGGCCTCACCGCCCTGGGCCCCCACTACCTCCACCCCGAACTCATCCGCCGGGGAACGGTCTTTGCGCTCCCCAAGCTAGGGGTTGGCTACACCGTCCAGGGCGACACCGCCACCCTGACCTGGGGCTCAGAGCTCCTGGCGGTGGTTCGCCTCCAGCCCGAGAGCGGGCTGGTGTTGGAACGTCGCGAGACCCTCCCGCTGGGTCAGATGATCCTGCGCCTGGTTCGTTGAGGACGGCGGCCGGGACATTCCTCGGGCCGCCGGCCTTTACCCTTGATGCAAACCATGAAACGGTATATCTACGCCCTGGCGGCCTTCCTGGGGTTTTCCCTGGCCCAGGTCGGCCCCCTGCTGCCCCAGGTGGAGCCCCCGCCCCCGCGGCCGGACTGGATCCGACCCGGTCTGGTGGTGCTCTACAGCGACGGCATCGGCCAGACGACGCTCTTTTTCCTGGTCACCGAAGTCACCGCCACCGAGGCCTACGGTGCCAGCTTCCGCCTGGCCCAGAGCGACGCCGGACCGATGCTCACGGTCACCATCGGTCCCCTCTACCTGGGGGGCTCGGGACCCTTTTACCTCGCCCCCCAAGCGGTGGCCCAGGCGGGACGCCGGGCCCCGCCGGGAACCCAGATCCAGACCCAACCGGGTTGGATCGGAATCCTCCGCCGGACCCCAAACGGCGAGAGCAAGTACGCCGTCCGCTACGATCCCGAAAGCGGCATGGTCCTGGAGACCAGCGGCAGCTACCGCGCCCCCGCCGGGGCGGGGCCGCGGCAGGGCGCCGCCTTCCACCTGCAGCTGGCCGGTACCGAAAGCGTCCCCTGGACCCCGGTGGCGGGCTTTCCCCCAGCCGCCCGCGCCCCGGCCGCCTACCAGGTCTACTACGTCCTGACCTCGGGTGCCCAAACGCCCGGGGGAGAGTTCCAGGTCGAGCCGCTCGAGGTGGGCGCCCAGCTCGCCCGCTACCGCGTCCAGGCCAGGCAAAACGGCGTCCTGGCGCCGCCGAGCGAGCAGCTCGGGGTGCCCGCCCTGGGCCCCCACTACCTGCACCCCGCCCTTTTGCGACGCGATCCCATCCTCCAGGTCCCTGCACTGAACTTCGAGATCCGAACCGCCGGCCCGGGCCCGAGCGGCGGGCAGGTGGTGGTGATGCAGCTGGGAGGGATGCCCTTGCGGGCGATCGAGGTCGACCCCGGGAGCGGGGCGGTCCTGCTCTATCAGGAGCCCGTTCCCGGAATCGGGACCACGGTGTACCGGCGGGTTCGCTGAGGCGGCCCGCGGTCGCTCAGGCCTCGACCTCGGTCACGCCCGCCATCAGCATGCCGAGCTTCTCCTCGGTGGCCTCCTCGGGGAGCACCTCGCCGACGATTTTGCCCTCAAACATCACCAGGATGCGGTCGGAGAGGCTCATCACCTCGTTCAGGTCGGCGGAGACCAGGAGCACCGCCATGCCCTGATCGCGGGCGTCGACGATCCGCTTGTGGATGAACTCGATGGCCCCGATGTCCACCCCCCGGGTGGGCTGGGCCGCCACCAGGATCCGCGGCTTTCGGTGGAGCTCGCGGCCGACGATGATCTTCTGGGCGTTGCCGCCGGAGTAGTGGCGGGCGGAAAGCCGGATGCTCCGCGGCCGGACGTCGTAGGTCTCCACCACCTCCCAGGCGTAGCGGTCGATCTCGGGGTCGCGGAAGAAGCCCAGCCGGTCGACGAAGGGCGGCTTGTAGTGGTCCCCGAGGATGACGTTGTCGCGGGTGGGAAAGTCGAGCACCAGGCCGCGGGCGTTGCGGTCCTCGGGGATGTGGGAGACCTTGTGTTCCCGCACCTTGCGGGCGTCGGGGACGGCGATCACCTCACCCTCGTAGCGCACCTTGCCGCGGTAGGGCCTGAGGCCGGTAATCGCCTCCACCAGCTCGCTCTGGCCGTTGCCCTCGACGCCGGCGATGCCCACGATCTCGCCCTCGCGGACCTGGAGGCTGACCCCGGCCACCCGCGGTTTCTTGCCCGCCTCCTCGACCCAGAGGTCCTCGACCACCAAGAGCGGCTCCCCCGGGGTGGCGGGCTTTTTGTCCACCGTGAGGATGACCTCGCGCCCCACCATCATGCGGGCGAGCTCCTCGATGGTGGTGTTCTTGGTCTCCACGGTGCCGACGACCTTGCCGTCGCGGATCACGGTGACCCGGTCGGAAACCTCCATGACCTCGGCCAGCTTGTGGCTGATGAAGATCACCGTGTTGCCCCGGGCCACGAAGTCGCGCAGGAAGCGGAAGAGCTCGGAGGCCTCCTGGGGGGTGAGCACGGCGGTGGGCTCGTCCAGGATCAGGATCCGGGCCTTGCGGTAGAGGGTCTTCATGATCTCCACCCGCTGCTGCAGGCCCACCGGCAGGTCCTCGATCTTGGCGTCGAGGTCGAGCTCGAACCCGATCTCCTTCAAAAGCTCGGCCACCGCCCGCCGGGCCGAGTCGAGGTCGAGCTTGAGCCCCTTCCTGGGCTCGGCGCCAAGCACGATGTTCTCCAGCACGGTGAAGACCTCGACCAGCATGAAGTGCTGGTGGACCATGCCGATCCCGAGGCGGATCGCGTCGGCCGGGGAGTGGATCTCCACCTTCTTGCCGTCGACGTAGATCTCGCCCGAGTCGGGGCGGACCATGCCGTAGACGATCTTCATCAGGGTGCTCTTGCCGGCGCCGTTCTCCCCCACGATCGCGTGGACCTCGCCCCAGCGGACGTCGAAGCTGATGCAGTCGTTGGCCAGGACCAGGGGGTAGCGCTTGGTGATGCACTTGAGTTCGAGCGCGACCTCTGCCACGGCCCTAAGTATAAGGCCGGGGCCAGAGGCCCCGGCCCGATTCCCTGCCTGGAGGCCTAGCGGCCGGAGGGAACCTCGATCTCGCCCTTGACGATCTTCTGCTTGAGAAGTTCGAGCTTGGAGATCACCGCGTTCGGGATCAGCGCCTCGTTGTACTCGTCGAGCGCGTACCCCACGCCGTTGTTGTTGAGACCGAACTCGTGCACGCCACCCTTGAAGGTGTTCATGACCACCGACTTGATGACCTCGTAGGTGGCCACGTCCACCCGCTTCATCATCGAGGTCAGGCCGTGGTTCAGGGTCTTGGGGTCGTTGTCGGTGTCGCCCAGGTAGTTCTGGTTGGCGTCCACGCCGATGAAGAACATCGGCCGGGTCTCGCCCTTGCAGGCCTTCTCGTAGGCGGGGTACTTGGGCACGTTCTTGAAGGGGTCGCGGATGAAGGAGACGCCCGAGGGGAGCTCGGAGGCCTTGAGGCACTTCTTCTGCTTGACGTAGTCGATCAGGCCGAGGCCGGAGGCACCGGAAGCGTGGTAGATGATGTCGGCGCCCTGGGAAGCCTGGGCGGCGGCGATCTCCTTCGCCTTACCGGGGTCGTTCCAGGCCTGCGGGGTGTTGCCGACGTAGTTGACCAGCACCTTGCACTTGATGCCGTCTTCCTTGCAGGCGTACTCGACGCCGGCGCGGTAGCCGGCCTCGAACTTGTGGATCAGCGGGATGTCCATGCCGCCGATGAAGCCCACCACGCCGGTCTGGGTGAGCTTGCCGGCGATGTAGCC
>JAMOVS010000179.1 GCA_027061845.1 Thermaceae bacterium
CCGGCACTCGGCAACAAGGCCGCCTTCATCTTCGTCCCCGAGCCCGAGGAGGAGCCCAACCAGACCCTGACCTACCGCGACCTCTTCGTGCGGGTCAACGAGATGGCGGCGGCCCTGAAGCGGCTCGGGGTGAAGAAGGGCGACCGCATCACCATCCACCTGCCCATGGTCCCCGAGCTTCCCATCGTGATGCTGGCCGCCGCCCGCATCGGGGCGATCCACTCGGTGGTCTTCGCCGGGTTCTCCGGCCGGGCCACCGCCGACCGCATCGCCGACTCGGGGAGCCGCCTGCTCGTCACCATGGACGCCTACTGGCGGGGCGGCAAGCTGCTGGACCACAAGCAAAAGGCCGACGAGGCGGTAGGAATCGCCGAGGAACTGGGGCAAGAGGTGGAAAAGGTCCTGGTCTTCCGCCGCTACCCCGGCGCCTACCACTCCCAGGCTCCCATGGTCGAGGGCCGGGACGTCTTCGCCGACGAGGTTTTGAAGGAGGTGCGGGGGGCGCGGGTCGAGCCCGAGGTGATGGCGGCCACCGACCCGCTCTTCATCATGTACACCTCGGGCACCACCGGAAAGCCCAAGGGCCACGTCCACTCCACCGGCGGCTACCTCGCCTGGGTGAGCTGGACCGCGAAGAACATCCTCGACCTCCACCCCGAGGACGTCTACTGGGGGCTTGCCGACATCGGCTGGATCACCGGGCATTCCTACATCGTCTACGGGCCCTTAGCGCTTGGGGTCACCGGGGTGATCTACGAGGGGGCGATCAACTTCCCGGACGCCGACCGGGTCTGGCGGATCGCCGAGGAGCTCGGGGTCAACGTGCTCTACACCTCGCCGACCGCGATCCGGCTTTTAAGAAAGGCCAACCCCCGGGGGCCGGAGGGCTTTAAGACCGACTTCAAGCTGATCGGCACCGTGGGCGAGCCGATCGAGCCCGACGTCTGGCGCTGGTACTACCACGTGGTGGGCCGGGAGCAGGCGACGGTGGTGGACACCTGGTGGCAGACCGAGACCGGCGGCTTCCTGCTCACCACCCTGCCCGCCACCGACCCGATGAAGCCGGGAAGCGCCGGGCCGGCGGTGCCCGGGATCTACCCGGTGATCTACGACGAGATGGGCCGCGAGATCCCGCCGGGGGCGGGCAAGGCGGGAAACCTCTGCATCAAGAACCCTTGGCCGGGGCAGTCGATGGGGATCTGGGGCGACCCCGACCGCTTCGTCCAGACCTACTACCTGCGCTACAACAAGGACCCGAAAAGCACCGACTGGCGCGACTGGCCCTACTTCACCGGCGACGCCGCCACCCAGGCGGCGGACGGCTACTACCGCATCCTGGGCCGGGTGGACGACGTGATCAACGTCGCCGGCCACCGGCTCGGCACCAAGGAGCTGGAGTCGGCGGTGCTCAAGGTCCCCGAGGTCGCCGAGGCGGCGGTGGTGGGGGCGCCCGACGAGCTCAAGGGCCAGATGCCGGTGGTCTTCGCCGCCCTCCACCCCGGGGTCGAGGAAAGCGAGGCGATCAAGGAGAAGATCCTGGCCTCGATCGTCGAGAACATCGGCAAGATCGCCCGGCCCAAGGTGATCTACATCGTTCCCGACCTGCCCAAGACCCGCTCCGGAAAGATCATGCGGCGGATCCTGGTGGCGATCGCGAGCGGCCGCGACCCCGGCGACGTCACCACGCTGGCCAACCCCGAGATCGTCGAGGCGATCCGGCGGCAGCAATGAAAAAGGGGCGGGCCCAAGGGCCCGCCCCTTTTCACGAAGGAGCTAGCTGAGCTCCTCCATCCAGATCTCCTCGAACATCTCCCGGGCGGCCTCGAGGGTAATCTCGAGCGCCTGGGCCACCTCCTCGGCCAGCAGGTTCATCGCCCGCCTGAGCGCCTGCCGGTCGAGGTCGGGGAGACCGCGTTCGAGCTCCCAAGCCCGGAGCTGGCCGGCCAGGATGGCGATGCGGTAGGGATCCCCCTCGGCCAGGATCTCGGTGACCCGGCGGTGCCGGGCCGCCCACTGCTTGGGAAGCGCCATCCGACCATTGCGGAGGCGATCGAGGATCTCCGGCACCTCGCCCTTCGAGAGCGCCGGACGCAGGCCCACGTCGGCGGAGGAATCCACCGGCACGAAGGCCTTGGAACGGGTCCCCGGGAACTCGACCTGGTAGTACGCGCGGCCCACGCCGCCCACCTTGCGCCGAGCGATTCCGGCGACCACTCCCACCCCGTAGGGGGGGAGCACGACCTTATCCCCTGGACGGTACTCCCTCACGGTTTCGCACCCACTCCTTTCTTCCAGATCTCCACCAGCTGATCGAGGTAGGCCCCCCGGTCCACCGGCAGCTGGGGGGCACAGCCGAGCGCCGAGAGCGCCGCCCCCACCAGCTCGGGCTCCAGGTCCTGCCGGAGCTCCCCGCGCTCCATGCCGTCGGCGACGAAGTCGCTGAGGATGCGGTGGTAGCGCTCGTGGAGCCCGGTGAGCCAGGCCTTCTTGGCCTCGCCCTGGGCCACCTCGGCGGCCACCGCCCCCCAGAGCCCGCGCCACTCGTCGATGAAGGCGAGCCGGCGCTCCAGGAGGTCGCGGAGCCGCTCGAAGAAGGACCGGTCCTGGCGGACGATGGCCTCGGCGTCGGCGTAGAACTCGGTGGCGCGGTGCTCGACCAGCGCCTTCAAGAGCTCCTGCTTGTCGCGAAAGTAGAGGTAGACGGTGCCCTTTCCGATCTCGGCGGCCCGGGCCACGTCCTCGATCTTCAGCCCCCGGAGCCCCTGCTCCTGGAGTACCCGGATGGTGGCCTCGAGGATCGCGCGTCTCTTCTCGTTGCTCCGGGTCGCGAGGGCCACGTATAAAAGCTTAGCATACCCCCCTGGGTTTTTTATGAGAGCCCCTTCTCATTTGCGTTTTTTCCCGCGTGCAAGGGCTTTTTCCCGCATCCGAAAAACCGGGGGCGTTTGCATAAACTTGCACCACCGGGCATGGGTACCGGCCCCCGGCCGCGCTAGACTCGGGGCATGCTGGAAGCCATCGCCTTCGGCACCTGGACCGACGAGGAGGCCGCCACCGGGGTCACCGTGATCCGCTGCCCGGGGGCGGGCTGCCTGGCCTCGGCGAGCTTTCTGGGCCCGGCCCCGGGCAGCCGGGAGGCGGCGCTCTTGGCGCCGGAGAAGCCGGTGGAGCGGGTGAACGCCCTGGTCTTCACCGGCGGCTCGGCGCTCGGCCTCGAGGCCGCAAGCGGGGTCGCCCAAAGGCTTTCGGAGGAGGGCGTCGGCCACCCCACCCGGGTGCGCCCGATCCCCATCGTGGCGGCGGCGGTGATCTACGACCTGCTGCTGGGAAAGCCCGCCTGGCCCGGCCTCGAGGCCGGCTACCACGCCGCCGCCAATGCCCGCCCCGGCCCCATCCCCGAGGGCCGGGTGGGGGCGGGCGCCGGGGCCAGCGCCGGCAAGTACCGCACCCCGGTCCCCACCGGCCAGGGCGCCGCGTGGGTCGAGGAGGGCGGGGTGCGGGTGCAGGCGCTGGCGGTGGTGAACCCGGTGGGCGACGTCTACGACGAAGCCGGCCGGCTGGTCGCCGGCCACGGCGAGCCCCGCCCCCGCCCGGGGGCGCCGCTCGAGAACACCACCCTGGTGGCGGCGCTGCTCGAGGCCCCGATTGCAAAGCCCCAGGCCACCCTGCTCGCGAACGCCGCCCAGGCCGCGATCGGGCGGGTGATCCGCCCCTCCCACACCCCCTGGGACGGCGACGCCGCCTTCGTGCTCAGCACCGGGGACGGGCCCGAGGCGCCACTCGGGCTGCTCTCCGTCTTGGTCCAGGAGGCGGTGGCGGCGGCGATCGTGCGGGCGGCTAGAGCCGGGCGATCGCGCGAGCGAGCGCGGGGTCCTCGGTCTTGAACCGCACCTCGCGGGCGGTCTCGGAACGGGGAACGAGCTCGACCAAAAGCGCCCCGGGGAAGTCCTCGAGCCTGCCCCACTCCACCGCCACCAGCCGGGCCCCCTCGGCCTCCTCGAAAAGCCCGAGCGCCTCTGCCTGGGCGGGATCTTGGAGGCGGTAGAGGTCGGCGTGCAAAAGGGGCCCTTCCGGCGTGGGGTAGACGTGCATCAGGGTGTAGGTGGGGCTGGTCACCCGGCCGGCAAAGCCGAGCGCCTCGGCCAGGTAGCGGACCAGGGTGGTCTTCCCCGCCCCCAGCGGCCCCGAGAGCACGAGCACCGCCCCTTTAGGCAGGGCCCGGGCGAGCCTTGCCGCCAAGGCCCGGGTGGCGGCTTCGTCGGGAAGAGAAAGACTCCGCTCCACCGCTAGCCGAGTTCCGCCTCGATCGTCTCCACCAGCTTGGAGAGCAGCGGCTTCTCCGCCAAGAGCACCAGTTCGCCGTCGGGGAGGAAGGCCTGGATCAGCACGTGCTGGGGCAGGTAGAGGGTCAAGAGCCGCGGCGTGCCGGCCTCGGAAAGCTCGGCCCTGAGGGCGCGGAGCAGCTCGGGGTCCACCGGCGGCTCGCCCTCGACCTCTTCGCCCAAAAAGGCGGCCGCCAGCACCCCCCGCCGGCGGTAGGGGGCGAGCCGGTCGGAAGCCGGCCGCTCCTCCCCGGGCTCGGCGAAGACCCCGAGCAGCGCGTCCAGGTCCTCGCCGCCGAGCTCGCTGGCGAGCTCCCGGGCGGCCTGGTATTCCGCCTCCAGCTGTTCCAGGAGGGGCTCCGCCTCGGAGAGCGCCTGGTCCAGCTCCAAAAGCCCCTCGGTGCCGAGCCGGTCGAGGCGGGCAAAGCCCTGCTCCAGAAAGCCCATCATCGCCCCCAGCCGGCTGCGGGTCTCGCTGGTCATCCCCTTGTAGCGGGCGAAGCCCTCGAGCAAGCGGGCGTAGCGGTCGGCCAGGGCCTTGCGGAAGGCCTCGCGCCGGCCCTCCAGCGCCCTCAGCTCGGCCTCCAGGGCGGCGAAGTCGGGCAGCCCCTCCTCCAGCCGCTTCTCCGCCTCGGCGAGACGGGTCAAAAGCGCCTCCCCGCCCAGCCCCCGGTAGCGCTCGGCCTCGGAGCGCATGCGCGCCAGCCGGGCCCGGGCCCGGCGCCGCTCGGCCGCCACCCAGTCCTCGACCTGGGCGGAGAGGGGCTCGAGCGCGGGGATCCGGCCCGCCGCCAGGGCGGCCTCGGCCTCGGCCAGCGCCGGCAGCTCGAGGCCGAAATGCTCGGCCCGGAGCTTGAGCCGCTCGAGCTCGCGGGCGGCCCGCGCCCGGGCCTCGGCCTCGAGCCGCGCCAGCGCTTCCTCGGCCCGGTCGAGCTCGCCGGCGGCCAGCGCCGCCTCGACCTCGAGGGTGCCGGCCTCCAGCTCGGGGCCCCGGGGCAGGGCGGCCAGCCGGGCGGAGAGCGCCGCCGCCCGGTCGGAGAAGGCCGCCGGCACCCGCTCCCGGAGGTCGCGGTAGAGGGCCTCCTCGACCTCGCCGGCCTCGGCCTGGGCCAAAAGCCGCTCCAGCGCCTCGGCCAGCTGGGGGTGGCGGGCGGCGTCGAGCTGGGCCCGGGCCTCCTCGGCGAAGGCCCGGGCCTCCTCGGCCAGCCGGGCGGCCTTGGCCTCGGCCTCGCGCTTGGCCCGGGCCCGGGCTAGGACCCCCTCGACCGCGCGCTCGAGCTCGCCGATCCCCTCGGGGACGACGCCGCTCTTGAGCGTCTCCTCCACCGCCGAGAGCTGGGCCCAAAGCCCCGCCGCCGGGGCTCCGAGCCCCTCGGCCTCGCGCAGCTTCTCGGCGATCCACTCGTAGCGGGCCCGGGCCTCGGCGATCAGGTCCTCCTGGGCCCGCTCCAGCTCGGCCTCCAGCTCGGCGAGGGCCTCGCCCAGCCGCTCGCCCCTGGCCAGCCGCGCCCGCAGGTCGGCCAGGCGCGCCCCCCAGGGCTCGCCGGCGAGCACCGCCCGGTAGCGCTCGGCCAGGGCCTCCAGCCGGTGCTCCTCCTCCACCCGCTCGATCTCCCGGATGCGGTCTTGCTGCTCCGGGGAGAGCAGGCCGAGGTCGAGCTCCAGGGGCTCCTCCTCCTCGATGACCACCAGCAGCTCTTCTTCCCCGGCCGGCTCCACCACCGAGGACTCGACCAGCTTCAAGAGTTCGCTGGCCAGCTTGCGGGCCCGCTCGATCTCGCCGCTGGCCAGCAGGCGCTCCTCCTGGGCGCCCTTGATCTGCTCGATCAGGGAGGCCAGGCGCTTGACCTTGCGCCCGCCCACCTTCTTGACCTTCTGGTAGTCGCTCTCGAGCTCGGCGATCGCCCGCGCCTGCTGCACCAGGCGGGACTCGAGCCGCTCCCTGAGCGCCTGGACCACCGCCCGGGCCTGGGCGGCGGCCTCGGGGTCCCACTCCGCCCGCAGGCCGCCGACCAGCCGGCGGAGCCTCTGCACCTCGGGCCAGTCGATGTAGAGGCTGAAGGCCTTGAGCGCCTCCTCGAGCTCGGCGAGGTCGGGGGGGTCGTCGCCGGCCAGCCGGGCCAGAAGCTCCTCCACCTTGGCCCGGGCCTGGGCCGAGGGCATGCGGCGGGCGAGCTCGGGGTAGACGATGCGCTTCAGCACCCGCTCCACGTCGCCGGCGTCGAAGGCCTGGGGGGGCTTGCCCAGCCGCCGGGCGGCTTCCTCCAGCAAGCGGTCGGTGCCCTCCTTGAAGAGAGGGGTCAGCGCCTCCTTGAGGGCGGCGTAGGGGCTCACCCCTTCATCATAGCCGCCGCCCGGCCGCGGGTCCGGGCAGATGGCGCATCCCCCACCTCCAGGTCGAAGACCCCGTCCTGGTAGCGCAGGCGGATCTCCCGGGTCTGCTTGCCCTTTCGAATCAGCAGCCGGGCCCGGTACTCCGCCGGCGGCCGCTCCTTGACCTCGGCCTCGACGATGGTCCAGCCCAGGTCCAAGAGCTCCCGCTTCAGCCAGAGCACCACCCGGTCGAAGGAGTCCGGCGAGCGGAAGCGGCTCTTGCTGGCCTCGCCGAGGTAGCTCTGGGAGAGCAGCAGGCTGCCGGCGGGGGCGGGGAGGCCGATCGAGGGGTTCAGGAGGATCCGCCCGGAGGCGTCCCGGAGCACCAGGACCCCGGGTCCGGCCTGGGCCGGCGGGTAGGCCGGGGGAGTCTGCTCCAGCGGGGCGCAGGCGGCCAGCAGGAGGCCCAGGAGCAGGAAGCGGCCGAGACGTCTCATTCGAGTTCGATTCTAAAGTCCAGCGGCCTCAGGTAGAACTCGTTGATGGCGGTCGAGGAGAGCACCGCCACCGTGGGCAGGTGGCGCTTGTAGTGGGTCTTGTTGACCAGCTCCTTGACCCGCCGGATCTCCGCCGGGGAAAACCCCAGCCCCTCGACGTAGCGGTCGGGGTAGCCCTTCAGGTAGTGCTCCAGGATCACGTCGGCGCGGGCGTAGGAGAGCCCCAGGTCCTCCTCGTCGGTCTGCCCCGGGATGAGGTCGGCGGTGGGGGGCTTTTGGACGATCTTCTCGGGCACCCCGAGTTCACCGGCCAGCCCCCAGACCTGGGTCTTGTAGAGGTCGCCGAGGGGGTTGATCGGCGGGGCGTCGTCGCCGTGCCAGGTGAAGTAGCCGAAGAGCCGCTCGGTCTTGTTGCCGGTCCCCAGCGGCAGCGCGTGGTAGGCGACCGAGAGGTCGAAGAGCACGATCATCCGGGCCCGGGCCTTGACGTTGCCCTTGCGGTGGGGGGTCATGTCGGGCCGGAGCCGGGCGTAGCCCTCGACCATCTCGGTGATGTCGATGACCTCGAAGGGCACGCCGAAGGCCTCGGCGGCGAGCCGGGCGTCGGCCAGCGACTCCGGCGAGCTCTCGGCGTGGGGCAGCGCCAGCGCGCGAACGTTCTCGGGCCCGAGCGCCCGCGCCGCCAGCGCCAGGGTGGTGGCCGAGTCCACCCCGCCGGAGACCGCGACCAGGCCCTTCTCGAACCCCCGCCAGGCGAGCTCGCGGCGGAGGAACTGGACCAGGTAGTCGGCCACCGCCGGGTAGTCGAGCTCGAGCACCTCGCCGCCGGGGACGCCGTAGAGTTTCTTCATAGCGCCTCCACCACCCGCTTGAGGTCGTTCAAAAGCAGGGGAAGCCCGCTTTTCAAGTCGGCCAGCATGGGGTTGTCGTAGCGCACCGGGGGGAGACGGTCGAGGTCGAGGTCGAGGACCAGCGCCGCCTCCTCGAAGACCGGGGCCTCGGCCAGGAGCCGACCCTCGGGGGAGGCGACCAGGCTGCCGCCGCTCATCCCCTTGCCCGCCTCGCTGCCCACCAGGCTGGCGAGCACCACGTAGAGCCCGTGCTCGGCGGCGACGCTCTTGGCCAGCTCCCGCCAGCGCTCGACGTTGGCCGGCCGGGGCCCGAAAAACCCCCGGGCCGGGCTGGCGGAGGGGACGTAGATCACCTCGGCCCCGTCCAGGGCGGCGATGGTGCTGGTGATCGAGTGCCAGAAGTCCTCGCAGATCAGGATCGCCGCCCGGCCGAAGCGGGTGTCGAAGGCGGCCACCGTGCCCCCGCGGGAGAGGTAGCGCTCTTCGTCGAAGACGCCGTAGGTGGGCAGGAAGACCTTGCGGTGGAGGTGGACGAGCCCCCGCCCCCCGAGCTCGAAGTAGGCGGCGGCGTTGTAGTAGGCGCCCTCGCGCTCGTCCTTCTCGTAGAACCCGATCACCAGGTCCAAGGGCCCCTCCCAGACCCGGCGGTATAGGGCGGTGAGGGCCTCCTCCAGCTCGCCGGCGGTCAGCGCCAGCTCGCGGACCCCGCCTTGGAGGAAGTAGCCGGTGGGAAAGGCCTCGGGGAGGACCACCACCTGGGGGCGGTCCTCGGCCAGCTCGGCCAGGGCGGCCTCGAGCCGGGCCAGGTTCCGCCGGATCTGGCCCTTCTCCGGCGCCAGCTGCACGATCGCGTGGCGAACCATCGAGAAGAGTCTATCGCGGTATAGTGGGGCACACCGAAGGAGGGCCAGATGACGATCAAGCAACTGCTGGATCGCAAGGGGCGCGAGGTCTTCACCATCGCCCCGGAGGAGAGCGTCTTCGAGGCCATCCGGCGCATGGCGGAAAAGGGCATCGGCGCCCTGGTGGTGACCGAGGGCGGCGAGCCGGTGGGTATCCTCACCGAGCGCGACTACGCCCGCAAGGTGATCCTGAAGGGCCGCTCCTCCAAGGAGACGCCGGTGCGGGAGATCATGTCCTCGCCGGTGATCTTCATCCGCCCGGAGCAGACGATCGAGGAAGCGATGGCGATCATGACCGAGAAGAAGATCCGCCACCTGCCGGTGCTGGCGGAGGGCCGGCTGGGCGGGCTGATCTCCATCGGGGACGTGGTCAAGGCCATCATCGAAGACCAGAAGTTCACCATCGACCAGCTCACCAACTACATCCACGGCGACCGCTCCTAGCCTCGCGTCTACCCACGTTTAGGGGATACCCGGCCGGCGCCGGCGGGGTAGGATCAGGCCCTTGGAGGCCTGGAGGGGATGAACAAACGCGGTCTCTTGGAAAACATGGTGAGCGAACTCCGGCGCGCCCTCCCGGAGATCCGGGGGGCGGTGGTGGCCTCGGTCGACGGGCTTCCGGTCGTCTCCCAGGCCGAGGACGCGGCCCGGCTGGCGGCCATGGCGGCCACCGCGCTGGGGCTCGGCCAGCGCATCACCGAGACCACCCAGCTCGGCCCCCTGGAGGAGAACGTGATTCGGGCCCGGGACGGCTACGTGGTGGTCTACGCCGTGGGCGGGACCGGGGTGCTGGCGCTGGTCGCGCCGGCGGACGTCAACCTCGGTCTCTTGCACCTCGAGGCCCGGGACATTGCCCGCAGAATGGCGGAGGTATTGAAATGAAAACGAACCCAATCCCCACATCGGACGCACTGGACTTTGACGCGATCGCCCAAAAAGCCCTCTCCGACATGCCGCCGGAGACCCGCTTCGGCGCCAACGACGCCGCCGTGATCCGGAAGAACGCCGAGGCGCTCTTGGCGGCGAAGGAGCCCTTCGTCAAGCGGTTTTACGACATCCTCTTCGCCCACCCGCCCACCCGGGAGGTCTTCGAGGAGGGCGAGCGGGCGGAACGGGAGCGCACCCTCGGCGAGTTCTTCGAGCGGGTGGTCAAGGGACCCCACGACGACGCCTTCTTCGCCTGGCTCGCCTTCGTGGGGCCGGTGCACGTGGTCCGCGGGGTGAGCAACCCGATGATGCTGGCGATGCTCGGCTTCTTGGTGGACTTCGTGCGGGAGAACACCCGCTCGCTGCCCGACCACGAGGCGCTGGTCTCGGCCTTCACCCGGCTGGCCACCAGCATGGGCTCGATCATCGCCTACGGCTACGAGACCGCCTGGAAGAAGGCGCTGGAGAACGTCATCGGCATCCCCCCGGCGCTCACCGAGCGCACCGTCCACGAGGAGGCCTCGCAGCTCTTCCCCCTGCGCAGCCACGGCTCGCGCTAGCGGCCCAGGGTGTAGCGCAGGAAGACCTCGAACCCGGCCCGGTCCACCAGGGCGTCGAGCGCCCAGGGGCCGTGCTCCACCCCGACCCCGGCGGCCGGCGGGTAGGCCAGGGTGAGGTGGGCCTTGGTGCCGCGCTCGGCGTAGTCGAGCTTGAGCTCGTTCTTGGAGCCGATGCGGAGCTCGCCGCCGGCCACCGCGCCCGGCAGCGGCTGCCGGTAGCCGAGCAGGGCGTAGGCCCGGGTGGGTTTCCCGACGGCGCCGGCGCCGGCCAGGAAGCGCCGACCGCCCTCGCGCCAGGAGAGGGCCAGCTCCAGGGCGCTCTGCCGGTTCTGGTAGCGGTAGCCGCCGAGCAGCAGCAGGCGGCGATTCAGACGGTAGCGGCCGGAGAGGTCGGCGTAGAAGCCGAGCGTCCTCGGTTGCAGCGGCCAGAAGTGGCGGGGGGTGCGGTTTTCGGTGTAGCCGAGGCGCACCCCGAAGGCGGCCGGGCCGGCGGTCGCCCGCCCCCGGGCCTCGAGCCAGTACTGGGTGTCCACCCCCAGGAAGGCCTGGCCGCCGAGCTCCCCGCGCCCCAGCACCCCGCCCTCGAAGCTCTGGGTGAGGGCCAGCCCCACCGAGGTCTCGTCGGTCCCCGGCAGCGAGGCGCGCAGGAAGACCTCCGCCCGCAGGTCCGGGTTCAGGGGGTAGACCAGGTGCAGGGTGGGCCCCAGGGTGAAGCCCGGGGTCTTGGCCCAAAGGCCCAGGGTCAGGGACTCGGAGGCGGCCAGCGCCGTCCCCAGCCCCAAGGCGATCAGCAAGATCCAGTTCCGCATCAGCGCTCCCCTTTCAAAAACGCCACCACCTCGCGGGCCGCTTCCTCGCCCTTGCGATCGAGCAAGAGGTCGTGGCCGCTGTCCCGCAAAACGATAAAGCGCTTTTCCTCGCTTCCCAGAAGGTCATGATAGCGCCGCACCGCCCGCCGGGGCACCACCCGGTCGTGCTCGGCGGCGACCACCAGCGCCGGCGCCCGCACCCGCGGCAGCACCTCGGGGGTGCGGTCGGCGAGCCTCTTGAGCTCGACGAAGGCGCGGGTGGGGAACCAGCGGTAGTTGGGGCTTTTTTTCCTGAGCTCGGGGTCGAGGATCGAGCTCTCCCCCTGGAAGCGGGGCAAGAGCCAGGCCAGGTAGGGGGCGAGCCGCGCCAGCGGGTGGGCAAACCCGAGCGCCGGGGCCAGCGCCACCAGCGCCTCGGCGTCGCCCCGGGCGGCCAGCCAGGCGGCCAGCAGGCCGCCCATGGAGAGCCCCACCACCGCCTTGGGGGCGGGAAGCGCCTCCCAGGCGGCGCGGGCGTCCTCCAGCCAGTCCTGGTAGCGGACCCCGACGAGGTCCTCGGGGCGGGTGCCGTGCCCCCGCAGCGCCGGGGTCGAGACCGCGAAGCCGGCGGCCTCGAGGGCCCCGGGCAGAGGCCCCATCGTCTTCACCGGGTGGGAGGTGAAGCCGTGCAGCAAGAGCACCCGCATCCCGGCTCCATGCTAACCCGCGGCAAATCGTGGCATACTCGGGCCTAAGGAGATGCTTCGGGGTAACCTGTCCGACCTGCCGTTCCTCGACCTCTTGCAAACCCTGGCCGCCGGCAGCGGCGGGGTGCTCCGGATCGAAGCGCCCGGGGTCGAGGGGGTGGTGGGGTTTGCCGGACGGCGGGTGGTCCTGGCGGAGGCGCTCGGCCTCGAGGGCATGGACGCCCTCACCCTGCTGGCCGGGCTCCGGCGCGGGCGGTTCACCTTCGAGACCACCCCGCCCCCCCGACGCAACCTGGAGGTGCCGGTCCAGGCCCTGCTGACCGACCTGACCGCGATCACCGACGAGTGGAAAAAGCTCGGCCACCTGCCCGACGACTGGAGCCGCACCCTGCGGCAGGCCGCCGGTCGCCGGGAGGTGGAGATCCCGCTCACCGAGCTGGGCGTCTTCGCCGAGGCCCAGGGCAAGACGATCGCCGAGGTCCTGGCGGTGCCCGGCGAGGTGCTCGAGCGCGCCCGGGCCCTCAACCGGCTGCTGAAGCGGCAGGCGCTCGCCTCCCTGCCCACCCAGGGGCTGGGCCCGATCGTGCTGGTCGCCCTCCCCTACTACGGCCCCGCCACCGGCACCGCCTACGTGGACCACGCCCTCTACCAGCGCTGGGTCGAGCGCATCGGCGGTCCGTTTAAACTGAAGGTGCGCTCCCCCAAGGGGCTCGAGGCCACCTACGCGGTCGAGCCCCGCGAGCAGATCCCCGAGCGGATCATGCTCCACGACCGCGAGCTGAGGAAGCTTCGCGCCGGGCGGGGCACCCGGCTCAAGGTCATGCCGGAGGTCGAGGATGGACCTGGTAAGTCTTAACGCACTCGTCAACCGATACGTCTGGGGCCCCGAGATGATGGTCGCCTTCCTCGTCGTGGGGCTTTACCTCACTTTGAGGACGGGGCTGATCCAGTTCACCAAGATCGGGATCATCTTCCGCGAGACCCTGGGGGCGATCCGCGAGCGGGCGCTCGGGGCCAGCGGGGAGATCACCCCCTTTCAGGCCACCATGGTCGCCCTCGGCGCCACCATGGGGCAGGGCAACCTGATCGGGGTCACCTCGGCGATCCTGATCGGCGGCCCGGGGGCGATCTTCTGGATGTGGGTGGCCGGCGTCCTGGGCATGGCCACCAAGTTCGCCGAGGCCACCCTGGCGGTCCACTTCCGCCAGCGCTACGCCGACGGCAGCGTCTCCGGCGGGCCGATGTACTACCTCTCCCGGGGGCTGCCCAAGGGGCTTCGCTGGCTGGGCGCGGTCTACGCCTTCCTGGCGGCGCTGGCCGCCTTCGGCATCGGCAACCTGACGCAGAGCTCGGCGATGGCCGGGAGCCTCGAGGCCGCCTTCGACATCCCGGTGGGGCTGACCGGGTTCGCCGTCGCCCTGATCGCCGCCTTCATCCTGGGCGGCGGCATCCGGCGCATCGCCGCCTTCGCCCAGACCCTGGTCCCGCTGATGCTCTTCGCCTTCCTGGCCGCCGGACTCTACGCCCTCTTCTTCCACCTGGACGCGCTGGGAGGGGCCTTCGCCGCCATCTTCCAAAACGCCTTCGGCTTCCGGGCGGCGGCCGGCGGCGCCGCCGGCTACGCCCTGGCCCAGACCCTGAAGGCCGGCGTCGGCCGCGGCATCTTCTCCAACGAGGCCGGCCTGGGCTCGGCGGCGATCGCCCACGCCCAGGCCCAGGTCGACCACCCGGTGCGCCAGGGCTTCTGGGGCGTGATCGAGGTCTTCCTGGACACCCTGGTGGTGAACACGGTGATGGCGCTCCTGGTCCTCACCAGCGGCGCCTGGCAGCTGGGCCAGAGCGCGCCCCACGCCTTCGTCGCCGCCTGGGACTTCCCCGGCGGCGCCTCGGTGGCGGCGGTGATCCTGGCCCTCTTCGTCTTCACCACCCTGGTCTCCTGGGGCTTTTACGGCGAGGAGGCCGCCGGCTTCCTCTTCGGCGACGGCATCCGCTGGCCCTACCGCATCACCTACATCGTCTTCGCCTTCGTGGGGGCGCTCGGCGGCTTTGAGCTCCTCACCGCCTTCGCCGACACCTTGAACGGCCTGATGGCGATCCCCAACCTGATCGGCCTCCTCCTCCTCGGCGGGCTGGTGGCCCAGCTGGTGCGGGGATTCTTCCGCGGCGAGCCGTGGCAGCCCCCGCGTTAGCCCCGGTGGTGGTCGGGGTCTCCGGGGCCTCCGGGACCCCCTACGCCCTGGACCTGCTGCGGGCCCTGAAGCAGGCCGGGGTCGAGGTCCACCTGGTGGTGAGCGAGGGCGCCGCCCGGGTGCTCGAGGCCGAGCTCGAGGCCGGCCCCGAGGCCCTTTTCGCCCTCGCCGACGTCCGCTACGACGAACGCGACCTCGCCGCCCCCATCGCCTCGGGCTCCTTCCCCACCCGGGGCATGGTGGTGGTGCCGGCCAGCCAGGCCACCCTGGCCAGGGTGGCCTACGGCCTGGCCGACAACCTGATCGCCCGGGCCGCCTTCGTGCACCTGAAGGAAGGGCGCCCGCTGGTGCTGGTGCCCCGGGAGACCCCGCTCCCCCTGCCCGCCCTCCGGGCGATGACCGCCGCCGCCGAGGCGGGGGCGGTGATCCTGCCGGCCAGCCCCGGCTTCTACCACCGGCCGGCGAAGGTGGAGGACCTGCTCCGCTTCGTCACCCAGCGCATCCTCGACCGGCTCGGTATCGCGCTCGACTGGGCGCCGCGCTGGGGAGGGCCGTGAACGAGGCGCTGGCCTACTTCGCCGCCGGCTTCCTGCTCGGGGGAGCCCTGGTCTACCTCCTCCTGGTGGGCCGGCTGGCCCGGCTGGAGGCGGCCCTTAAGTCCGAGCGGGAAAAGCACCGCTGGACCGAGGAGGCCAAGGACACCCTGGCCCAGGCCTTCCAGCTGCTCGCGGCCAAGAACCTCGAGGCCGCCAACGCCGAGCTCTTGCGGGCGGCGAAGACGCTTTTTTCCGGCATCGACCGCGAGCTGGGCGAGCGGCTCGCCCACCACACCACCGCCGTCAAAAGCCTGACCGAGCCCCTGGGCGAGGCGGTGAAGCGGCTGGAGGGGGCCTTCGTCTCGCTGGAGCGGGAGCGCGAGGGCGCCTACCGCGCCCTCAAGCAGGAGCTCGAGCTCCTGCGCCAGGAGCAGACCGCCCTGCGGCAGACCACCGCCGCCCTGCGGGCCGCCCTGAAGAGCGAGCGCAGCCGGGGGCAGTGGGGCGAGCTGCAGCTTAGGCGGGTGGTCGAGCTCGCCGGCATGACCCCCCACGTCGACTTCGCCCCCCAGGTGAACACCGAGCGGGGCCGGCCCGACCTGGTGGTCTACCTGCCCGAGGGCGGCGCCATCCCGGTGGACGCCAAGGCGCCGATGAACGCCTACCTCGAGGCCCTGGAGAGCGACGACCCCGACCTCCGGGCCCGAAAGCTGAAGGCCCACGCCAAGGCGCTGCGGGAGCGGATCCGGGAGCTCTCGGAGAAGGCCTACTGGAAGGCCTTCGACCCCGCCCCCGAGCTGGTGGTCGTCTTCCTGCCCAGCGAGGCCGCCCTCCAGGCGGCGCTCGAGGCCGATCCTGATCTCCTGGACGACGCCCTGGCGAGGAACGTCCTGCCGGCCAGCCCGGTCACCCTGCTGGCGCTCTTGAAGTCGGTGGCCTACGGCTGGCGCCAGCACGCCCTGGGCCAGGAGGCGCGGAAGGTGGCCGAGGCGGCGCGGCTGGTCTTGGAGCGGCTCGGCCCCTTCCAGGGCCACCTGGGGGAAGTTGGCAAGAGGCTGGAAGCAAGCATCGCCGCCTACAACCGGGCGGTGGCCAGCTACCAAAAGCGCATCCAGCCGCTCGCCGAGCGGCTGGCCGAGCGGCTGGGGGCCAGCCTCCCCGACCCCCCGGAGCCGGCCGAGGGCGGCCCCCGCCTCTACCGCGACGAGAGCTCGAAGTAGCGCGCCACCAGCTCGCGGGCGGCGGGGGAAAGGGGCACCTCCGAGAGGTAGCTCTCGGCCCGCCGCTCCACCCGCTCCGGCGGCTTTCCTTCGGGCCAGGGGGCGGGGAGCGGGGCGTCTTGGAGGGCGGCCGCGGGGTTTTCTTCGTCGGCACCCGGTTTTTGGGCCAGGCCGGCGCCTGCCGGGCTTGCCCCCGCGCCTTTTTGGCCAGGAGAAGCCCCCCGCGGCGAACCCCGCTTTTCGCGAGGGACGGCCGCGCCCGCGCCCGTCCCCCCCTCGGCCGGACCCGCGCTTTCCCGCTTGGCGCCGGCCTCCAAAGCCCCCGGCGCCTCGCCTATGGCCTCGTCCCCTTCGCCAAACGCCCCGGCCGGGGGCGAGGGTGCTCGCTTGGCGTCGCCACCCGCCGCGGCCGCTTCCAACGCGCCCCCGTTTTCCCCGTTTTCGGCTTCGCCTCCTTCGCCGGCGGAAGCCTCTGCTTGGGCCGCTTCCCGGCCCTCGGCGGCGTTTTCCGCTTCCAATCCAGCTCCGCTCTCAGCCGTCGGCACCGCCTCAGAACCGGCCTCGTCGGGCGCTTTTTCCCCGTTTTGGGGCGGCTTGGGGTTTGCGGCCTCGGGCTTGCTTTCGTCTTCGCCGGAAGGCTCCCCGGGGTTTTCGGAGCTGGACGCTTCGCCCTTCAAACGCTCGGAAGCTTTTTCTTCGGGCTCGGACGGGGTCTTGGGCCCCGCCTCTTGGGCCGGGGGCGGCGTTGCGACCTCCGGCACCGCTTCTTGCGCGCCGAATCCCGGCCGGTGCCCGGAAAGCCCGAGGGCGAAAAGCCCCAGAAGGGCGAGGACGCTCACGAGTTCCATCATCGGAAACCGGGGCAGGCGCACTTTTCGGGCCACCCGCGCCGCCTCCCGGGCAAGCTCGGGGTAGAGGGGGTCCTCGGGGTCGGCCTCGAGCCAGGCGCGGTAGGCGAGCCCGGCCTCGTCGAAGCGGCGGAGCGCCCGCGCCTCCTCCAAGCGCTCGGGGTAGAGAAAGCCAAGAAGGGCCAAGAAGACCGCCGGCCAAAACCCGCTCAAGTAGGCGACCCCGGCGCCGAGCAGCAGCCCGAGCGCCGCCAGGAAGACCCGCCTTCGCCAGGCGAGCCGCGCTGCCAACCGGCGGTGAGGCACGGGCTCATCCTAAAGGAACGGGCCCGCCCAGAAGGCGGGCCCGGGAACGTTTCCCTTTAACCCTCGCCGCGGTAGCGAGCCATCGAGGCCTCGAGCTCCGCGAGCGCGGCGGCCCGGTCCTTGAAGCCGGTCACCTTGACCCACTTGCCCTTCTTGGCCTCGAGCGCCTTGTAGGTCTCGAAGAAGTTCTGGATCTCCTCGAGGATGCCCTGGGGCACGTCGGCAAGGTCCTGGACCTGGTCCCAGCGGGGGTCCTCGGCGACCACCGCGATGATCTTCGAGTCCGGGCCCTTCTCGTCCTCCATCTCGATCAGCGCCACCGGGCGCACCTCGACCAGGACCCCGGGGAAGAGCGGGAAGGTCGAGAGCACCACCCCGTCCAGGGGGTCGCCGTCCTCGGCCAGGGTCTGGGGGATGAAGCCGTAGTCGCCGGGGTAGACCTGGGACGAGGGCAGCACCCGGTCGAGCTTGACCATCCCGGTCTCCTCGTCGAACTCGTACTTGTTGGCGCTGCGGGCGGGAACCTCGATCACCATGTGCACCACGTCCGGCGCCGCCTTACCGATGGGCAGGTCGTGCAGCTTCGCCATGGCCCTTATCTTAGCGAAGCCTTGAAGCCGGGGCGCCTCCGTGCTAGCCTTGGGGGCCAAGGGGGGATATTTATGCAAAAGCGTTGGTGGGTATTTCTGGCAGCGGCGTTCCTCGGCCTGGCCTTCGCCCGGGGCGACACCCTGGTGATCGCCCAGGGGGTGGACGCCACCACCCTGGACCCGGTCAACCACCAGGAGACCCCGACCGGCAACGTCACCGCCAACATCTTCGACAACTTCTACCGCCGGCTCCCGGACGGCTCCTACGAGCCCTGGCTGGGCGAGGCCAAGGCGCTCGACGACCTCACCTGGGAGCTCTCCATCAAGCCCGGCATCAAGTTCCATAACGGCGAGGAGCTCACCGCCGAGGTCCTCAAGTTCAACTTCGACCGCCTCCTCGACCCCAAGAAGCCGCTCAAGTACTCGACCTACTTCAAGCCGATCAAGAAGGTCGAGGTCACCGGCAAGTACACCCTCAAGGTCTACACCGAGAAACCCTTCCCGCTCTTCCTGACCCGGCTCACCTACCTCTGGGTGGTGCCGAAAGCGTACATCGAGGAGAAGGGCGCCGACTACTTCGCCAACCACCCGGTGGGCACCGGCCCCTACAAGTTCGTCCGCTGGGTCAAGGACCAGGAGATCGTCCTCGAGGCCAACCCCGACTACTGGGCGGGCAAGCCCAAGGTGAAGCGGGTGGTCTTTAGGCCGATCCCCGAAGCCTCCTCCCGGGTGGTCGAGCTCCTCACCGGCGGCGTCGACATCATCACCAACCTCTCGCCGGAAGCGGTGCCCACGGTCGAGGGCTCGGGCGTCGCCGAGGTGCGGAGCGTGCCCTCGATCCGGAACATCTTCATCATCCTCGACGTCAAGGGCGAGGGCCCGCTGCACGACCCCAAGGTCCGGCTCGCCCTCAACTACGCGGTGGACAAGGAAGCCATCGTCAAGCACGTGCTGGGCGGCTTCGGGGTGCCGGTGGGCTGCCCCCTGAACCCCTACATGTTCGGCTACGACGAGGAGCTCTGCAAACCCTTCCCCTACGACCCCGAGAAGGCCAAGAAGCTGCTGGCCGAGGCCGGCTACCCCAACGGCTTCACCTTCTCGATGTCGGCCCCCTCCGGCCGCTACCTCAACGACCGCCAGGTGGCCGAGGCGGTGGTCGGCCAGCTCAAGCAGGTGGGGGTCAAGGTCGACCTCCGCATCAAGGAATGGAGCAGCTACGTCAAGCAGATCCTGAACCGCAAGCTGGACACCGACGCCTGGATGATCGGCTGGGGCAACGCCCAGTTCGACGCCGACAACACCCTCTTCACCCTGCTCTACGGCGGCACCGTGGAAGGCGGCCCGCCCCAGACCAAGTTCAGCTACTGGAAGGACCCCGAGTTCGACAAGTACGTGCTCGAGGCCCAGCAGACGGTGGACCAGGAGAAGCGGAAGGAGCTCTACAAGAAGGCCCTCGAGCGGGTGCGCCAGGGGGCGCCCTGGATCTTCCTCCACCAGCAGAAGGACATCTACGGGGTGGCCAAGAGGGTCAAGTGGCAGCCGCGGCCCGACGAGCTGCTCTGGGCCTTCGACATGGAGCTGGTGAAGTAGCCCGACGTTGATCGCCTTTCTCGTTCGCAGACTGCTACTGGTCGGGGTGGTCGCCTGGGGGGCGGCCACCCTGGCCTTCTTCCTGCTCTACCTCTCCGGCGACCCGGTGGACCTGCTCCTGCCGCTGGACGCCTCCCCCGAGGCCCGGGCCGAGCTCCGCCGGGCCTACGGCTTCGACGACCCCCTCTACGTCCAGTACGGCCGCTACCTCTGGAAGCTGGCCCACGGCGACTTCGGGGTCAGCCTCCGGAGCCAGGAGCCGGCCCTGCCGCTGGTGCTCGGCCGCATGCCGGCGACGTTGCAGCTGGCCGGCGCCGGGCTCCTCTTCGCCCTTCTGCTCGGCATCCCCGCCGGGGTGCTGGCGGCGCTCAAAAAGGGCAGCTTCCTCGAGCTCTTGGTGATGGTGCTGGCCCTCCTCGGCCAGTCGATCCCGGTCTACTTTTTGGGCCTCGTCCTGATCATGGTCTTCGGGCTCAAACTCCACTGGCTCCCGATCTCGGGCTACGGCACGCTCCGCCACCTGATCCTGCCCACGGTCACCGTGGGCACCTTCGTCACCGCCTCGATCGCCCGGCTGACCCGAAACGGCGTGCTCCAGGAGCTAAGGAGCGACTACGTCCGCACCGCCCGGGCCAAGGGCCTCCACGAGCGGGTGGTGGTCTATAAGCACGCCCTTAGAAACGCCGCCATCCCGGTGGTGACGATCGTCGGGCTCCAGCTCGGGGCCCTGCTCTCGGGGGCGGTGATCACCGAGACGATCTTCGCCTGGCCGGGGATGGGGCGGTTCGTGCTGCTGGCGGTGGAGCAGGGCGACTTCCCGGTGGTGCAGGCCTCGGTGATCGTCTTCGCGCTGATGCTCTCGCTGGTCAACCTGGCGGTCGACCTGGCCTACCTCTGGCTGGATCCGAGGGTGCGCTATGCCTAGGCGGCTTTTGAAGAACCCGGCGGCGGTGGCCGGCCTCTTGATCCTGCTGGCCTTCCTGCTGGCCGCCCTGCTGGCCCCCTACCTCGCCCCCACCGACCCCACCGCCCAGGACCTGGCGGCGAGGCTGAAGCCCCCGGGCACCGAGGGGCACCTTCTCGGCACCGACCGGCTGGGCCGGGACATCCTCTCCCGGCTGATCTACGGGGCGAGGCTTTC
>JAMOVS010000180.1 GCA_027061845.1 Thermaceae bacterium
CGAAGCCCCGCCCCCCGGGCGGCGGCGAGCAGGGCCTTGGTCCGGGCTTCGTCCACCACCGTGCCGCCGGCCAGGTTGTGGCTGTTTTCCAGCCAGAAAAGGGCGGTGGGCGCCTGGTGCACCGAGGTGTGCACCGCCCCAAGAAGCGCCTCGGGCTCGGGCCGGCCCCCGGAGGCGGGCAGGGTGCGCACCAGCACCCCGGCGAGCATCGCCGGCGCCGCCAGCTCGAACTCGAAGACGTGGGCCCCCTCCGGGGCCAAAACCTCGCTGGCCCGGGGGGCGTGGAGCAAAAGGGCGGTCTGGTTCGCCATCGTCCCCGAGGGAAAAAAGAGCGCCCGCTCAAAGCCCAGCGTCTCGGCCAGCACCGCCTCCAGCCGGTTGACCGTGGGATCCTCGCCGTAGACGTCGTCGCCGACCTCGGCCTCGGCCATGGCGCGGCGCATCGCCGGCGTGGGCCGGGTCAGGGTATCGCTGCGGAAATCGAGGAGTTTCACGCGTCCAGCATACGGATTGGGACGCCTGCCCTTGTACCCCAGGGGGCATGCCGGTAGAATGCGCATGAATACATACGAGGAGGTGGTTGTTTGTGAAAAAGATCGGAACCCTTCTAGCGGTTTTGGCGCTTGCCTTTGGGATGTCGCTGGCGTTGGCCGCGAAGCCGGTAGTGATTAAATTCTCGTTCGTTACCACCCTGAACACCCCCAAGGGCAAGGCCGCCCAAGCCCTGAAGCAGTACATCGAGGAGAAGTCGGGCGGCTCGATGAAGGTCGAGCTCTACCCCTCGAGCCAGCTCTACAAGGACAACGCCGAGGGGCTGAACGCGCTGATCTTCAACAACATCCAGCTGCTGGTGCCCTCGGCCACCAAGCTCAAGGGCTACAACCCCGCCTTCCAGTTCGTCGACATGCCCTACCTCTTCAAGGACACCGACCACTTCAAGCGCTTCACCATGTCGGAGGCGGCCAAGAAGCTCCTGAACAGCCTGGACAAGGCGGGGCTGGTGGGGCTTGGCTTCTGGCCCAACGGCTTCGTGCACTTCACCGCCAACAAGCCGCTCCGGCGCCCCGAGGACTTCAAGGGGCTTAAGTTCCGCACCCAGACCTCGGGCGTGCTCGAGGCCATGATGAAGGCGCTCGGCGCCACCGCCGTGCCGCTGGCCTTCTCCGAGGTCTACCAGGCGCTGCAGCAGGGCGTGGTCGACGGCCAGGAGAACACCCTCTCCAACATCTACACCCAGCGCTACTACGAGGTGCAGAAGTACCTCTCGCTCACCCGCCACCACCGCCTCGACTACGTGGTGATCACCAACAAGATCTTCCTGAACAGCCTCACCCCGGAGCAGAAGAAGATCTTCATGGACGGGATCGCCTACGCCAACAAGGTGGCCTTCGACGAGGCCGAGAAGCTCAATCAGGACGCGCTGGAAAAGCTCCGCGGCCTGATGCAGGTGATCGAGCTCACCCAGGAAGACCGCGCCGCTATGGAAGCGGCGATGAAGCCGGTCTACGATCAGTACGGCGACAAGGTCGGCTGGGACCTCATCAACGCGATCAGGGCGCTCCGGTAGCCGCCGACCGGCAAGAGGCCGGGGGCGGCGCGCCCCCGGCCTCGATTTATCGGGGGGGTAGCCATGATCACGCTAAACACGTTGCTTTGGCAATCCGCGATCTTTGCCGCGGTGGTGTTCGTTCTGGCGCTGTTTCTGGCCCGGCGCCCCAGTTTTCGGCAGGGGTTTTTCCTCCTCACCGACTTTCTGGCGGCGTTCTTCCTGAGCGCGGGGCTGACGGTGGTCCTGATCAGCGTTTTTATGCGCTACGTGCTTAACAAGCCGCCCGGCTGGGCCGACGAGTTCGCCCGCATCTTCGTGGCCTGGGGGGCGATGTTCGGTTTCACGGTGGCGCTCCGAGAGGGGCGCCACATCACCGTCGACATCCTCTTCAGCATGCTCGGTCCCGAGGGCAAGCGAAAGCTCGACCTGCTGGCGCACTTCATCGGCCTGCTCTTCGCCTCCTTCATCGCCGTCGCCGGCTGGCACTACGTGATGTTCTTGAAGCAGCTCGGGCTCCGCTCCATCTACACCGACATCCCGGAGTGGATCCTGACCTTCATTCTCCCCTTGGGATTTGCCTTCTTCGCCTTCCAGTTCGGGCTGGGCTTTTGGGACCTCTATAGCGGCCGCGCCCAGGTGCACGAGGAGGTGACCGGGGTATGAGCGTGGGCGTTTCCATGCTGGTTCTCTTCGGGCTCTTCGCCCTCTTCCTGTTGCTCCGGGTGCCCATCGGGGTGTCGCTGGCGCTCTCCTCGCTGATCGCCTTCGCCCTGGAGCCCGGGTTCAACGTTCTGCAGGTGCCCTCGCGGATGTTCGAGGGCATCAACTCCTTCGCCCTCCTGGCCATCCCCGGCTTCGTCTTCACCGGGGTGGTGATGGCCCACGGCGGCATCGCCCGCTACCTGGTCGAGTTCGTGCGCGCCTGGGTGGGCCACGTCCCCGGCGGCCTGAGCGTGGTGGTGGTGGTCTCCTCGATGATCTTCGCCGCCATCTCGGGCTCGTCGCCGGCCACCGCCGCCGCCATCGGCTCGGTGACCATCCCGGCGATGATCCAAAACGGCTACTCCAAGCGCTACGCCATGGGGCTGGTGGCCACCTCGGGGACGCTGGGGATTCTGATCCCGCCCAGCGTGACCATGATCATCTACGGCATCACCACCGACCAGTCGATCGGCAAGCTCTTCATCGCCGGCATCATCCCCGGCCTGCTGCTCGGCGGCAGCCTGATCGCCTTCGCCATCTGGTACGCCCGCCGGGCCGGCTACGGCAAGCTGCCCCCGGCCGACTGGTCGGAGCGCTGGCGGACGTTCTGGTGGGCGCTTCCCGGCATCTTCCTGCCGGTGTTGATCATGGGCACGATCTACACCGGCATCGCCACCCCCACCGAGTCCTCGGTGATCGCCCTCTTCTACGCCGTCGTGGTCTCGCTCTTCATCTACCGCGAGGCGACGCTGGCCGACTGGGTGAAGATGGTGCGGGAATCGGTCTCGATCACCGCCATGATCTACCTGATCGTCTCGGCGGCGATGCTCTTCTCGCTCTACATGACCAACAAGCAGATCCCCGCCCTCACCGCCCAATGGATCGTCGACCACGGCTTCGGCCGTTACGAGATCTTCGCGGTGACCTCGGTGCTCTTCATCATCCTGGGGATGTTCTTGGAGGCGGTCTCGATCATCCTGATCACGCTGCCGGTCCTGCAGCCCATCCTCGAGGCGGTGGACATCAACCTGATCCACTTCGCGGTGGTGATGACGATCTCGATGGAGCTGGCGATGATCACCCCGCCGGTGGGGCTGAACCTCTTCGTGATCTCGGGGATCACCAAGGAGCCGCTGGGCGAGGTGGTGCGGGGGGTGATTCCCTTCTACGCGGTGCTCGCCTTCGTGCTGGTGATCCTGATCCTCTTCCCGCAGCTGAGCCTCTGGCTGCCCTCGCTGATGAAGGGCGGCGTCTAGGGCTTGGGGTTTGAAAAAAGGGGGGCAAAGCCCCCCTTTTTCGCTATAAGGGGTGTCTAGCGCTCGGGTCCTCGGTGACCCCGTGCCAGTAAGCGGGGGCCTCCTCGCCGAGCTTCCAGGTGAGGTAGACGAGCTCGCCCTCCTTCTTGAAGGGGATGTCCACCACCCCCTCCTCGAGGTCCCGGAGGACCACCCCCTGGGCCTCGAGCCAGGCGCGGTCGGCCTCCAGGCCCCGCTCGAGGAAGCGGGCCTCGGTGAGCAGGGCGCGGTGCTCCGGGGTCCCGGGCCGGGCCTCGGCCAGCCGGGCCTTGACCTCGGCCAGCCCCCGGGCCGCCTCCTGCATCTGGGCCAGGGTGCGGGCGAGCTCGGGGATGAGCTTCTTGGCTTGCTCGTAGGAGTAGACCCGCATGGCAACTTGAGTATACCATGCTCAAGGTTGGATCATAAGCCGGCCTTCATCGCCGGGCGATAGGCTAGAGGGCATGGGCAAGCTCTCCCGTCGCGACCTGGTCTGGATCGTCCCGCTGGCGGCGACCGGAGGATTCTTTACCTGGTTCGGCCTGCGCGCCTGGCGCATTCAGTTCGGCAAGACCGCGCCCGAGGAGCCCACGTGGAAAGGCGGTCCGCGGGTCGAGGTGGCGTCGGTTCAAGATTTCCCCGAGACTTGGTCGTTTCGCTACTTCGCCTACCCGCTGGCGGTGGGGGAGCTAAAAAGCGTCCTTCTGCGGGTGCCCGAGCCCCAGCCCGGCGGCCTCTCGCTGGGAGAGGTGCACCTGGTGGCCTACTCCCGCGTCTGCACCCACCAGGGCTGCACGGTGAACTTCGTCCCCGACCCCGAGGCCGGGGCGATCGCCTACAACTACCGCACCGACCACCCCTTCCTGGGCTGCCCCTGCCACTTCGGCGCCTTCGACCCCTTGCGGGCGGGGGCGGCGGTCTTCGGCCCGCCCCGCTACCCCCTGCCGCGGATCCGGCTCGAGCTCGAGGGCGAGACGATCTACGCCACCGGCCACGAGGTGCCGCTTCGGCCGATCGAGGGCCGGGTGCGGGTCCGGACGTCCCAGAGCTAGCGGGAAAGACTCCTATTACAGGCGGGGTTGCCGGGAGCGCCCGGCGTTCGCGTTGGCTGGTCACGGCCGCCTCGGTTCGCCGCGCAAGGGGTTGTAGATCACCTGTCCGAGGGAGAGGTCGTAGTAGCGG
>JAMOVS010000181.1 GCA_027061845.1 Thermaceae bacterium
GGGAGCAGCGAAAGCGGGTTCTTGAGCCAGGCGTGCCGGTGCACCCGGCCGTGAAGGGCGACTTCGTGGCCGGCGGCAAGCAGCTCTCGGAGCAGCTCGGGGTGCTTTCGCGCCTTGGGCTCGAGGACGAAGAAGGTCGCCCGAACCCCGGCGGCCTCGAGGGCCTCGAGCACCTTGGGGGTGGTCTCGGGGTCGGGCCCGTCGTCGAAGGTGAGGGCGAGCTCGCCCCGGCCGCCCCGCACCCGGCTGGCCACCGCGAGCCCGAGTCTTTGGTGAACGAGCCAGGGGAGCCCGGCGTGGAGGGCGGCAAGGCTGAGGCCAAGTTCCGGCAGGTTCAAGAGCCTTCCCCCACCAGGGCGCGGATGGCCTCGGCGGCGTCCTGGGCAGCCTGGGGCCGACCCAGCGCCCGGGCGCGCTGGGCCAGCGGGGCGAGGCTCTCCGGGTCCTTGAGCCAGCGCGAAAGCGCCTTGCCCAGGTCCTGGACCGAGCGGGCGTAATACCCCGCGCCCTTTTCCTCGAGCCAGCGGGCGTTTTGCTCTTCGTGCCCGGCGATGGGTCGGTAGACCAGGTAGGGCTTTCCCAGCACCAGGGACTCGGCCACGGTGAGCCCACCCGCCTTCCCTAGCAGGAAGTCGGCGGCGGCGAAGAGCTCGGGGAATAGCCTTCCCACCGGGTAGGTGTGGATGCGCACGGGCCCCCGTTCCTCCACGTGGTACTGGCCGTTTTTGCGGAAAAGCACGACCTGCGCCGGCAGCCCGAGCTCGAGGACGGCCCGGACCGCCTCCCCCTGCGCCCGGTAGGCCTCGGTAGCGCCGCTGGCGATCAGTACCACCGGGCGCTCGTCCAGGCCGTGGCGGGCCTTCAGCGCCTCCCGGTCGGGAAGGTCGAGGAACGCCCGTCGGATGGGGATGCCGGTGACCCGGATCTTTGCTTCGGGAATCCTGAAGCGAACCAGGTCCTGAGCGGCTTCGTCGCTCGGGACCAGGATCAAGTCGGCGGCCGGCTGGGCCCAGTGCCGGTGGGCCCGGAAGTCGGTGACCACCAGGACGTTTTTGTAGCGGGCGTCGAGCACCTCCCGCACGCTGCCGGCGAGGGCGGTGGCGGTGGGAAAGCTGGAGACCACGAGGTCGGGCTCGAAGGCGAGCACGTCCGCCTTCATGGCGGGAAACCCGGCCCGGTCGAACTGGGCGGTGATGATTTGCGGCTCGTCCTCGCGGTTGGTGTAGCGGTAGAACCAGCCGTAGAGCGCCGGCCAGTAATGCAGCGAGAGCTGGTAGAGGCCGACCACCGGGATGCGCTGCCAGAGGGGGATGTACTCCAGG
This sequence comes from Thermaceae bacterium, assembly GCA_027061845.1. Classification (GTDB taxonomy): domain Bacteria; phylum Deinococcota; class Deinococci; order Deinococcales; family Marinithermaceae; genus WFXV01. Next base: position 1,323 of record JAMOVS010000181.1, read on the forward strand.
TAGTCGCGCTCGAGCCCTTCCCCGCCCAGCGCCTCGTGGAGCGCCAGGTTGGCCTGCAGGTGGCCCCCGCCGAAGGAGGCGGCAAGGTAGAGCGTGCGCATCAGCGGAAAAGCTCCCTCCAGCCTAAGCCCAAAAAGAGCGCGATCGGGGTCCAGATCGCGACCGCCGGGGGCAAAAGGCCGACCCCGCCGAGCGAGCGGAAAAAGAGAAAGGCGAGGTAAAACCCGATGGCGATGATCACGCTCAGCCCCAGCGAGAGTCCCGGGGTCTTGGCGTAGCGGACCGCGAGCGGCAGCGAGACCAGGATCAAGACCAGGTTCGCCAGCGGCAACGCCAGCTTGGAGTGGAAGATCAGTGCCGCCTCCCGGCGTTCGGCCTCGGGCAGGGCGGGGTCCTTGGAGAGCCGGTAGGCCCCGGTGAGGCTATAGGTGTCGGCGGCCAGCGGGTCGGCGTAGCGGGCGATCGCCTCCGAACGCGAAAGCCCGGTCTTGATCGTGAGCACCGCGTCCTTTCGTTCGGGGAGGAGGGTGCCCAGGAATACCTTTCGCACCGCCTCGAGGAGCGCGCCGCCCTCGGCTTCTCTGAGCTCCTTGATGGCGCCGTAGTCGACCTTGTAGAGCTCGTAGCCCTGGAGCTCGAGCTCGTTGCCGCGGTAGCGCCCGCGCTCGGCGAAGACCAGGGTGGCCCGTTTCCCCGTCCACTTTTGCAGCCGCACGTCCACCATCTGGTCGTGCTTGTAGTCGTAGTCCTTGAAGTAGAGCTCGAGGCCCCCGCCGAGCGGGATGTTCATCCCCTTGAGCCGCACCAGCCCCCGGCCCTTGGTATGCATCTCCTCCCACCAGAGCACCCGCACCTTCTCGTTGGTCTGGGGGGCGAGGTACTCGTTGAGCCAGAGGCTGGCGCCCGCGAGCAGGGCGCCGATCACCAGCACCGGCAGCGCCAGCCGGGAAAGCGGCACCCCGCCGGCCTGGTAGGCGAGGATCGCCCCCTCGCTGGCCAGCCGGCCGAAGGGGACCACCACCCCGGTGACCGCCGCCATGGGCAGGACCTGCACCAGGATGCCGGGAACGTGGTAGGCGAGCCACTTAAGCACCAGCGCCGCCGGGATTCCGGCCAGCCAGCGGCTGCCCACGTAGAAGAAGCCGAAGAGGAAGACCGCGGTGTAAAAAACCGCGGCCGCGATCAAGACGGGCAGGACCTCGGAGAGGACGAAGCGGTCGGTAAGCTTAAGCATCCCCTTGCACGGCGAAACTGATCTCCGCTTTGGCGACCACGGTTCCCTCGACCTTGGTCTCGACCCGGGCGCGGGCAAGCCCGCGCCGGAAGTAAAGGAGCTCGCCCTCGATGATCAGGGTGTCGCCGGGGGTCACCGGCTTCAGGAAGCGGGCCTCGTGGACGCCGGCCAGGTAGGGGATCATGCCCGGTTTGAAGGCGGGGTGGTGCTGGATGCTGGCCACCGCCGCCTGGGCCATGGCCTCGACCAAGAGCACCCCCGGCATGATCGGGTGGTCGGGGAAGTGGCCCAGGAAGTGGGGCTCGTTGAAGGTGACGTTTTTGAGCACCTTGAAGCGCTTTTCGTCGGCCTCGAGGATGCGGTCCACCAGCAGAAAGGGGTAACGGTGGGGGAGGAGTTCCAGCAGCTCCACGGGGCTACCTCCGGAGCACGTTGTCCGAGGAGACCAGGGTGTCCTTCAGGACCGGCAGCATCTCGAGCGCCCGGCCGGTGCCGATGGCCACCGCGTCGAGGGCGTTCTCGGCCACCAGTACCGGGACCCCGGTGTGCTCCTCGAGGAGCTTGTCGAGGTTTTTGAGCAGCGAGCCGCCGCCGGTCAGGAGGATGCCGCGGTCGATGATGTCGGAAACCAGTTCCGGCGGCGTATTCTCCAGCGTCTTCTTGACCTCGAGGACGATCTTGTCGAGCGGCTCCTTGAGCGCCTTGGCCACCTCCTCGGTGGTGATCTCCACCGTCTTGGGAAGCCCCGAGAGCAGGTCGCGCCCGCGCACCTCGGCGATCAGGTTCTCGTCGTCGCTAGTCAATGTGGCGGCGCCGATCCGGATCTTGATCTCCTCGGCGGTGCGCTCGCCGATCAGCAGGTTGTGCTGCTCGCGCACGTAGCGGATGATCGCCTGGTCGAACTCGTTGCCGGCGATGCGCAAGGACTCCGAGACCACGATGCCCCCGAGCGAGATCACCGCGATGTCGGTGGAGCCGCCGCCGATGTCCACCACCATGCTGCCGGTGGGCTCGGCGATCTCGATGCCGGCGCCGATCGCGGCGGCGAGGGGCTCCTCGATCAGGAAGGCCCGCTTCGCGCCCGCCTCGACGATCGCCTGCACCACCGCCCGGCGCTCGACCTCGGTCACCCCGGAGGGCACCCCCACCATGACCTGGGGTTTGAAGAAGCGGGACATCGGCGAGAGCACCTTCTTCAAGAACATGGTGAGCATCTTCTCGGTAAGGGTGTAGTCGGCGATGACGCCGTCCTTCATCGGCCGCACCGCGACGATGTTGCCCGGCGTCCGGCCCAGCATGCGGTAGGCCTCGAGGCCCACCGCCTTGACGTCCTTGGAGTCCCGCACCATGGCGATGACGCTGGGTTCCCTGAGTACGATGCCGCGTCCCTTGATGTAGATCAGCACCGAGGCGGTGCCGAGGTCAATTCCGATGTCCTCGCCCCTGAACATGTCGCTTCATTCTATCGTTCCCGGGGGTGAGACCGGGAATAATACAGGGGTGCTGGTCGTTTTGGGTTTCGTCCTCGGGCTGGTGGTGGGCTCGTTCCTCAACGTGGTGATCCACCGCCTGCCGCGGGGGGAGTCGATCGTCTACCCGCCCTCCCACTGTCCCTCCTGCGGGACGCGGCTCGGTCCCCGCGAGCTGGTGCCGGTGCTCTCCTACCTGGCGCAAAGGGGGCGCTGCCGCCACTGCGGCGCGAGGATCAGCCCCCGCTACCCGCTGGTGGAGCTTTTGACCGGGTTGCTCTTCGCTTACGCCGCCTTCCGGCTCGGGCCCGGCCTCGAGCTCCTCTTCGCCTGGGCCTTCCTGGCCCTTTTGGTCGCCCTTTCGTTCATCGATATCGACACCTACGAACTCCCCGACGTGCTCACCTACGGCGGGCTTTTTCTGGGGCTTTTGGCCGGGGCGCTCTTGGGCCGGGGGAGGGAAGCGCTTTGGGGAGCGGTGAGCGCCGCCGGGCTGCTCGTGCTCATCGCCGAGTACGGGGCCCTCTTGCTCCGCCGCTTTAGGGATGCCCGGCCGGTCTGGCCGGTGGGCTTTCACCAGGTGGACCTCGCGGC
>JAMOVS010000182.1 GCA_027061845.1 Thermaceae bacterium
CTCCTTTTCGAAGGCGAAGGTGACGGTGGCGGCGGAGTGGTAGGGGATTTCAAAAAGGGCGTCCGTGGCGGCAAAGCCAAGGGGGCTTAGGAGCTTTGCTGTCTCGTGGGCGGGGGTGGTGAGGACGAGGAGCTTCGTCTCGACCGGCCCCTCGCTCGTTCTCACCCGGTAGCCGGAAGGTAAGGCCTCGATTCCCTCGGCCCGAACGCTGGTCTTGAGCGCGCCGCCCAGTTCCTTGGCCAGGGCGTCTGAAAGCTGGCCGAGCCCTTTTTTGAACGAGGCAAAGAGCGAGCCCTTTTCTCGGCTCGTCTTGCGTTTTTGCATCGCCTTCAGAGAGCCCAGGATCAGGCTGCGGCTTTCCTCTTCGAGCTTTTTGAGCTGGGGGAAGGCGGCGAGGAGCGAGAGCTCCTCGGGGTCGCCGCCGTAGATGCCGCCGGTGAGGGGGGCGGCGAGCCGGTCCCAGACCTCCTGGCCGAGCCGGCGCTTAATAAAGCTCCCGAAGGCCTCGTCGCCGCTTGGACCCTTGGGGAGCAAGAGGTCGAGGGCGGCCCGGAGCTTGCCGAGGGGGGAAAGGAGCGGGGTTTTGACCAGCGGCCCGAGGCGGGAGGGGATGACGACGTTCAGCCCCTCGGGCAAGGGGTGGGCGCGGCCGCCGGTATAGATGAGGGCGGCGGGGCGGGCCGGAAGGGTGCCGACGATCTCGTCCTCGAGGCCAAGCTCCTTCGCGAGCGCAAGCGCCCAGGGCTTATAGCGCACCACCGCGTCGGGCCCGGCCTCGATCACGAAGCCCTCCTCCCGGATCGTCTGCACCTTGCCCCCGGGGCGGCCGGCCTCGAGGACGAGCACGTTTAAGCCCTGCTTTTTGGCCTCGTACCCGGCGGCGAGGCCAGCCACGCCGCCGCCGACGACGACTAGGTCGACCATTGGAGCCGTGCCTCCTCCACGATGGCGGCGAGGGCCCGCGCGTAGTCCTCGCGGGCGTTTAGGGAGGGCGCCCGCACCATGCGGACGCCTTTGCTTTCGGCGGTCTTTCGCGCCTCGTAGTCGAGGTCGTAGTAGACCTCGAGGTGGTCGGCGGGAAAGCCGATGGCGGCTACGAGCACCTCTTGCACGCCTTCTTTGGCCAGTTCCTCGATCACCCCGCCCACGTCGGGGCCGAGCCAGGCCTCATCGGTGCGCCCGGCTGACTGGTAGACGAGGCGGTAGTTTTCAAGCCCCAGGATCTTCGCGATGCCCCGGGCGGTGGCTTCGAGCTGCTTGGGATAGACGCCGCCGTCTTTTTCCACCGAGCGAAGCGGCACCGAGTGGGCGGAAAAGAGCACCGCCGCCTTTTCGGGGTCTTTGAGCTGCCAAAGACCCTCGAGCACCCGCTCGGCCTGGGCCTTGAGGTAGGCGGGGTGCTCGGCGTAGCTCGGGATCATCTTGAAGGCGAAGGGACGATCGAGCTTTCCGAGGGCCTCGCGGGCTCGCTCCTCGTACTCCGCGATCGAGCGGGCGGAGTAGTGGGGGGCGGCGACCAGGCCCACCGCCCGCCGGACCCCGGCTTCGCTCATCGCGAAGACGGCGTCCTCGATGCTGGGGCGGGAGTGCTTGGTGCCGACGAAGACCCGGGGGCCGGCGTCCTCGCGGGGCGGGGGCGGGGCGGGAAGGCCTTTCGCGTAGTAGGGGTGGCCTGAGCGCAATAGGGCCTCGAGCCGCCGGGCGAGAGCATGGGTGATCTCGTTTAAGGGGCTTTTCCCGATCTGGCGGTAGCGCGCTTTGAGCTCTTCGAGGAGCGGCGCCGGCGGCGGGTGGCCGTGGCGGATGTCGGTGTAGTAGGGGAGGATCTCGTCTTCCGTGTAGGGGGTGCCGTAGTACATGAAGAGGACGTCGGTCATCCTCGGGTCCTTTCGTGGACGTAGTCCACCACGCGTTTCACGTTTTCCTCCGGGGTGCCGGGCAGGATGCCGTGGCCGAGGTTGAAAACGTGCCCGGGCCGGCCGAGGTTTGCCTCCAGCACCCGGTCCACGCCCTTTAGAAGCACGTCCTCGGGCGCAAAGAGCAGGGCGGGGTCGAGGTTGCCCTGGACCGGGGTCTTTCCAAGCCGCTCGCGGGCCTCGTCCAGGGGGGTGGTGGTGTCGACGCCGAGGGCGTCGCCGCCCGCTTCCTTCATCAGCTCGAGCAGGTGGTTCGTGCCGGTGCCAAAGTGGATGGTCGGGCGAAGGCCCGAAAGGGCGTCGAAGAGCGCTTTAGTGGGGCCCTTCACGTATTCCGCGTAGTCGTCCTTCGTGAGCCGGCCCACCCAGGAGTCAAAGGCCATTAGCACGTCGGCGCCGGCCTCGGCCTGGGCCTTGAGGTAGGCGGCCATGGCCCGGGCGAGGTGGGAGAGTAGCTCGCCAAAGGCCTCGGGGTAGCGGTACATGAAGCGCTTGGTCTCGACGAAGTTCTTCGAGGGGCCGCCCTCGATCAGGTAGGAGGCGAGGGTGAAGGGGGCGCCGGCGAAGCCGATTAGGGGGACCTCGAGCTCGGCCTTCAGCATGCGGATGGCCTCGAGGACGAAGGGCGTGTCCTCCTCGGGCGAAAACTCGCGGAGCCGCTTTAGGTCCTCGGGGGTGCGAATCGGCGATTCAACCACCGGCCCCTTGCCCTCGACGAGTTTTGTGGGAAAGCCGAGGCCATGAAACGGCGTCGAGAGGTCGGCGAAGAGGATGGCGGCGTCGACGCCCAGCTTTTTCACCGGGAGCAGGGTGACGTAGGTGGTGAGCTCGGGGTTTTGGACGATCTCCTCGATCGTGTACGTTTTCCGGAGTTCGCGGTATTCGGGCTGGTAGCGCCCGGCCTGGCGCATGAACCATACCGGGGTATAGGGGGTTTCCTCGCCGGCCAGGGCTTTCAAGAGGACGTCGTTCACGGCGGCGATTCTACCCCGGGGAGACGACGCGGTAGCCGATTCCCTCCAGGACCCGGCGGGCGGCGGCCTTCTCGCCGGGCTCGGCGAACCCGAGCCGGATGGCGCCGCCGGCGTCGCGGATGGTGAGCACCTCGATGTCCTTGATGTTCACCCCGGCCTCGCCCAGGGCGGTGGTGATGCGGGCGAGCTCGCCGGGGCGGTCGGGGACCTGGACCACGAGCTCGTGGCGCACCGGGAGCAGGCTGCGCTTGACCACCGGGAGGGCGTCGCGGGTGCGCTTGGCCTCCTCGGCCAGGTGGATCAGCTCGTCGGGGTTTTCGAGGGCGGCCTCGAGCTCGGCGAGGGCGGCCTTGAGGTCGGAAAGCGCCGCCCCTACCGCCTCCCGGTTTTCCGCCACCATGTCCCGGCTCATCCGGGGGCTGCCCGAGGCCACCCGGGTGAGGTCGCGGAAACCCCCGGCGGCGAGGAACATCAAAAGGTCCTTCTTCTCGTCGCGGGAGACCAGCAGGTTCAAGGCCACCGCCAGCAGGTAGGGGAGGTGGCTCACCCGGGCGACCAGCCGGTCGTGGAGCTCGGGGTCGAGGACCAGCGGGTAGGCCCCGAGCTCGCTGACCAGGGTTTCCACCTCCTCGAGGTCGGCGGGGTCGGTCGCCCCGGTGGGGGTGAGCACCCAGACCGCGTTTTCAAGGAGCCCGGCGTGGGCGTTTTGCACCCCGGCGCGCTCGCTCCCCGCCATCGGGTGGCCGCCGACGAAGCGGGGGAGCACGCTCGCTGCCCGTACCACCGGCCCTTTGACGCTCCCCACGTCGGTGAAAAGGGTCTTTTCGCTGGCGTGGGGTCTTATCTCCTCGATCAGCGCGGGGATCGCCCCCACCGGCGCGGCGAGGACGGCGAGGTCGAGGTCGGCGACCCAGGGGCCGATCTCGGTGTGCACCCGGTCGGCGGCGCCGAGGGCAAGGGCGGCCTCGAGCGCCTTCGGATCCCGGTCGAAGGCGTGCACCTCGCCGGCGAGGAAGCGGCTTTTCAGGCCTAGCGCCGCCGAGCCCCCGAGCAGCCCCAGGCCAAAAACGCCGACCTTAGCGTAGCGCGGTCGCATGGAAGGCCTTGCCCACCGCTGGCAAGAGCGCCTTGACCCGGCTCATGAACTCAGCGAACTCCTCCTCGGTGAGCTGCTGGGCCGCGTCGGAGCGGGCCTCCTTGGGGTTCGGGTGGGTCTCAACGATGAGCCCGTCGGCGCCCGCCGCCACCCCGGCGAGGGCGAGCGGGGTCACCCAGTCGCGTTTGCCGGCCGGGTGGCTGGGGTCGATCCAGACCGGCAGGTGGGTCCAGGACTTGAGCACCGGGACCGCCGAGACGTCGAGGGTGAACCGGGTCGCCTTTTCGAAGGTGCGGATGCCGCGCTCGACCAGGATCAGGTTCTCGTTCCCCTCGGCGAGGACGTACTCGGCGCTCATCAGGAACTCTTCCAGCGTCATGCTCATCCCGCGCTTTAGGAGGACCGGCTTTTTCGACTGACCCGCCTCTTTTAAAAGCGCGAAGTTCTGGGCGTTGCGGGCGCCGATCTGGAGCATGTCGGCGTACTCGGCGACGAGCTCGACCTTGTCGGGGCTGGTCACCTCGGTGACCACCGGCAGGCCGGTCTCGGCCCGGGCCTCGGCCAGGATCTTGAGGCCCTCCTCCCCGAGCCCCTGGAAGGAGTAGGGGCTGGTGCGGGGCTTGAAGGCGCCGCCCCTTAGCATCTGCGCGCCGTGCTTTTTTACGTAGCGGGCGGCGGTGAGGGTCTGCTCGCGGGACTCGACCCCGCAGGGGCCGGCCGCCACCATGAAGTGGCCGCCGCCGGTTTTGCCGGTGGGGAAGGCCACTACCGTGGGCAGGGGGTGGACCTCGAGGCTGGCAAGCTTATACGGCTTCGAGATGCGGATGACCTCGGCGACGTAGGGCAGGGCCCGGAAGTGATCCATGATCTCGGGGGTGGGGCCCTTGCCCACCGCCCCCACCAGCGTGGTCTCGACGCCCTGGGAGACGTGCGGCCGGAAGCCGAAGCGTTCGAGCTCGCGCTTCAGCTCGGCCAGCGCCTCTTCGCCTGCACCTTTCTTTAATACGATCAGCATGGTTCTACCTCGGTCTTGATCTGGTTCGACTGGAGAAGGGACCTAGCGCCAAACCCCGAAGAGGGGATAACCCGGATAGCCGTCGTCCACGCCGATCCCCCCCTTCGCGGTCGCGCTCATGTTGCAAACTTATGCCTCTTTTTCCCGGGTGTCAAGCGGAACGACGGCGAGCGTCACCCGCGCCACCGAGACCAGCCGGCCCTCCTCGTCGGTGATCTCGACCCGCCAGACCTGGATCCGCCGCCCGATCCGCAGCGGCCGGGCTTCGGCGTAGACCTCGCCGGAGCGCTTCTTCCGCAGGTGGCTGGCGTTGATCTCGAGGCCGAAGGCGACGTGCCCCTCGGGAACGTGGAGGTGGGCGGCGAAGCTGGCGAGGTGCTCGGCCAGGGCGACGCTCGCGCCCCCGTGCAGAAAGCCGAGCGGTTGCAGGTGGGCCGGGCTCACCGGCATACGCGCCCGCGCCCGCTCCTCGGAGAGCTCCAGGATCTCGATGCCCAGCGTTTGACCGAGGCCGCCTTCCAGGTCCATGCGCCGATTATGCCAGGATAGGGGCGTGGACACGGTCGTCTTCTTGCCCGGCTACCTGAGCCCGCCGGCGGGGTTCGCCGCTTTTCAAGAGGCCTTTTCCGGCTACCGCCTCCTCGAGGCCGAGCCCCACCCCACCCCGAAGGAGGCGGAGGAGGTCTGGAAGGAGCGCATCCCCGAGGGCGCCCACCTGGTCGCCTTTTCCGAGGCCGCGCTGCCGGCGGTCCGGCTCGCCCCCGAGGTGGGGGCGAAGAGCCTGGTGCTCTTCTCGCCCTATTTCCGGGTGGACGACGCCCTCTTGGCCCGGCTCCGGGCGATCGGGCAGGCGCTCACACTTGGGGGCCTCGAGGCCTTCGCCACCGCCGCCGCCCCCTGGTTCTTCGGCGCGCTCTTGCTCTCGAGGGGTCAGGCCCAGCTTGCGGCCTGGAAGGAGGGCCTAAAAGGGCGCGACCTCGCCGCCTGGCTCGAGGCCACGCGCGGCATGCGGGACGAGCGCAAGTGGCTCCGAAGGCTCCGCGTCCCGGTGCTCGTCGCCATCGGGGCGGAGGACGTCTTCACTCCGATGCGCTACGGCCACGAGGTCACCGAGTGGGTTCCCGAACTGAAGGGGATGCTGGTGACCATCGAGGGCGCGGGGCACTTCGCCCCCTGGGAAAACCCCGCCGAGGCCGCCGCCCTGGCCCGCGGCTTCATCGAGCGCCACCAGGACTTCCTGAAAGGCCCCGCCCACTGGCAGGAAGAGGAGGACGAGGAACCGGCGGCCAAGCCGCTCCTGCGCTTTGAGCCGGAGGCGCCTTCCTGATGGCCTACATTCACCTCTACGGCACCAACCTGGTCTACGACGACCGCGGCGAGGGCCCGGTGGTGATCCTGGTGGGGGAGAAGGCGGCCGACTGGCCGGAAGCGCTCCCCAAGGGCTTTCGCTACCTCCTTCCCGACCTCCCGGGCCGGGGGCGCACCGAGGGGGTGCCCCTCTCCCCGGAAGAGGACGCCGAGTTCATCGTCGGGTTGATCATGATGCTGAACCTCGACGGCTACCGCATCGTCACCCGGGGCTACGGCGACCGTGTGGGGGCGATCCTGAAAGACCGGATGGGCCTCGAGGAGGTCTGCTCCGCCCCCGACGCCGAGGGCCTCAAGGCCTGCCTGGGCCTTTAGCTACTCGCTTTCCGCCTTGCCGTCCTTGCCCAGCATGCGGTCGATGTCGGCGGGGGCCTCGGGCGGGCCGACCAGGATCAGGGTGTCGCCGGCCTCGAGCCGGGTGTGGCCCCGGGGCACGATCACCCGATTCGCCTTCTCCCGCAGCACCGAGATCACCAGCACGTTGGGCGGCAGCCCCAGCTCGACGATGCGCTTGCCGGCCCAGGGGTGGCCCTCGTGGAGGTGCAGGGCGAAGGCGATCTCGTTGCCGTCCGGGTCCAGCGGGACCGGCTGACCGGTCTCCAAAAGCCGGGCCACCTGCGGCAGGGGCACATCCTTGGGGATGGGCAGGCCGCGCTCGGCCAGGCTCGCGAGCGCCAGGCGGATGTACTCGTGGGCGTGGACCGGGCTGTCGATCCGCTCGGGCACCTGGGAGCGGTAGAGGGTGACCTCGGGGCGAAGCAGGATGAACGAGGTGAAGCTCGAGAGCATCAAGGGCACCAAGAGGCCGTAGCCCCCGGTCATCTCGGTCACCATCACGATGGTGGAGAGCGGGGTCTTGGCGGCAGCGGCGAAGAAGCTCGCCATCCCCACCAGGGCGAAGTCCACCGGGTTCAGCCCCAGCCCCGGAAAGAGCGCCGCCACCGCCTGCCCGTAGGCGCCCCCGAGCGCCGCCCCGATGAAGACGCTAGGGCCGAAGACGCCGCCCGAGCCGCCGGAGCCGATGGTCAGCGAGGTCGCCAGCATCTTGCCGAAGGCCATGAGCAACAGCAGGTAGATGGGCAGCTTGTTCTCGAAGATCATCTGGATCCAGCCGTAGCCGCCCGAGAGGACCTGCGGCAAGAAGGCGCCGATCAGCCCGGTCAGGAGCCCTCCCAGGGCGGGTTTGAGCGCGGGCGGGAGGTTCAGCGAACGGAACCAGGCCTGGGTGCCGTAGAAGAGCTTGACGAAGAGCCAGGCGCCGCCGGCGGCGATCGGGGCCAGCAGGAGGTAGAGGGGGAGCACCGCCGGCTGGTTGTAGTGATCCGCCTGCAGGGTGAAGAGCGAGCCGAAGCCGCTCACGTAGCCCGCCACCGAGTAGGCGGTGACCGCCGAGATGATGCTCGGGATCAGCACCTCGCTCTCGGAGTCGAGCTTGGAGTAGAGCACCTCGGCGGCAAAGAGGGCGCCGCCCAAGGGGGCGTGGAAGACGGCGCCGATGCCGCCTCCGGCCCCGGCCATGACCAGGATGCGCCGCTCGCTGGCGGAGAGCTTCAAGAGCCCCGCGGTCACCGAGGCCAGCCCGGCCCCGATCTGGGCGATCGGCCCCTCGCGGCCGCCGGAGCCGCCGGAGCCCAGGGTGATCGCCGAGGCCAGGGTCTTGATCACCGGTACCTGGGGCCGGATGTAGCCGCCCTGTTCGTGGTAGGAACGGATCACCGCGTCGGTGCCGTGCCCCTCGGCCTCGGGGGCGAAGGTGAAGACCAACCAGCCGGCGATCAGCCCGCCGAGGGCGGTGACCAGGGGGATGAGGAAGCGGCTGTAGGGGCCGAACCGGGGCCCCTCCCCGGCTTCGCTGGGGGGAACGTAGTGGGCCATTTGTTCCAGGAAGAACTCATGACCGACCGCGACCATCCAGTTGAAGAGGATGGCCCCCAGCCCCGCGACGATTCCGATCAGGAAGCTGAAGACGAGGAGTCGGTACCAGTTGACCTCGCTGGGGCGTTTCGCGGTCACAGCGACATTTTATTCGTCGCTCTCCGCGCGGATGTCCCGCCGATGGACTAGGGTAAGGAGGGAGGTGATCGGCGATGAAGCGGAGCTTGCAACGCCTGCTGGCCCCGCTGGCGGTGCTGGCCGCGCTGGCCACGGCCAACCCCCATCCTTCGGTGGCGGTCCGGGCGGGCTACGCCGGGGACCTGGCCTTGGGGCTTGAGGTCGCCTGGGACTGCCTCCTCTTCCAGCCGCCCCTCGGGAGGCTGCGCTCTACGCTGGACGTGCTCTACCTCGACGCCCGGCCCGGGGTGGCCTGGAGCGCCCGCTACCTGGTCTCCCCGCCCTTGCTCGAGGGCATCCGCTTCGGCGGCGGCGCCGGGCTGGGCTACCTCGGGGGGCTTTACGGCTTCGTCCGCGGCGACGCCGAGTTTGACCTGGACGTGGGGACGCTGCCGCTTCCCGCCTTTTTAGGGCTGGACGCGGGCTACGCGACCGGCTTTACCGAGGGTGCCTTCGAGGGCGTCTTCGCCGGCTTACGGCTCGGCGTCCGCTTCTGAGGCCTCGGGGTTTTTCTTCATCACCTCGCGCAGCAGGCTGGTGGCGTAGCTCCCCTTGGGCAGGAAGAAGGAAAGCCAGACGCCCCCCTCGGCGGGCTCGAGGTGGGCCTCTTCCAGGGGCACCCGGATCGGTCGCCGGGCTCCCCGGCGGGCGGAGAAATCCTCGCGGGAGAGGTCGAAGCGGGCAAGGATCTCGTCCTCGAAGGCGCGGGATTCGCTTTCGGCCTCGAAATACTTCTTGCCAAATAGCGGCCCGGTGGCGCTGATCTCGAGGGCTTGAGCGCGGGGGTTTTCCCGCGCAGGGTCCTCCACCAAAAACTCGCCACCGGTCGCGTGCTTCTTGGCCACGTCGCCCGTTAGAAAGCGGTCGTAGAGCCCCTGGCGCAGTCGCTCCGCCAGGTACTCGTTGAAAAGCAGGCTCTGCACGCTCCCGATCAGAAAGCGCTTGAGCCAGGGCTTCCCCCGGCCCTTTTTCTTTTGGATGAGCTCCAGGCCCTTCTCCGGGTTCTTGCCGTAGAGCCCAAAGCGCTGGGGGCCGTAGTAGTTGGGCAGGCCCCGCTCCCTCAGCCGCGCCAGGATGGCCTCGGCCTTTTCCGGCTCCGCCCCCATTACGAAGACCCGGAAGCGGTTGCCCTTCAGGTGGCCGGTTCTTAGCTTGTTTTTGTGGCGGCCGGCCTTCAGGATTCGGATCTTCCCGGGTTCCTCGAAGCCTTGAAGCGCTTTTTCGTAGCGCGCCGGGATCGAGAGCCACTGCCGGGTGACGGCGTGTTTGTCCTTGAGCCCCGCGACCCCGATCCCCACCTCGGGCACCCCGAGGGCCACCAGGCGATCCACCAGGTCGCGGGTGGTGAGGCCCCGCTTTTCCACCAGCAGGTAGAGGTGTTCGCCCTCGCCCGCGGGTAGGTAGGCGGGCACCTCCTCGACCTCGAAGTGCTCCAGCTCGGCACGGATCCTCTCGCCGGTGCCGGGCAGGTCCTCGGTGAGGTAGGGGAGGGCGTCGAAGTCGGGGCGCACCGTCTTATGCTAACCCCAGTGGAAGCGCGGTTTAAGGAAGAGCTCGAAAGGCTCTGCCCCGAGGGGCTCCTCGTCCTCGCGGTCTCGGGCGGGGGCGACTCGGTGGCCCTCGCCGTCCTCGTCCACCGGGCGGGAAGGGAGGCGGTGATCGCCCATTTGGACCACGGGCTCCGGCCCGAGTCGGAGGAGGACGCCGCCTTCGTTCGCGAGCTCGCCGAGCGGCTCGGGTTCCCGGTGGTGATCGAACGGGTGGACGTGGCCCGGGTCGCCCGGGAAAAGGGGGAGAACCTGGAGGCGGTCGCCCGCGAGCTCCGTTACGCCTTCTTGGCCCGGGTGGCCCGGCGCTATGGTGCCCGCTGCATCCTCACCGCCCACACCGCCGACGACCAGGCCGAGACCGTGCTCTTCCAGCTCTTTACCGGCACCGCCCGCGCCCTCGGTATCCGGAGGTCCCGGGGCCCGGTAAAGCGCCCGTTGCTCTTTGCCCGGCGCGCCGAGCTCCGCGCCTATCTCGAGGCCCAGGGCTTTCCCTGGCGGGAGGACCGCACCAACCTGGACCTGGCCAGAGACCGCGCCTACCTGCGCCACGAGGTCCTGCCCCGGGTCGAGGCCCGCTTCCCGAAGGCGGTACCCGCCCTCGGCCGCTTCGCCGAGGCGCGCCAGGCCGAGGAGGACTGGCTCGAGGCCGAATCCCGTGCCCTCCTCTTTTCCGACCCCCGCTTTTTCGTCCCAAACTACCGGGCGCTTCCCCTCTTGAAGGCGCCGGCGCCGCTTCGAGAGCGGGCGCTACGGCAGATCCTGGAGGCCGCCGGCGTCCGCCCCGAGGCCCGCCACCTCAAGGCTTTGGAAGCGGCCCTCGCGGGTGGCAAGGCGGCCCTCCCCGGCGGGCTGCTTGCCCGGGGCTACCAGGGGGCGCTTTTCTTGATTCCGGAAAAGATCCCCTCGTTTTCGCCGCCCGACGGCCTAGAGCCCTGTTCCTACCAGAAGGACCTAAAGCTTGATGGCGGCGGCCGGCTCGACGAGTTCTTCCGGCTCCGGGGCGTGCCCCCGGAGCTCCGGAGGCTTTGGCCCATGGCCTGCGAGGGGGAACGGGTTGCCTGGATTCAGGGCCTTTTCCCCGAGCCTCCGGAGGACCGCTTCATGCGGCGGGCGCTTTTCCTCGCGAAACGGGCCGCGAGAAGGGGAGAGGTCCCGATCGGGGCGGTGCTGGTAAAGGACGGCGAGGTCCTCGCCGAGGCCCATAACCGGGTCGAGGAGACGGGGGACCCCACCGCCCACGCCGAGCTCTTGGCCCTACGGGCGGCGCTTTCCCGGGGCCGGGACCCCCGGGGGGCCGCGCTTTATGTGAGCCTCGAGCCCTGCCCGATGTGCTACGGGGCCCTCCTGGAAGCGGGCGTCGGGACGCTTTACTACGGGGCCGAGAACGAGAAGATGGGGGCCTTCACCGTGCACCGATTGAAGCCCGCTTTTCCCGTGGTGCCTGGACGTTTCGGGTCCCAAAGTGCTAAACTTCTATCCGGGTTTTTCGCCCGTTTGCGCTCGGAGGGGTGCCGGAGCGGTTGAACGGGCCGGTCTCGAAAACCGGTGTACCCGTAAGGGTACCGCGGGTTCGAATCCCGCCCCCTCCGCCAGGTTCCGCCCGCAAGGGCGGTTTTACTTTTCCAGAACCAGCTTGGGGCGAAATCCCACGACGTCGGCGGCCACCAGGTGAAGCGGGATCCCCTTCCACTCCCGGGGCAGCTTCTCCGGGTCGACGGTGTGCAGGTGGCCGTAGACCACCGCGTCGGGTCGGGCTTCCTCGATCAGCTCGGTGAACCGCGTGGGCTCGCCGCCGGGGCCGAAGGGCGGGTAGTGGAGGGCGACCACCAGGCGCTCGTGGGGCTTTCGCTTCGCGTCCTCGAGCGAGAGCCGGAGCCTTTCCGCCTCCCTTTGATAGATCTTCTCGTCGTGCTCGCTGAACTCGTGTTCAAAGGGGGTGATCCAGCCGCGGGTGCCGGCCACCGCCACCCCCCCGATCACCACCGCGTCGTTTTGCAGCGCGTGCATGCCGGGGGGGAGGGCCCTTCGGAGTTTCGAGATCGAGGGCCACCAGTAGTCGTGGTTGCCCCGGAGGATCACCTTTTGTCCCGGCAGGGCGGCGATCGCCTCCAGGTCGGGGAGCGCCTCCTCCAGCCGCATCGCCCAGGAGATGTCGCCGGGGACGATGACCAGGTCGTCTTCACCCACGACCTCCCGCCAGCCCTGGAAGAAGACCTCGGGGTGGCCGGCCCAGGCGGGGCCGAAGACGGTCATCGGCTTTTCCACCTGGCTGCCGAGGTGGGGGTCGGCGATGGCGAAGACGCGCACGGGGGTTAGCATAGCAAGCGTGGGAAAAGCCCTGAGCCGCGCGCTGGCTCTCGTCGCCCGCCGGGCCTACACCGAGGCCGAGCTCAGGAAAAAGCTGAAGGCGTTTCCCGAGCCCGAGGTCGAGGAGGCGATTCGGCGGCTCAAAGACTGGGGCTACCTGGACGACCGGGCTTTTGCCGAGCGCTTCGTCGCCGCCCGGAAAAGCCGCTACGGCCCCCACCGCCTGCGGCAGGAGCTCCGCCGGCGCGGGGTGGAGGAAGCGCTGGTGGCCGAGCTGGTAACGGAGGAGGGCGAGGCGGAGGCGGCCTACGCCCTCCTTGCCCGCCACCGGGGTCGCTACCGGGGCGAGAAGGCACGGGCGGTGCGCTTTCTCCTCTCCCGGGGGTTTTCCCTGGAGGCGGCCCTGCACGCCTTCGAGCGCTTGCAGAATGCGGAAGAAGGGGGGTAGAACTGGGGCATGCCGAAAGTGCGCGCGGAGGTCTTCGTGCCCAAGCCCCCGGAAGAGGTCTACCGGCTGGCCAAGGACCTCGAAGGCCTGAAACCCTACCTCAAGGACGTGGAGACCCTAAGGGTGGTGGAGTCCAGCCCCGAGCGGACCAAGAGCGAGTGGGTGGCGGTGGCGATGGGCAAGCGGGTGCGCTGGGTCGAGGTCGAGGAGTGGAACGACGCCGAGCTCAAAAACCGCTTCTACTCGCCGGAGGGCGACTTCGACAAGTACGAGGGCACCTGGACCTTCCTCCCCGAAAACGACGGCACCCGGGTGGTGCTCGAGATCGACTACGAGCTGAACCTTCCCCTCTTCGGCGGCATCTTGAGGAAGCTCGTCCAGAAGCTGATGCAGGAGAACGCCGAGATGTTCCTGCGCGGGCTCAAGGAGCGGGCGCTCGCCGCCTAGGCTTGCTACAATCGGGGCATGGACCGCCCGGCGCGGCGATGTTGAGGCCGGGGCCGCAACCGCGCATCCCCGAAAACGAGTCGTGGTTTGGAAAAGGAGGTAGCGGTGGAGTTTTACGTCTACAACACCATGACCAAGAAGAAGGAGCCCTTCAAGCCCAAGGTCGAGGGCCACGTGGGGATCTACGTCTGCGGACCGACGGTCTACTCCGACGCCCACCTGGGGCACGCGAAGAGCGCGGTCAGCTTCGACACCTTAAGGCGCTGGCTCTTGCACCGGGGCTACAAGGTGCGCTACGTCTCCAACGTCACCGACGTCGGCCACCTCACCGACGACGCCGACGAGGGCGAGGACAAGATCCAAAAGCGGGCCAAGCTCGAGCGCCTGGAGCCGATGGAGATCGCGGACAAATACTTCTGGCGCTACTTCCAGGACATGGACGCCCTAAACGTCCTGCGCCCGGATATCACCCCCCGGGCCACCGGTCACATCGTCGAGCAGATCGAGCTCACCAAGGAGCTCCTTAAGCGGGGATTCGCTTACGAGCGAAACGGCTCGGTCTACTTCCGGGCGGCCAAGTGGCCGGAATACGGCAAGCTCTCGGGAAGGAGGCTCGAGGACCAGGTGGCGGGGGCCCGGGTCGAGGTCCGCGAGGAGAAGGAGGACCCCCGCGACTGGGCGCTTTGGAAGCGGGCCGAGCCCGAGCACCTGATGCGCTGGCCGAGCCCCTGGGGCGAGGGCTTCCCCGGCTGGCACATCGAGTGCACCGTGATGAGCCTCAAGTACCTGGGCGACGCCTTCGACATCCACGGCGGCGGGATCGACCTGCAGTTTCCCCACCACGAGGCCGAGATCGCCCAGGCCGAGGCCGCCGGCCACGAGTTTGCCCGCTACTGGATGCACAATAACCACGTGCTCCTGGGCGGCGAGAAGATGTCCAAGTCCACCGGCAACTTCATCACGCTCAGGGAGCTTTTCGAGAAGGTCGAGCCGCTGGTGGTCCGGTTTTACCTCCTGCAGAGCCACTACCGCTCGGTGACCGACTTTACCGAGGAGGGCCTCGAGGCCGCCCGGAAGGGCTACTTCCGCCTCCTCGACGCCTACCGCGAGGTCCGCCGGCGGAAAAAGCACGCCCCCGAGGGCAGCGATCCCGTCCTGGACGCCGCCACCGAGCGGCTTCGCGCCGCCTTCGCCGAGGCGATGAACGACGACCTCGGCACCCCGGAGGCGATCGCCGCCTTCTTCACCTGGCTGCCGGAACTCAACAAGGCGCTCTCCGGCGAGGTGGGGAGGGAGAGCCTGGAGCGGGCCGAGGCCGCCTTCCGGGAGCTCGGGGAGGGGGTGCTCGGGCTCTTCCCCGAGCGGGTGCTCAGCGAAAAGCTCGAGGGGCCCGCGCTCGAGGGGCTGATGGAGCTGGTCCTCGAGCTCCGCGAGGAGGCCCGCCGCCGCAAGGACTACGCCCTCGCCGACCGGGTCCGCGACCGGCTCGCCGAGCTTGGGGTGGTGGTGGAGGATACCCCCCAGGGCCCCCGCTGGAAGCTGGTAAGCTAGGGCTCAGGGAGGTGAGGGCATGACCGCCAGGTTCATCCTCTTCTGGGTCGTGATCACGGTTGTCTTCTGGGGACTCGCGTTCGTCTCCAACGGCCTTTTCTTCGACAACTGGGGAATCACCTGGGCCCAGGGGCTGATCGGGGTCCTGATCGGCCTCTTCGCCGGGGCGTTCTTGGACCTCTTTATCAGCAGCCTGAGCGAAGAGTCGGAGGCCTAGGCCTTCCGGCGGAGCCGGGCGTAGTAAAACCCGTCGAGGCCGTCCTCGGGGCGCACGTAGGCCCCGAGGTCGTGCTTTAGGGCGGGGAAGGGGAGCTCGAAGGGCTCGGGCTCGAACTCGGGGTGGTCTTTCAAAAACGCCCGCACCACCCCCTCGCCCTCGGGGCCGGTCAGGCTGCAGACCGCGTAGACCAGCCGGCCTCCGGGCAGGGTGGCCCGGGCGGCGGTCTCCAGAAGCTTTCGCTGAAGCCTTGAGGTTTCCTCGGGGTCGCCCCTTTGGATGCGGTAGCGGAGCTCGGGGTGGTGGCGGAAGGTGCCGGTGCCGGTGCAGGGGGCGTCGAGGAGGACGTAGGCCGCCCGGTCCGGGATCGGCCGGGTGAGGTCGGCGGTCTTAAAGTCCACCGAGAGCCCGAGGCGCTGGAAGTTTTTCCTCCCCGCCTCCTGGCGCCTTGGGTTTTTGTCGTAGCTGGTCACCCGGGCGCCCTGGGCCGCAAGCCAGGCGGCTTTCAGCCCGGCGCCGCCGGCGAGGTCGAGGACCCGCTCGCCGGGAGGGGCCTCGAGGAGCTGGGCGGCGAAGAGCGAGGCCGGGTTTTGCGGCTGCACCAGGCCCCGGCGGTAGGCCTTGAGGGCGCGGAGGGGGCTGCCCGCAAGCTTTAAACTTCCTGGAACCGGGCCGGTTTCATACTGAACCCCCTCGTCCTGCAGGGCCTTTTCCGCCCCGGGAAAGGCAGTCACCCAAAGCGGTGGCGGCTCGTTGAAGTGCCGGACGAAGCCCGCGTCGCCGAAAAACTCCCGCCAGTGGTCGTAGAGGAACTTGGGCACCGACTCCCGGATCCAGGGCGGGGCCTCCCGGGGCGCCGCCTTCCGCAGCACCGCGTTCACCAGCCCCCCGTGCCGGGGCGAGACCTTTTTCGCGAGTTCCACCCACTCGTTGACGGCGGCGTAGTCGGGGGTGCGTAAAAAGAGCTTTTCGAAGGCGCCGAGCCGCAGGATCCAGCGCACGGGCTCGGGCAGGCGCTCGGGGCTTTTTAAATAGGGCGCCAGCACGTGGTCGAGGTAGTGAAGTCGCTGCATCGTGCCGTAGGCGAGCTGGGTGGCGAGGCCCCGGTCGGGGCCTTTGAGCTTGCTTTTTTCCAGTGCCAGGTCGAGGGTGGGCTCGAGGTACTTCCCCCGGCCCACCCGCTCCAAAACGCCGAGGGCGAGGGCCCGCGGGCCCTCGCCCTGCGATTGCCTGGCGTTCATTCGTCCCGCGCGGAGGCGAGAATGGCGGCGTACTGCAGGAGGTAGGCCACGCTCATCGCCAGCGCCGCCACGTAGGTGAGGGCGGCGGCGGTGAGCACCTTCCGGGCGCCGGGGAGCTCCTCGGGGCTTAGCAGCCTCAGCTCCTCGAGTTTTTTGAGCGCCCGGCGGCTGGCGTCGAACTCCACCGGCAGGGTGACCAGCTGGAAGAGGGCGGCGGCGCCGAAGAGATAAAGCCCGAGCTTGGCAAGACCCAAGGCCCCGATCATCAGACCGATGAGGAAGAGCCAGGGCCCCAGGTTGGAGCCGATCTGCGCCGCCGGCAGGAGCTGGTGGCGGACCCGCATCCAAACGAACTTACGGGCGTCCTGGATGGCGTGGCCGGTCTCGTGGGCGGCGACCGCGAGGGCGGCCACGCTATTGGAGGCGTAGTTCGGTTCCGAGAGCCGGACCACCTTTTTGATCGGGTCGTAGTGGTCGGTAAGCGTGCCCCGGACCGGCTCCACCCGGACCTGGGTGAGCCCCTCCGAGTCCAGCACGGTGCGGGCGGTCTCGGCACCGGTGAGCCCCCGGCGGTTGGGGATGCGGCTGTAGGTGGCGTAGGTTTTCTGCAACCACCCCTGCACCAGCAGGGTGGCGAGGAAGACCAGGAAGATCAGCCAGGTGAAGGGACCGAATAACATCATGCTTTCCCAATCCTAGCGGGAAAAGGATGGGAAGGCTGAGCGCCGCTCGGGCGCGCGCCTAGGGGTTCAGTGGCTGGGCTTTGATGGTGAAGCGAAGGGCGGTACGCTCCTCGTTCTCCAACTCCAGCTTGACGAAGGCCGGCTTGACGTAGAGATCCAGGTTGTCCGGGGTGATGTAGCCCCGGGCGATGGCAATCGCCTTGACCGCCTGGTTGACCGCCGCCGGACCGATGGCCTGAACCTCCACCTCGCCCTGGGAACGAAGGAGCGCAGCGATCGCGCCCGCCACCGAGTTGGGCCTCGACTTACCGGATACGCGTAACGTTTCCACAGCAACCTCCCCACGAAGTCGCGATTCCATGAAACATCTTAGAGGCCGGCATTTCTGAGTGTCAAGTGAAAATTCACACGCGCAGGCGGCCGGCGCCCTGTCCGTTTGACCCCATTCGGAGCGACATGTATAATCTTCGCACGGTCGCGCATGTTCTTTCCATTTCTTCGCGACCGGCCCCGAACCTCAGGAGGTCGTGTGAGCACGCGGGAACGAGACGCTTGCGGCATTGTCGCGGTGATCGAGAAGGACGGGAGTCCCCGGCATCGAAACGTTCTGCGGGCGATCGAGGCCCTCTACCGCATGGCGCATCGCGCCGGCGCCATCTTGGGCGAGGGCGACGGCACCGGGGTGATGACCGACCTTCCCCGGGAGCTTTGGTCCGAACGCTTCGAGCGTCAGGGGCTGGACCCGAAGCTGCCCTTCAACCCACGCTTTTTCGTCGGCCACCTCTTCGTTCCCAAGGAGGCGGCCGGCCGCATCCCCGAGATCCTGGACGGGTTTCGGGTCGAGGGCGCCCGCCGCGGGGTGCGCTTGCTCTTCGAGGGACCGGGCGAGACCAACGCCCGGGTCCTGGGCCCGATGGGGCGGCGTACGGAGCCGATTTTCCTCCAGCTCGCGGGACTTTCCGAGGGCGGCGACGGAGAGCTCTTCGAGCTGGGCCTGGCGCTCGAGGGGGCGTTTCCGCTGCACGTGGTCTCGCTTTCCACCCACGCGGTGGTGTACAAGGTTCGCGGCTCGGCCGAGATCCTGAAACGCTACTACCCCGAGCTGGCGCTCCCCAACTTCCGCTCGCGCATTACCCTGGGCCACAATCGCTACTCGACCAACACCCTTTCCACCTTCGAGCAGGTACAGCCCTTCGGGCTGCTGGCCCACAACGGCGAGATCAACACGATCGACCGCCTGCGGCGGGAGCTCGAGGCCTACGGCGTGCCCCGTTCCGGGGGTTCCGACTCCCAGGACCTGAACCGGATGCTGGCCGCGCTGATCTTTCGCTACCGGCGCAGCTTGCCGGAGGCGATCGACCTGGTCTTTCCGCCCGTCTTCGGGGAGATCCAGGGCTACTCTCCGGTACTGGCGGACCTTTACCTGGGCTTCCGCGAGCGCTTTGGCCCGCTGGCCCAGGGTCCGGCGGCGCTGGTGACCCGCTACGCGTCGGAGGCGGTCTTCGCCACCGACGCCATGGGCCTGCGGCCGCTTTGGTTCGTGGAGACCCCGTTCGAATACGTTTTTTCCTCGGAGCGGGGGGTTTTCACCGCCGAGGAGTTCGTGAGGGAGCCCCGGCCGCTGGCGCCGGGAGAGCGGATCACCGTCCGGCTCGGCGACGAGGTGGAGCTCCTTCCCTACGATCGCCATCAACGTCTGGTCCTGGAGCGGAGCATTCGCAAGAACGCGCTGGTCGAGGGGCTTAGGGAGCGGCTTTCCGAGCCGAAAGAAGCGGCGGAGGGGGAAGACACGGCAAAGGTCCTCGTCCGCGAGGGGCATAAGCGGGCCTTCGGCTGGGATCGCTGGGACGAGCGGTACCTGAAGGCGCTGGCCAAGACCGGCCGCGAGCCGGTGGGCAGCCTGGGCTGGGACGCGCCGCTCGCCGCCCTTGCCCCCGAGCCCCCGAACCTCGCCGAGTTCTTCAAGGAGACCGTGGCGGTGGTGACCAACCCCGCCCTCGACCGCGAGCGCGAGATGGAGCACTTTTCCACCCGCACCCTCCTCGGCCGCCGGGCGCTGCCCGACGCCAAGGGGGGCGGGGCGGTGGTCGAGCTTTGGTTGCCGATCCTCTTGGAAAA
>JAMOVS010000183.1 GCA_027061845.1 Thermaceae bacterium
CAGGCGCCGGACCCGGCCCGGGCGATCGTGGGCCTCAAGAACCACGGCCTCACCATCACCGGCCGCTCGGTCGACGACATCCTGGAGCGGATCGAGGGCAAGCTGATCCCCCAGGTGCCGATGAGTTGACGAAAGGAGGTGGGGGGTGGGGTGTAGGAGGTAGGAAACCAAAGCCTACCTCCCACCTCCTACCTCCCACACCCGGCTTATGAAAGCCCTCACCTACTTCCCCTCCATCCCCCGCTACCTGCTGGCGCGGGCGCTGGGGAAGCGGTATCCGGTGGGGGCGCTGCCGCTTCGGCTTTTGGACCTTCCGGAGCCGGAGCCGCCGGCGGGGTTCGTGCCGGTGCGGGTGCGCCTGGCCGGGGTCTGCGGCTCCGACCTGGCCCTCCTCTATGGCAAGAACTCCCCGCGTCTCTCGCCCTTCTTCTCCTTTCCCGCGGTGCTCGGTCACGAGATCCTGGGTGATTACGGGGGCGTGCGGGTGGCGGTGAACCCGCTGCTTTCCTGCGCCGACCGCGGGCTCGATCCCTGCCCCCTTTGCGCCCGGGGGGAGGAGGGGCTCTGTCAGAACGTCGCCGAGGGGGCGCTCGCCCCCGGCATGCTCGGCTACCACCGGGAGCTTCCCGGCGGCTGGTCGGAGCGGGTCTACGCCCGCCCCGACCGGCTGGTCGAGGTGCCCGGCGGGGTCCCGGACGCCCGGGCGGTGCTCTCTGAGCCGCTGGCGGTGGTGTTAAGGGGGCTCCGGCGGGCCTTTTTGAAAGGCGGGGTCTACGCCTTCCCCGAGGCGGTTTTGGTGATCGGGGCGGGGACGATCGGGCTGCTTTCGCTGCGGCTGCTTCGGGAGCTCGGCTTTTCCGGCCGGCTCGACGTGGTGGCCCGGCATCCCCTTCAGGCCGAGCTGGCCGGGTTTCTGGGCGCGAGCGCGGTGTATCCCAGGGCCGAGGAGGCCCTTCTGGCCTACGGGGCCCGGCGCTACCGGCCGCTTTGGGGGGCGCCGGTCTTCCGCGGCGGCTACCCGGCGGTCATCGAGGCGGCGGGCAGCGCGAAAAGCCTGGACGAGGCCGCCTGGGCGGCCGAGGAGGGCGGCGTCGTCCTGTTGCTCGGCGCCGCCGGCGAGGTGCGCCACGACTTCTCGCCCCACTGGTTCTCCGAGCTCACCTGGGTCGGGAGCTACACCTATTCCAGCTCCGACTTCGCCGACGCGGTGGCGATGCTGCCTGCCCTGGGCGGCCTCGAGCGGCTGGTCGGCGGGGCCTACCCGCTGGCCGCCTGGACCGGGGCGATTCGGGCGGCGGCGTCGCGGCAGGCGGTCAAGGTGGTCTTCGCCCCGGCGGAGGAGCGGGTGCCGGTGGCCCGACCGGCGGCGGTCCCGGCGTAAGGCATAAGGGAGGCGGGCCCGCGGGCCCGCCTCCCTTATGCCCCGGGGGTTACGCCGTGGCCAGCACCGCCTCCTCGCGCTTACGCTCCCAGAGCTGCCAGAGGAAGACCAGGGCGAAGATGGCGAAGCCCAGGAGGTCGTAGGAGATCTTGGAGGTGAGCAGCAGGTAGCCGGCCACCATCAGGGCGATCCGGGCCGCCCAGCCGAGGACGCCCCGCATCCGGGTGAGGAAGTAGCCCTGGTTGCCGATCACGAAGGCGGTCATGCCCAGGAACCCGGTGAGCACCACCCAGACGCCCTCGAGCGGGCTCTTGAGGTTCAGGAGCAAGAGCTGCGGGTAGAAGATGAAGACGTAGGGCAGAAGGGCCGTGCGCATGTCGTAGGCGAAGCCCTGGAAACCGGTCTTGATCGGGTCGCCGCGGGCGATGGCGGCGGCGGCGTAGGCGGCGAGACCGACCGGCGGGGTATCGTCGGCCAGGATGCCGAAGTAGAAGACGAAGAGGTGGATGGCCACCAGCGGCACGTCGAGGTTGTGGATCTCGGCCAGGTGCACCAGCACCGGGGCCACCAGCGAGGCCATGACGATGTAGTTCGCGGTGGTGGGCAGCCCCAGGCCCAGGAGCAGCGAGGCCAGCATGCTGATGAAGAGCGCGATCAGCAGGTTGCCGCCGGAGAGGGCCTCGACGATCTGGGTGAGGCCGTAGCCCACGTTGGTGATCGCCACCATGCCGACGATGATGCCGGCGGCGGCGGTGGCCACCGCGATCGTGCTCATGTTGCGGCCGGCGGCCTCGAAGGCGGCCAGCACGTCGACGATGAAGTCCTTGAGCGCCGATTTGAGGTCGGTGCCCAGCTGCTTGCCGAAGAACGCCACCATCAGGATGCCCAGGAAGAGGACCAGGAGCGAGGAGTACATGACGTCGAGGTGGGTGAAGTCGATGAAGACGCCCTTGGAGATTTCGAGCTCCTTGCCCACCAGCCCCGGCACCCCGAAGAGGTAGAGGGCGACGGCGGCGAAGAAGGTGATGATGGAGGCGATCAGCAGGCGGATTTTGTCGCGCAGCGCGAACTGGAAGAACATCAACGTCATCAGGAGGAACATCGCGTTGAGCGCCGCCCGCGAGGGGGTGTGCTCCAGGCCGACCAGCTCGTAGAGCAGCCAGACGATCGGCATCAGGTAGTGGAGACCGGAGAGCAGGACCTCCCGGAAGTTCGGCAGCTCGCTCCGCGGCAGGCCCTTGAGTCCGAGCTTGAGGGCCTCGAGGTGGACCACCAGGAAGAGGCCGTAGTAGGTGAGGATCGCCGGGATAAAGGCGTAGATGATCAGCCGGGAGTAGGGGATCTGCAGGAAGTCGGCCATGATGAAGGCGGCGGCGCCCATCACCGGCGGCATCAGCTGGCCGTTCACCGAGGAGGCGACCTCGGTGGCGCCGGCCTTCTCCGGCGGGTAGCCGACCCGCTTCATCAACGGGATGGTGAAGGTACCGGTGGTCACCACGTTGGCGATCGAGGAACCGGAGATGATGCCGGTGAGCATGCTGGCGATCACCGCCGCCTTGGCGGGGCCGCCTCGGAAGTGCCCCAGGCCGGCGTAGGCCAGGTCCACCAGGTACTTACCGGCGCCGGCCTTGTCCAGCAGGGTGCCGAAGAGCACGAAGAGGTAGACGAAGGTGGCCGAGACCCCGAGCGGCACGCCCCAGAAGCCCTGGTCGGTGAGGTAGAGCTGCTGGGTGATGTTGTCCCAGGTGGCGCCGTTGTGGAGGTAGAGGACGTCGGGGAGCTCGATCTTGATGATCCCCGCCGGTCCGGTCATGGCGTAGAGGATCATCAACCAGGCGATGATCATCAGGGCGGGGCCGACCACCCGGAGCCCGGCGATGGTGAGCACGAAGAGGGTGATCGTGCCCAGCACGATGTCGCGGGTGGTGGGCACGCCCCCCTGAATGACGATGATCTGCTCCAGGAAGATGGGGATCGCCAGCGTGCCCGCGAGCCCCGCGGCCAGGATCGCCCAGTCGTACCAGGGGATCTTCTCGACCGGCCCCTTGGGCGGCGTCTTGCGGGTGAGCCAGAGCCCCACGACGACGACCGCCGCCATGATGGCGATCAGGTTCCAGCTCACCACATAGTTTCCGACGGTGAACGTCCCTAGGTTGATACGGTTTCCAATAGCGAAATAGAGGGCGTAGCCAAGACCGATCAGAAAGAGCCAGATATCCCGCCGGGCGTTCTTCGAGGGGTAGGCGAGAAAGCTGATGGCGAAGGCGAAGGCCAGGTGGATCGCCCGCAGGATCATGGGGTCGATCTTCCCCAGCCAGCTGGCGAAGAGCTGGAACGCCGACCAGGAGACGGCGATGACGAAGATCAGGAGTTTTTGCCAGTTGGCCGGGTTACGACCGCCGTATTCGGTCTCGATCATTAACTGTTCGGCATCGATATCGGGAACGTTGCTGGCACCGTTTTGCTCCGGCTTCTGGGCCACGGCTTTCCTCCCTTCGTTGCAAGTTTAAAGGAAGAACCCGGCCGAAGGGGCCGGGTTCCAAACTGCCATGGGGATGGCCTGGCTTACTTGACCGGCTTGGCGATCTCGGGGATCTCGATGCCGAGCTCCTCGTAGAGCTTCGCCGCACCCTCGTGGATGGGGATGGTCATGCCCTCGAGGGCCTTCTTCACGTCGAAGAAGGTCTCGAGCGAGGGGTGAATCTTCTTGAACTCGTCGACCTTGTCGACGAAGAGGAGCTTGGCGATCTTGTAGACCACGTCGGCGGGGATGTCCTTGTGGATGATGAAGGTGGCCTTCACGCCGATGGTGGGCACCGAGATGGTCTGGCCCTCGTAGGTGTTCGGCGGAATGATGACCTGGGTGTAGTAGGGGAACTCGCTGATCAGCTTCTGGATGATGTCGAGCGGAAGCGGCACGAAGTAGGCCTTGGCGATGGTGGTGGCGTTCTGCATCGCCGCCGAGCCCACGCCCACGGTGTAGAAGAGGGCGTCGATCTTGCCGTCCTGCAGCAGCTCGACCGCCTGGCTGACCTTACCGTGCACGGCCTGGGCCAGGTCGTCGAAGCTCATGCCGGCGGCGGCGAAGATCTGCTTGGTGGTGGCCTCCACGCCGGAGCCGATGTCACCGACGTAGACCTTCTTGCCCTTCATGTCGTAGATGGTCTTGATGCCCGAGCCGGGGCGGGCGAGGATGTGCATGAACTCGGG
>JAMOVS010000184.1 GCA_027061845.1 Thermaceae bacterium
CCCCAAAGGGCGGTCTTTTCCAGGGAAAGCCCCGCCTTCTTGGCGTACTCGGTGGGCACGAGCACCGCGCTTTTTGCCCCGGTAATCTCCCGGAGCGCCCCCAGCCAGCGGTCTTTCAGCGCCCAGCTCCCCCGGGTGCGCACCTGGACCAAGAGGACGTCCCGAAAGCGGTCCACCACCAGCCCGGGGAGCCCGTCGGCCTCGGCGTGGGCCAGCCGGTAGAACTCCCCGAGCCCGGCCCGCCGCGCCTGGGCCCGGGAAAACCTTAGCCGGAAAAAGCCCTCGTCCAGGGGCCCCTGGTCGAAGCGGTAAAGCCTTAAGGTGGCGCGCGACGTTGGCTCGTAGTAGCCCACCCCGAGGGCCTCGCCAGCGGCGGAAAAAAGCCTGGTTATCCCCTCGATCTTGGGCACCTCGGCCAGCTCGTCGGCGTAGACCGTGGGGTAGAAGTTCTTGACCTTCCTCTCCTTGCCCGCTTTCAAGACCGCCCGCTGCACGTCCCTTCAGCATAGCGGTAGACTCGGGACGTGAAGCTCTACCTGGTAACCAACGAGCTGGAGGTCGAGGGACCGGGACGGGTGGAGGCGGTCTACCTGGTGGCGGCGGAGAGCGAGGAGGAGGCACTCGAGAAGGCCCGCGCCCGGGGCGGGGAAGCGGTGGTGGCCCAGCGGGTGCGGCCCTTGAAGCTGGAGCCGGACGGCACCGCCCTGGTCTGGATGGGCCTTTTGACCGGCGAGGTACAGCACGCCGGCGGCAGGACCCAAAAGAGCAGCGGGATGCGTATCGAAAGGTGAGCCAAGAGGGGGCGAATGGCCCCCTCGGGCTCTTTAAGATGAAGGGGATTTGAGACGCTTGGGCGGGTTTTCCCCCGCCAAGTGAAGCTGGTCACGAGGAGGCCGGTATGGATCCGCTCGCCGAGTATCTAAACGCGCTCATCTACCTCGCCGTCGCCGCCTTCATCGGGGTGGCGCTTTTGCTTGTGGGCTACCTCTTCGGCCCCAAGCGCCCGACCCCGGAAAAGCTCCGGGACTACGAGTCGGGCAACGAACCGATGGGCTACGTGCGC
Source organism: Thermaceae bacterium (assembly GCA_027061845.1). Classification (GTDB taxonomy): domain Bacteria; phylum Deinococcota; class Deinococci; order Deinococcales; family Marinithermaceae; genus WFXV01. The sequence goes on from JAMOVS010000184.1 coordinate 1,064, forward strand.
CGATTCCCGGCGCACTTTTACGCGGTGGGGCTTTTGTTCCTCGTCTTCGACGTCGAGGTGGCGTTTCTCTGGCCCTACGCGGTAACCGCCAAGAAGCTCGGCCTGGCCGGCTACGCCGCCATGGCCTTCTTCGTCTTCGTGCTTTTGGCCGGGCTCTACTACGAGTGGAAGAAGGGGACGATGGAGATGCTCCCGAGAAGGGGGGACCGCGGGTGAAGTCGTACGAAGAGGAGTTTAAGGAGCTCGAGCGTCAGGGCATCCTCTTTACCACGCTGGAAAAGCTGATCGCCTGGGGGCGCTCGAACTCGCTCTGGCCGGTGACGTTTGGGCTGGCCTGCTGCGCCATCGAGATGATGGCCTCGACCAACGCCCGCAACGACCTGGCCCGCTTCGGCAGCGAGGTCTTCCGGGCCAGCCCCCGCCAGGCCGACCTGATGATCGTCGCCGGCCGGCTTTCTAAGAAGATGGCGCCGGTGATGCGGCGGGTCTACGACCAGATGCCCGACCCCAAGTGGGTGATCAGCATGGGCGCCTGCGCCAGCTCCGGGGGCATGTTCAACAACTACGCCATCGTGCAATCGGTGGACTCGGTGGTTCCGGTGGACGTCTACGTCCCCGGCTGTCCGCCCCGGCCCGAGGCGCTCATCTACGCGGTGATGCAGCTGCAGAAAAAGATCCGCGGCCAGGCCAAGGACGAGGCGGGGAGGAAGCTTCCGCCGGTGGCCGCGTGGGCAAAGGGGGCCTAGCGTGCGGAGGGACGAAGCGAGAGCCTACGCCGAGGAAAAGGGCATTCCCGTCCGCGAAGAGCACGGCCTTTTGCACCTGGTGCTGCCGCTTGATGAGCTCAAGGTCCACCTGCGGGCCTTCAAGGAAATGGGCTTTAACTACCTCGCCGACGTGATCGGCATGGATTACCGAGACTACCCCGAGGGCACCTCCTGGCAGCACCCCGAGCGCTTCGCGGTGATCTACGAGCTCGTGAGCATGCCGGGATTTGCGGACGGCGACGGCAGCCGGATCTACCCCCGGGTCTACGTGCCCGAGAAGAGGCCGAAGCTTGAAAGCGTCACCGACCTCTGGCCCAGCGCGAGCTTCCCCGAGCGCGAGGTCTACGACCTCTTTGGCCTCGTCTTCGAGGGGCACCCGGACTTAAGGCGGATCCTTCTCCCCGAGGACGCCGAGGGGCACCCCCTTCGGAAGGACCACCCCTTGGGCGAGACCCCGACGCTCTTCGGAGACGGTCGCTACATCGAGCCCGAGGCCTTCCGCGCCGGGCTCAGGGGCAAGGACAAGGGCCTGACCGGCTGGCGCGGCGGCCGGAGGAAGGGGGAGCGGCGGTGATTCCCGAACCCAAGGAGCTCCGCACCGAGGAGATGCTCCTCAACATGGGGCCGCAGCACCCCTCGACCCACGGGGTGCTGAGGCTGGTGGTCAAGCTCGCGGGGGAGGAGGTCTTGGACGTCATTCCCCATATCGGCTACCTCCACACCGGCTTCGAGAAGACGATGGAAAACCGCACCTTCCATCAGAACATCACCTTCTCCCCGCGCATGGACTACCTCCACTCCTTCGCCCACGACCTCGCCTACGCGCTGAGCGTGGAAAAGCTGGTGGGAGCCGAGGTGCCCGAGCGCGCCCGGGTGATCCGGGTGATCCTAAACGAGCTCTCCCGTATCGCCAGCCACCTGATCTTCGTGGCGAGCGGGCTCCTCGACCTCGGGGCACTGACCCCCTACTTCTACACCTTCCGCGAGCGCGAGACGATCCTCGACCTCTTCGAGTGGGTCACCGGCCAGCGCTTCCACCACAACTACATCCGGATCGGCGGCGTCAAGGAGGACCTGCCGGAGGAGTTCGTCCCCGAGCTCAAGAAGTTCCTCGACACCTTCGACCACCGGGTGGACGACTACCAGGGGCTTTTCGTGGGCAGCCCGATCTTCGAGGGCCGGGCCCGGGGGGTGGGGGTGATCTCCCCCGAGGACGCGATCGCGGCCGGCCTCACCGGGGGCAGTCTGCGGGCCAGCGGCGTCAACTACGACGCCCGCAAGGCCTACCCCTACTGCGGCTACGAGACCTACGACTTCGAGGTCCCCTTGGGCGAGCGGGGCGACACCTGGGACCGGATGGTGGTGCGGCTCGAGGAGATGCGCCAGGCGGCCCGGATCATCCGCCAGGCCGTCCAGAGGCTCGAGCCCGGCCCCATCCGCGACCCCAACCCCCACTTCTCCTACCCGCCCAAAGAGCTCCTTGCCACCTCGATGGAGGCGTTGATCTTCCACTTCAAGCTGGCCACCGAGGGGTTCGAGGTCCCGCCGGGCGAGGCCTACGTGCCCACCGAGAGCGCCCGCGGCGAGCTCGGGTACTACGTGGTCTCGGACGGCGGCAGCCTGCCCTACCGGGTCAAGGTCCGGACCCCGAGCTTCTTCAACCTGCAGGCGCTTCCGAAGGCCGCCAAGGGGCACTTCTTCCAGGACCTGGTGGCGATTCTCGCGAGCTTCGACCCGGTGCTCGGGGATGTGGATCGGTGATCGGCGATGGGGTTCTTTGACGACAAACAAGACTGGCTCGAAATCGTCTTCCGGAACTACCCCCCGGAAAACCGCCGGGCGGCGGTGATGCCGCTACTCCGCAAGGTGCAGCAGGAGGAGGGCTACGTCAGCGAGGAGCGCATCCGCGAGATCGCCGAGATCGTGGGCACCACCCCGACCCAGGTGCGGGGGGTGATGAGCTTTTACTCCTACTACCAGGGGGTTCCCACCGGGAAGTACCACCTCCAGGTCTGCGCCACCCTCTCCTGCAAGCTGGCCGGCTCGGAGGAACTTTGGGACACGCTCCGGGCCGAGCTCGGCATCGGCCCCGGCGAGGTCACCCCGGACGGGCTTTTTTCCATCCAGAAGGTGGAGTGCCTGGGGGCCTGCCACCTGGGGCCGGTGGTGCAGGTGAACGACGAGCCCTACGTCGAGTGCGTCACCCGGGAGCGCTTGAAGGCGCTGCTTGAGGGGCTCCGGGCGGGCAAGTCCTTAGAGGAGATCGAGCTACCCGGTTCCTGCGGTCATCACGTGAGGGAGGAGGGAGCATGAGCGAGGGGCCCATCGTTTCCGGCCGCGACCCCCGCTTCGAGCCGACGCTTTACGCCCACGTGGGGAAGCCCGCTTCCCATACCCTGGACTACTACCTCTCCCACGGGGGCTACGAGGCGGCGAAGAAGGCGCTCACCCAGATGACCCCGGACGAGGTCATCGAGGAGGTCAAGCGCTCGGGGCTCAGGGGCCGCGGCGGCGCCGGCTTTCCCACCGGGCTGAAGTGGTCCTTCATGCCCAAGGACGACGGCAAGCAGCACTACATCATCATGAACGCCGACGAGTCCGAGCCGGGCTCGTTTAAGGACCGCT